>NZ_JBEZDL010000002.1:0-302000 GCF_040648295.1 Amycolatopsis sp. NPDC049159
TACACGCTGCACATCCTGCTGCTGCCGGGCATCATGCTGGCGCTGGTCGGGGCGCACCTGGCGCTGGTCTGGTACCAGAAGCACACCCAGTTCCCGGGGGTGCGCCGCAAGGAGACCAACGTGGTCGGGGTGCGGATCATGCCGTACTTCGCGCTCAAGGGCGGGGCGTTCTTCACCCTGGTCATCGGGGTGCTGGCGTTGATGTCGGGGCTGTTCCAGATCAACCCGGTGTGGAACTTCGGCCCGTACAACCCGGCGCAGGTGTCGGCGGGCTCGCAGCCCGACTGGTACATGGCCTGGGCGGACGGCATGCTCCGGATCTGGCCCGCGTGGGAGGTCTACCTCGGGAACTACACGATCCCGGCGGTGTTCTTCCCCGGCGCGATCGGCATGCCGATCCTGTTCGGCCTGTTCCTGGGCTACCCGTTCATCGAGCGGAGGCTGTCCAAGGACACCGCGCACCACAACCTGCTCCAGCGGCCCCGGGACGTCCCGGTCCGCACGGCGCTGGGCGCGATGGCGCTGGGCTTCTTCATGGTGATCGAGCTGTCGGGCTTCAACGACATCATCGCCGACCAGTTCGACATCTCCCTGAACGCGACGACGTGGGCGGGCCGCATCGGCGTCCTGCTCGTGCCGCCGGTCGCCTACTACCTCACCTACCGGCTCTGCCTGGGCCTGCAGCGGGCCGACCGCGAGGTGCTGGAGCACGGCGTCGAGACGGGCATCATCAAGCGGCTGCCGCACGGTGAGTTCATCGAGATCCACCAGCCGCTCGCCGGCGTGGACAGCCACGGCCACGCGATCCCGCTCGAGTACCAGGGCGCGTCCGTGCCGAAGAAGATGAACAAGCTGGGCTCGGCCGGGCACGCCGTCCCGGGCACGCTCTGGTCGCCGGACCCCGCCGAGGAGACCGCCGCGCTGGAGCGGGCCCACGGCAACGGGCACGGCAACGGCCACTCCGCGGACGAGAACGGCCAGCACGGTGAGTTCGACTCCGCCGAAGCGGCCTCGGCCGCCAAGCGGTCGGACCACTAGCACCGCAGATCAGCCCGATGGCCACCGCCGGTTCGCCGGCGGTGGCCATCGGTGTTTCCGGGCTGGCACGATGCGCGGCATGGAACGTGTGCTCGGCATCGGTGGTTACTTCTTCCGCGCGGCGGACCCGGCCGCCCTGGGGGCCTGGTACCGGGACTTCCTGGGCCTCGACGCCGACGAGCACGGCTCGTGGCAGCAGCAGCCGGGGCCGACGGTCTTCGCGCCGTTCGAGGCCGGGACGGACTACTTCGGGTCGCCGTCGCAGCAGGTCATGCTCAACTTCCGGGTCCGCGACCTCGACGCGATGCTCGCGCAGCTGCGCGCCAAGGGCGCCGACGTCGCCGAAGAGGTCCAGGACATGGACGGCATCGGCCGCTTCGGCTGGGTCACCGACCCCGCCGGGAACCGCGTCGAGCTCTGGCAGCCGGCCTGACCCCGCCGGTCAGTCTTCGACGCCGATCGAGAAGGCCGACTCGGTGTCGGTGCGGGAGTACGACCGGAACGCGATGTGCGTGACGGTGTCCAGCACGCCCGGCACCTTCCCGATCCGGCCGGGGATGAGGTCGGCCAGCTCTTCGTGCGCGGACACCTGGACGGTGGCGATGAGGTCGACGTCCCCGGCGCACGAGTAGACCTCGCCGACACCGTCGATGTCGGCGATCGCCTGGGCCGCGTCCGGGATCGCGTCCGCCTCAACCTGGATCAACACGATCGCGGTGATCACCTGGGGTCCTCCAAGACTCGGCTGCGGGTGTCGCCGGTGATCCTAGTGAGCCGCCTCGCTACGCCGCCGTGTGCGCCAGCCAGTGCTCGGCCAGGGCGCGGTCGCCGGTGCGGCGCACGCGGTCCGCGGGGAGCCGGCGGGTGAGGACGAGCAGGAGGTCCTGGACGGGCCCGGCGAGGGTCGCGTCGGCCGTGTCGCCGCCGGGGGCCCAGCGGACGCCGTCCGGGGTGCGGGTGACGAGCCAGCCGGGGCCGTCGTCCGGGGCGACCCGCAGGGTCTGGCCGGTGCCGCGGAGCTCGGCGAAGGCGGGGTTGAGGGTCGGCGTCACGGGGTCGGACAGGACGTCCAGCCACTCGCTGATGGCGTCGGCGGCGAGGTCGGGGGCGACCTCGAAGGCGGCGCCGGTGGCGAACGCGGCGTCGGCGTGGTGGACGGTGGTGTCGTGCGCCATCCGCCGCAGCCAGAACCGGGCGGGTCCGGGGCCGAAGAACGTCCACACCGGCGTCTCGCCGGCGGCCAGGACGGCGTCTTCGAGGTCGGCGGCGCCCTGGAGCAGCCAGTCGGACCACTTCTCGGGCGAGCCGGGGTCGGCGTCGAACGGGTCGGGGACGGGGGAGGGCCCGGAGCGGACGATGCCCGCGGCCCAGCGGTGGGCCTGGCCGATGTGCCCGACGAGCACCCGCAGCGGCCATTCGGGGCAGGTGGGGACCCGGGCTTCGGGGTCGGCGCCGGTCACCGCCCCGGCGAACCCGGCGGTGTGGTCGTGGAGGCCTTCGGCGAGTCTGGTGGTGTCCATGGCCGTACCGTAGGAATTCCACCCGGCTGGAGGTTCGACCGAAGGTGACCGAGGACACACTGGGCATCGGCGACCTGGCCCGCCGGACGGGGGTCCCGGTCCGCACGATCCGGTTCTACTGCGACGAGGGCCTGCTGGAGCCGGCCCGCAGCGTGGGCGGCCACCGCCGGTTCGAGGCAGGGGCGGTCGACCGGCTGAACCTGGTGCGCCGGCTGCGCGGCCTCGGGCTGGGCCTGCGGTCGATCACCGGCGTCCTCGCGGGCGACCGCTCCCTGGACGACGCGGTGGCGGCCGAGCGGACGGCACTGGACCGCGAGCTGGCAACCCTCTCCTGGCGGCGTTCGGTGCTGCGGGCGGTGGAGGAGGCCCCGTCCCGGCTGGACCTGCTCTCGGCGGTCCAGGACGGCGAGGGGGCGCATGCCGCGCTGGTGCGGCTGTGGGAGCCGATGACCGCGGGCCCGATCCCGCCGGACACGGCCCGGATGTTCCTGGATATCAGTGCGCCGCTGCCGCCGGATTCCCCGACGACCGCGCAGGTGGTCGCGTATGCGGAGCTGGTCGTGCTGGCGGCCGACCGGGAGCTGGCCGTGGGGCTGCGGGCGAGCACGCTGGTGGCGCACGAGCGGGTCGCGGATCTGGGGGTGCTGCACGCCGAGGTGGGGGAGGCGTGCGGACTGGCGGCTGATGCGGTGGTGGCCGGGCGGCCACCCGCGTCCGGGGCGGCGCTGGACCGGTTCGTGGCGGCTCACGCGACGGCGCACCGGAGGGCGGACAGCCTGGAGTTCCGCCGCGCGCTGAACCGGCGGACGGCGGTGGACCGGTCGCCCCGGCTGCGGCGGTACTGGCAGCTGGCGGGGGAGGTCACGGGGGAGGCGGCGCCGATGGGGGTTGCGCACACCTGGCTGCTCGATGCGCTGGGCAGATCGGTGGGGTGAGGGTGCGGGGGCCGAGACGGACCGCGCGGTCGCCCTGCGGCTTCAGTGGCGCCCGATGGCGAGGTGCCGCTCGGGAGTGACGGCACGTCGGCCTGCTTGCGCCCGGGAGCAGTGGCACCCGCCGCTGCGGTTGGCCCCGCGACCGCCCCGTCAACTCACGTGCTCCAGTGAATGCGCCTCCGTCACCAGGTCGAGCCACCCCCGCCACCCCGCGACCGCCGCCGGCTCCGCCCACGGCCTCGTCGTCCTCACCAACCGGACACCCGGGCGAGCCAGCCACCGCAGCAACACCCCGACCTCCTCCGGCGGCGCGCCGTGCAGGGGCCCCGGTTCCGGCAGCACCGTCTCCGCCGAAGCCACCAGAACCTCGACCACCGGCATCGGCGGCACCCCTCGCGGGGCGACTCCCGCCGACGCCAGGCGTCCGTAGCGGATCACCGCCAGTTCCCAGCCGCCCGCGCCGTCCGGGCCCGCCGCGATCAGCTCGCCGATCGAGGCCAGCGATCCCTGCCGGTGCGCCCTCCCCAGCGCCCGGATCAAGGCCGCCAGCTCGTCGCGATGGCGGGCCGCCTGTTCGTAGTGCTCACCGGCCGCCAGCCGCTCCACGTGCTCCGCCGCGGTGTGCAGGGGGCGGCCGTCCAGGCCCGCGATCAGGCCGGACGCCGACGCCACCAACGGCTCGTACGCCTCGACGCTCTGCCGTCCCGCGCAGGGGGCGCCGCAGCGGCCCAGCTCCGCCAGGACGCACGGGGTGCCGTTCGGGGAGCGGGGTGAGATCCGCTGCGTGCACGTGCGCAGGCCGGACGCGCCGGCCAGGGTGTCCGCCGTCGCGCGGGCGTCCGCCTGGTTGCGGAACGGGCCCAGCACGCCCGGGCGCGGCAGGCGGACCACCGACAGGCGGGGGAAGGCCTCGTCCGTCAGCCCGATCCACCAGCCCTGGGGGCGGTTCTTCGACCGGCGGTTGTACGCGGGCCGGTGCGCCGCGATCAGCCGCAGCTCGCGCACCTCCGCCTCCAGCGCGTGCGCGCACACGACGTGGTCGACGCGCTCGGCCAGCGCGACCATCTCGCGGATCCGGCTGCGGTTCTCCGAACCCGTGAAGTACGTCCGCACCCGCCGCCGCAGGTCCTTCGCCGTGCCGACGTACAGGACCTCCTCCTTCGGGCCCTTGAACAGGTAGACCCCCGGAGCGGCCGGCAGGTCCGCCGCCAGGTGCCGTTTCGCGCGCTGGGCGACCGTCACCTCCGGGAGGTAGCCCATCAGCTCCTCGAGCGAATGGACGCCCAGGTTGCCGACGCGCTCCAGCAGGCCGTGCAGGACGTCGACCGTGGCCCGCGCGTCGTCCAGCGCGCGGTGCGTCGGGCGGGTCCGGGCGCCGAACAGCAACGCCAGCGCCGTCAGGTTGTAGCGCCCCACCTCGTCGCGCGGCACGACCCGGCGGGCCAGCCGCGCGGTGCACACCACCGTCAGCTTCGGCCACACGTACCCGTGCGCCTCGCAGGCGGCCCGCATGTGCGAGGTGTCGAAGCCCGAGTTGTGCGCCACCAGCACCGAGCCGCCGATGAACTCCAGGAACGCCGGCAGCACCTCCTCGATCGGCGGGGCGTCGTACACCATCAGCTGGGTGATGCCCGTCAGCGAGACGATCTGCGGCGGGATGGTCTTGCCCGGGTTGACCAGGGTCGCGAACTCGCCGAGCACCTCGCCCGCGCGCACCTTCACCGCGCCGATTTCGGTGATTTCGGACGCGCCCGGCCCGGCTCCCGTGGTTTCCAGGTCGAAGACCACGAAAGTCGTTTCCCGCAACGGGGTTCCGAGCTCGTCGAACGCGAGTTGTGCCTGGATCGAACGCATGGTCGGACTGTAGGGCCGACCACCGACAGTTTCCGCGCGCGGCCGGTCCGTGTGCCGCGCGGCGCGGGATGCGGGGGCGGGGCCTACCCTGGACCAATGCACCCGCAGCCGCTCGTGCCGGAGCCGCCAGGGGACCCCGCCGGTCCCTCGGGTGTCGCCTCGCGCCCGGAACCGGCTGAAGAGGCCGCTGACCGGCCGGAACCCGCCACCTGGCCGGCGCTGCCCGAGCCCGTCCGGGACCGCATCGCCGAGCTCGCCGCGGCCGCCGTCGCCAAGCTCCCCGGCACCGACGTGCCGCGCCAGCTGCGGCCGGTCGCCAAGTTCGCCCCCGCCAAGCGCGCCAAGCTCGGCGGGGCCGCCCTGCTGGCCTCACTGGGCGAGTCCTCGCAGTTCCGCACCGCCGTCATCGAGTGGTTGCGCGAACACCGCACCGACGCGCTCGACCCCAACGCCACCGACTCGGTCGCCGCGGCGGCCGCGGCCGTCCTGCTCGGGGAGTCCGGCGCCGCCGGGCGCGTGCGGCTGGTCGCCAAGAACGCCGAAGAGAACGCCCTGCGCGCCGAACGCGACGCCGCGCTGGCCCGCAACCAGCGGCTCGAAGCCGAACTCGGCCAGGTCCGCGCGGAGCTCGCCGAGGCCCGGCAGACCGCCGAAAGTGCCCGGGGCGAGCGCGAAGGCGAAGTCGAGAAGCTCCTGAAACGCCTTCGCGAGCAAGGCGTCCAGCTGCGCCAGGCCCGTGACGCGGCCGAAGCGGCGGCCGCCGAGGCCGACCGCGGTTCCGCCGCCCGCGCCGACGAGATCGCCGCGCTGACCGCGCAGCTCGACCGCGAACGCCAGCGCGTCGCCGGGGAACGTGCCCGCGCCGAACGCGCGGCCGCCGACGCCGAGATCGCGCGCCAGTCCGCCCGCGAGGCCCGGCAGGCCGACGAGGTGCGGCTGGGGCTGCTCATCGACACGATCGACGGCGCCGTCAACGGCCTGCGGCGCGAACTCGCCATCGGCGCCCGCGGCGCCCGCCCCGCGGACATGGTGCGCGGCACCCGGTCCGGCACCGGGCAGGGCGGCAAGATCGCCGACGTGTCCACGTTGGACCGCTACCTCGCGCTGCCCAACGTCCACCTGATCGTCGACGGCTACAACGTCACGAAGACCGGCTACCCGGAACTGGCCCTCGCCGACCAGCGCGACCGGCTGATCCACCAGCTCCAGGCGCTGGCCGCCCGCACGTCCGCCGAGGTCACCGTGGTCTTCGACGGCGCCGGCGTGCTGTCGGTCCCCGCGTCGGTGCCGCGCGGGGTGCGGGTGCTGTTCTCCGACCGCGGCGTGCTGGCCGACGACGTGATCCGCAACATCGTCGCGACCGAGCCCGCGGGCCGGCCGATGGTGGTCGCGACGTCCGACCGCGCGGTGGCGGACTCGGTCCGCGGCGGCGGCGCCCACCCGACACCCTCGTCGGTGCTGGTCAGCCGCCTGTCCCGGGTCTGACCGGCCGACCCGCCACCCGATCGCGCGGCCCGAAACGTCATGGACGGGTCGTTCACCGCGTCGGACGCGGTGAAAGGGTCGTTCATGACGTCTCGCGCGCCACGTCCGGACGGGGGCGTGGGCTAGCTCGCCCGAAACTGTCGGGGGTGCCCCGTACCGTCCTCCTCAAGTCGGAACCGACGTGAGGAGGACCACGTGAACGACACCCCTGACCTGTCCGAAGTGGACGTCTCGCACATATCCGTCGAGGACATCGAGAACCTCGTGGTGGACTGCGATCGCTGCGTCGTGCGCGGCATCTCCTGCCACGACTGCGTGATCAGCGTGCTGCTCGGCGCGCCGCCCGCCGTCGTGTGGGACGCCGACGAGCGCCGCGCCGTCGACGCACTCGCCGAAGCGGGGATGGTGCCGCGGCTGCGCTTGGTGGAGGGAGCGGCTTTGCGCACCGCCTGACGCGCCCGTTTCGTGTCGGCGCGCCGAATGGTCGATCGGATCAGGTGAACGGTCGGTGACCGAACAGGCTGCGGGAATATCCCCAGCGTGTAACGCCCATCACATGTTTTCTCCATAGCTGGTCCGATGGTGTTTCCGGGCGCTACGGAGAGTTTTTGGCCGACGGGTGGTGGACGTCGTGGCGGACTTTTCGTAACCTGTCCGAGATCTCGTGGCCCCCGGCCGTCGATGTAGGCGGCGACGCGAGATCGCCGCCGGACGCAGCTTTGTCGGGAAGCTGGGAACCGGAACCACCACCGCTTGCTTCACCAGTTGCGGATGAAGCAGCCCCGAAGCGGTGGGGACGAGCGGCGAAGAGGACTCCCCGGCCTCTTCGTGCCCCGGTCCCCGACGGCGGCCGAGACCAAAGGAGACCCGCGCGACCGTGCAGTCGCATCCAGTCAGGCGCGTGGTGTCAGGTGCCCTCGCCGCGGCTTCGGTGATCACCCTCGTCACCGTGGCCCAGCCGACGGCCATCGCCGCCCCCGTCCCCGTCCTCCAGGCTCCGCCCACCGGTTCGGACGCCCTCGCCCAGTACCGCGACCTCGCGGCACAGGCCGAAAAGCTCAACGAAGACCTGCTCAAGGCCCAGGACGACCTGAAGGCCAAGCAGGGTGAGCTCGACAAGGCCTCCAACGACGTCAACGCGGCGAAGGACCAGGCCGCCCAGGCGTCCGCGAACCAGAAGAAGTACCAGACCGAGGTCGACAAGTTCGCCGGCGCGTCGTTCACCAGCGGGGTCCAGCTCAACAAGCTGTCCGCGCTGCTGGCCGGCACGTCCACGCAGGACTTCCTCGACCGCTCCTCGGCGCTCGAGGTGATCGCGACCGAGAAGAACGGCGCGATGGGCAACCTCACCGGCTCCGTCCAGCAGGCCAACGACGCCACCGCCAAGGCGACCGACGCGGCGAAGCGCGCGACGGACGCCCGTGACGCCGCGGCTAAGCTGACGCAGGACATCCAAGCCAAGCAGAAGACGCTGAACGACCAGATCAACCAGCTCAAGGCCGCCAACAAGAGCCTCAGCGCGGCCGACAAGGCCCTGCAGGGCGACAAGGGCGGCACGGCGCCGAACGTCCAGGCGCCCACCGCGGCCGCCCAGACCGCGGTCAACGCGGCGCTGAGCAAGCTCGGCAGCCCCTACGGCTGGGGCGACACCGGTCCCAGCTCGTTCGACTGCTCGGGCCTGATGCTGTGGGCTTACGGCAAGGCCGGGATCAAGCTGCCCCGCTCGAGCCGCGAGCAGTCCACGTTCGGCGCCGCGGTGCCGCGCGACCAGCTCCAGCCGGGCGACCTCGTGTTCTACTACTCGCCCGTCTCGCACGTCGGCATGTACATCGGCGACGGCAAGATGGTGCACGCGCCCGACACCGGCGACGTCGTGAAGATTTCGCCGCTGCAGAGCCAGTACGCGGGAGCACGCCGCCCCACGTCGTGATTCCGAGCGCAGCTGTCGAAAGGGCGGTACCGCACACGCGGTGCCGCCCTTTCGGCTGTGCCGGCCGAGGCGGCCGCTAGCCTCTGGGACGTGCTCAAGACCCTGCTCGTGACCAACGACTTCCCGCCGCGGCCCGGGGGGATCCAGAACTACCTGAACTCCCTCGCCACCCGGCTGCCGTCGGACGACCTGGTCGTCTACGCGCCTTCGTGGGAGTCTCGGACGGGGTCGCACGAGGAGTTCGACGCCGAAGCGCCGTTCGAGGTCGTGCGGCACCCGACGTCGCTGATGCTGCCGACGCCGGACGTGCTCCGCCGCGCGAAGCAGATCATGCGGGCGCGGGACTGCGAAGCCGTCTGGTTCGGCGCCGCGGCTCCGCTGGCGCTGCTGGGGCACTCGCTGCGCCAAGCGGGTGCGCGGCGGATCGTGGCGTCGACGCACGGCCACGAAGTCGGCTGGTCCATGCTCCCGGCGTCGCGGCAGGCGTTGCGCCGCATCGGCGACACCGTGGACGCCGTCACCTACGTCAGCCGGTACACGCGCGGCCGGTTCGCCGCCGCGTTCGGCCCGATGGCCGGGCTGGAGCTGCTGCCGTCCGGTGTGGACACCGGGCTGTACCGGCCGGATCCCGCCGGCCGCGCGGAAATCCGCGCCCGGCACGGCCTTTCCGACCGGCCGACCGTCGTCTGCGTGTCGCGGCTGGTCCCGCGCAAGGGCCAGGACCAGCTGATCCGCGCGCTGCCGCTGATCCGCGAACGCGTGCCGGACGCGGCGCTGCTCATCGTCGGCGGCGGGCCGTACCGCAAGAAGCTCGGCCAGCTGGTCACCGGGCTCGGCCTGGAGCGCGACGTCGTGCTCACCGGCTCGGTGCCGTGGTCCGAGCTGCCCGCCCACTACGCGGCCGGCGACGTCTTCGCGATGCCCGCCCGCACCCGCGGCAAGGGGCTCGACGTCGAAGGGCTCGGCATCGTCTACCTGGAGGCGTCGGCGACCGGGCTGCCGGTCGTGGCCGGCAACTCCGGCGGGGCCCCGGAAACGGTGCTCGACGAGGTCACCGGGCACGTCGTCGAAGGCCGCGACACCGGTCAGCTCGCCGAGACCGTGGCCAGCCTCCTGGCCGACCCGGTGCGGGCGCGCCGGATGGGCGAGGCGGGCCGGGCCTGGGTCACCGAGAACTGGCGGTGGGACACCATGGCCGGGCGGCTGTCCGGCCTGCTCGACGGCGATCCGGTGGCCGTCGTCCGCTGAGCTTCACGGCGTGTAGAGCGCCGGGTGCCGCGGGTCGTCGACGCGCACGACGACGTCGGCGAGCGAGCACGGGTCCACTTCTTCCTCGTAGCGTTCGTAAGCCGGGACCGCCCACTCCTGGAGGACGCGGCGGTGCAGCGCGGCGGGGGAGAGCCACAGGTGCACGGCCAGGTCGAAGGCCAGGCCGGCGCCGAGCAGCAGTTCACCGTCGAGGAGCACGACGCCGCCTTCGGGGACGGGCACCCGCTCCGCCCGGGTCGCGCGGTCGCGCCCGGCGTCCCACAGCGACGGCAGCACCTCGCCGGAACCGCCGTCGCCCAGCGGGTCGAGCACTTCACGGCGGAGGGCGCCGAGGTCGAGCCAGTCGGTGTAGCGGGCGTCGGGGTTCGTGCGGCCGTGCTCGTAGCGCAGCGACGCGGGGCGCAGGAAGTCTTTCGCGGACACGCGCAGGGCGGCGCGCCCGCGCAGGCGCAGCGGGTCGACCAGGGCGTCGGCGAGTTCCGTGGTTTCCGTCGCACCCGCCGCGCCGTCGACGGCGACCGCGAACCGCGGACGCCCGGTGAGCGCGTCGATGCGTTCGGCCAGTTCTTCGGCCAGCACGGCCGGGGAGATGGGGCGGTAGCGCACGAGCACTGATCCTGCACCCGGGCCACCGGCCGGTTTCGTCGTACCCCGGTGGGAGGATGCGGACATGACTTCCTCAGTGGGGAAAACGGCCGATGTCGGCTGGAACATCGGGGTTTCGCGGACGCTGCCGTACACGGCGGAGACGGTCTGGGAGTTCCTGGTCAGCCGGGACGGCGTCGCGATCTGGCTCGGTCCCGGCGTGGAACTGCCGCGCGAACCGGGCGCGGAGTACGAAACGGCGAACGGCACGGTCGGCGAGATCCGCGGCTACGCCGAGAACGACCGCGTGCGGCTCACGTGGCGCCCGGGCGACTGGGACCACGACTCGACCGTCCAGGTGCGGCTGAGCGGCGCGGGCGCCAAGACCACGCTGCGGTTCCACCAAGAATGGCTCGCGGACGCGGAAGAACGCGAGCAACAGCGGGCATACTGGCAGGACGTGACCGAGCGCGTGGTGGCGGCACTCGCCGAGCGCTGAAGCGGACTGCACGGGGGAGCGGGATGACGACTTTCGAGGTGGCCGAGGACTTCGCGCAGGACGCGCACCTGTTCGCGGAGCTGCTGCGCGCGGGCGGGCCGGTGCGCCGGACCCGGATGCCGCGCGGCCTGGACTGCTACATCGTGACGGACTTCGCGCAGGCGAGGGCGCTGCTGGCGGATCCGCGGCTGCACAAGAACAGTGCGCGCGCCCGCGAACTGTTCGAGGCGAAGCTGCCCTCGGGCCAGGCGACCCAGGCCGGGGTGGGTGCGGATCTCGGCTTCCACATGCTCAACTCCGACCCTCCGGACCACACGCGGCTGCGCAAGCTGGTGAACAAGGCCTTCACGGCGCGGACCATCGCCCGGCTGCGGCCGCGGGTGGAGGAGATCACTTCGGAGCTGCTCGACGCGCTGGCCGGGCAGGAGCGGGCCGACCTGCTGCCGGCCTTCGCCGCGCCGCTGCCGATCACGGTGATCTGCGAGCTGCTCGGGGTGCGCGCGCAGGACCGCACGGAGTTCGCCGCGTGGTCGAAGACGCTGCTGAGCGCCTCGCAACCGGAGGAGATGCAGGCCGCCGGGCAGAACATGTTCGGCTACCTCACCGACCTGATCGCGCAGAAGCGCGCCGAGCCGGCCGAGGACCTGCTGTCGGACCTGGTGCACGCGACCGACGACGGGGACTCGCTGTCCGAGCCCGAGCTCGTCTCGATGGCGTTCCTGCTGCTGGTCGCCGGCCACGAGACCACGGTCAACCTGATCGCCAACGGCGTGCTGGCGCTGCTGCGCGAGCCGGCGCAGCTGGCCCGGCTGCGCGCCGAGCCGGAGCTGCTGCCCAACGCCGTCGAGGAGCTGCTGCGCTTCGACGGCCCGATCCACCTGGCGACGCTGCGGTTCACCGCCGAGCCGGTCGAGGTGGGCGGCGTGACGATCCCGGAAGGCGAGTTCGTGCTCGTCTCGCTGCTGGGAGCGAACCGGGACGCCGAGCGCTACCCGGAGCCGGACCGCCTGGACATCACGCGCGCGGCGGGCGGGCACCTGGCCTTCGGGCACGGCATCCACTACTGCGTGGGCGCGCCGCTGGCCCGCCTGGAAGCGGAGATCGCGCTGGGCGGGCTGATCGCCCGGTTCCCGGAGCTGGCGCTGGACGCGAAGCCGGACGAGCTGGTGTACCGGCCGAGCTCGCTGGTGCACGGGCTGGAGGCGTTGCCGGTCCGGCTGAAGTGACGTCGTAGGCTCCACCTTCCTCCCCACCACCACCCTCGACGGAGCCGCTGCGCGGCCTGTTTTAATCCGGTCATGGACACCGACCTGCTCGCCTTGGACGCCCAGCACGTGTGGCACCCGTACGCGCCGATGCCGGCGAAGGTGCCGTCGCTGCTGGTGACCGAGGCGAGCGGGGTGCGGCTCAAGCTGGCCGACGGCCGCGAGCTCGTCGACGGGATGTCGTCGTGGTGGTCGGCCATCCACGGCTACCGGCACCCGGTGCTCGACGCCGCGCTCACCGCGCAGGCCGGGCGGATGAGCCACGTCATGTTCGGCGGCCTGACGCACGAACCCGCGATCACCCTGGCGAAGACCCTCGTCGACCTGACCCCGGACGGGCTGGAGCACGTCTTCCTCTGCGACTCCGGGTCGGTGTCGGTCGAGGTCGCCGCGAAGATGTGCCTGCAGTACCAGCGTTCGCGCGGGCTGCCGGAGAAGCGCCGGCTGCTCACCTGGCGCGGCGGCTACCACGGCGACACGTTCACGCCGATGAGCGTGTGCGACCCCGACGGCGGCATGCACTCGCTGTGGCGCGGGGTGCTGCCGGAGCAGGTCTTCGTGCCCGCGCCGCCGTCCGGGTTCGACGCGCCGCCGGATCAGTCCTATGTGGACATCCTGGCCGAGGCGATCGCCGCGCACGCCGGGGAACTCGCGGCGGTGATCGTCGAACCGGTCGTGCAGGGCGCCGGCGGCATGCGCTTCCACCACCCCGCCTACCTGCGCGCGCTGCGGGAACTGACCGAAGCGCACGACGTGCTGCTGATCTTCGACGAGATCGCGACCGGCTTCGGCCGCACCGGCACGCTCTTCGCCGCGGAGCACGCGGGCGTGACGCCCGACGTCCTGTGCGTGGGCAAGGCCCTGACCGGCGGCTACCTGAGCATGGCGGCGACCCTGTGCACCCCGGAGGTGGCGGCGGGCATTTCGCGCGGCGCGCTCCCGGTGCTCGCGCACGGCCCGACGTTCATGGGCAACCCGCTGGCGTCGGCGGTCGCGAACGCCTCGCTCGGCCTGCTCGCCGACGGCGGCTGGCGCCACGACGTCACCCGCTTGGAGAAGGGCCTCCTGGACGGCCTCGCCCCGGCGCGCGACCTCCCGTCGGTCACCGACGTCCGGGTCCTCGGCGGCATCGGCGTGCTGCAGCTGGACCACCCGGTCGACATGGCGGTGGCGACCGAGGTGGTCACCGGGCACGGCGCTTGGCTGCGGCCGTTCCGGGACCTCGTCTACGCGATGCCGCCGTACGTTTCGACGGACGACGACCTGGCCGTGATCACCCGCGCGATGCTCGCGGTCGCCGAAAAGGCGTGATTTCAGCACATCGGGTGTGACCACGCCCACAGCGAGACCCGAAGGTCCCTCATCGTCGCGCTGCGTGCCGGAGCAAGATCGACACCACGCGATCGGCGGAGGTTGCCGGGACGCGGTTCGCCTGAAAGATCCGCCGGCGCGAACCGATCCGTACCGGAGCAAACGCGAGAAATGCTTGCGTAGCAGACATTTCGCCTGGTTTCGGCGATCCTGCCCCCATGATCGAGATCGTTCGTGGCGAACACGACACCGGCCCCCCGAAGCACCCCCACCACCGGGAGAACCTCAAGCACGACCTCCTCGCGTCGATCGTCGTCTTCCTCGTCGCCGTCCCCCTGTCCCTCGGCGTGGCCTTCGCCGCCGGGGCGCCGCTGCTCTCCGGCCTCGTCTCCGCCGTCGTCGGCGGGCTGGTCGCGAGCCTCTTCGGCGGGTCGCCGCTGCAGGTCAGCGGGCCGTCCGCCGCCCTCACCGTGGTGCTGGCCGACACGATCGCCACCCACGGCTGGCCCGTCACCTGCGCGATCACCGTCGCCGCCGGGCTGCTCCAGATCCTCTTCGGGCTGACCCGGCTCGCCCGGGCCGCGCTCGCCGTCTCGCCCGCCATCGTGCACGGGCTGCTCGCGGGCATCGGGGTCACGCTCGTGCTCGGGCAGCTGCACGTCGTGCTCGGCGGGACGGCGCAGGGCTCCGCGCTCGCCAACGTCGTCGCGCTGCCGCGGCAGATCGCCGCGCACCACGACCAGGCCGTGCTGATCGGGGTCGTCACCCTCGCCGTGCTGGTCGCCTGGCCGCGGCTGCCCTCGGTCGTCCGCCGGGTGCCCGCGCCGCTGGCCGCCGTCACGCTCGCCACCGGGCTGTCCGTCCTGACCGGCATGTCGCTGCCCCGCGTCGACCTCCCGGCCGGGCTGCCCGCGCTGCACGTCGTGCCGCGGCTGCCGGAGGGCGGCTGGGGCGGGTTCGCGCTCGCCGCGCTCACCATCGCGCTCATCGCCGGCCTGGAGAGCCTGCTGTCCGCCGTCTCGGTCGACAAGCTCCGCGGCGGCCCGCGCACCGACCTCGACCGCGAGCTCATCGGCCAGGGCGCGGCGAACGTCGCCGCCGGCGCGCTCGGCGGGTTCCCGGTCACCGGCGTCATCGTGCGCAGCATGACCAACTACGAGGCGGGCGCGCGCACCCGGCTGTCGGCGATCCTGCACTGCGTCTGGATCCTCGCGGCCTGCCTGGCGCTCACCGGGGTGCTGCGGCTGATCCCGCTGGCCGCGCTCGCCGCGCTGCTGGTGTACGTCGGGTCGAAGCTCGTGAACCTCAACGGGCTCAAGGAAGTCCACCGCCACGGCGACCTGCCGGTGTACGTCGTCACGCTCGCCGGCGCGGTGGCCGTCAACCTGCTCACCGGCGTCGCGGCGGGGATCCTGCTCGCGCTCGCGATGATGCTGCGGCGGATGCTCTTCTCCGGGATCCACGTCGAGAAGGACGGCGAACGCCACCGCGTCGTCGTCGAAGGCGCGCTGACGTTCCTGTCCGTGCCGCGGCTGACCCGGGTGCTCGCCGAGGTGCCGCCGCACGCCGAAGTCCGGCTGGAGCTGCTCGTCGACTACCTCGACCACGCCGCGTTCGACTGCCTGCGCGGCTGGCAGCAGGCGCACGCCGGGGCGGTGACGGTCGACGAGATCGGGCACCCGTGGTTCGCGCGCGGGAGCTCGGACGCGCCGACCGTGCGCCGCAGCGTCGCCGCGCGGGTCGTGCCGCGGTGGCTCGCGCCGTGGTCGGAGTGGCAGGCCGAGCACGTCGTGCTGCCCGCCCAGCGCACGGCGAGCTCGCTGCTCTGCCGCGGCGCTTCGGAGTTCCAGCGCCGCACCGCGCCGCTGCTGCGCGACACGTGGAGCGGCCTGGCGCACGGCCAGCAGCCGCACACGCTGTTCATCACCTGCGGCGACGCGCGGATCGTGCCCAACCTGATCACCACCAGCGGGCCGGGCGACCTGTTCACCGTCCGGAACATCGGCAACCTGGTGCCCCCGCCGGACGGCGACGACTCGTCGGTCGGCGCGGCGATCGAGTACGCGGTCGGCGTGCTGGGCGTGGCCGAGATCGTGGTGTGCGGCCATTCCGGCTGCGGCGCGATGAAGGCGCTGCTCGGCCAGGCCCCGGCCGGGCTCGAGCAGCTCGGCAGCTGGCTCCGCCACGGCGAAGCGACGTTGCGACGCCGAAGCCGCGAAGCGCCGTTGCTGCTCGGCGGGGAGCGGCCGGCCGCCGAGGCCGACCAGCTCGCGCTGCAGAACGTGGTGCAGCAGCTGGAGATCCTGCGCGCCTACCCGGTGGTGGCGGCCGCCCTCGAGCGCGGCGCGCTCCGGCTCACCGGCATGTACTTCGACGTCGGCGCGGCGCAAGTGTCCCTTTTGGACGACGCGGCCCGCGGCTTCGTCCCGGCGGGTGCGCTGGAGCACTGACCCGGACGGCCCTCGGTGTGGCGCCGGGCCCGGCCGGCGTCACATCCGAGGCTGTGAAACCCTTGTGTAGTACGGAATTCAACTGTCACCTGACAGGCCCGTGCTTGTGAACGGCTTGTTAACGACTTGTCCGGTATGTGACATTCGAGCTAAATACCGCCATTTATTCACCCGATCGAGTGGTGCATAGCGGACATTTCACTCGTTTTCCGGTTGCATGGCGATCATGAGACCCCTCGCCGTGCTCCGCCACGACCTGCCGGCCTCACTGGTCGTCTTCCTCGTCGCAGTACCCCTGTCCCTGGGCATCGCCCTCGCTTCGGGCGCGCCGGTCGCCGCCGGGCTCGTCGCCGCCGTCGTCGGTGGCGTCGTCGCCGGCGCGCTCGGCGGCTCCGCGCTGCAAGTGAGCGGGCCCGCCGCCGGCCTGACCGTCGTCATGGCCGAAACCATCCAGACGTTCGGGTGGGTCGTCACCTGCGCGATCACCGTCGCCGCCGGCGCGTGCCAGATCCTGCTCGGGCTGAGCCGCATCGCGCGCGCCGCGCTGGCCATCTCGCCGGCGATCGTGCACGGCATGCTGGCCGGCATCGGCGTCACGATCGTGCTCGGCCAGCTCCACGTCGTCCTCGGCGGCAAGGCGCAGAGCTCGGCGGTGGAGAACATCGCCGAGCTGCCCGGCCAGATCGTCGCCCACCACGACTCCGCCGCCGTGATCGGCCTGCTCACCATCGCCATCCTGCTCGTCTGGCCGAAGCTGCCCGCCGCCGTCCGCAAGGTGCCGGGGCCGCTCGCCGCGATCGCGGCCGCCACCGTCGTGTCGGTCGTGCTCGGCATGACGCTGCCCCGCGTCGAGCTCCCCGGCGACTTGCTGGACGTCCACCTCGTCCCGCAGCTGCCGGACGGCGGGTGGGGCGGGTTCGCCCTCGCCGTCGTCACGATCGCCCTGATCGCCAGCGTCGAAAGCCTGCTTTCGGCCGTGGCGGTGGACAAGATGCACACCGGGCGGCGCGCCAACCTCGACCGCGAGCTGGTCGGCCAGGGCGCGGCCAACATGCTCTCCGGCGCGCTCGGCGGCCTGCCGGTCACCGGCGTCATCGTCCGCAGCTCCACCAACGTCACCGCCGGGGCCAAGACCCGCGCGTCGGCGGTGCTGCACGGCGTCTGGGTGCTGCTGTTCGTCGTCCTGCTGGCCGGGCTGATCCAGAGCATCCCGCTGGCCGCGCTGGCCGGGCTGCTGGTGCACGTCGGCGCGAAGCTGGTCAACCCCGGCCACATCAGGACCGTCCTCGCGCACGGCGACCTGCCCGTGTACCTGCTGACGCTGGCCGGCGTCGTGGTGTTCGACCTGCTCACCGGCGTGCTCGCCGGCATCGGGCTGGCCCTGGTCCTGATGCTGCGCCGGACGCTCTGGTCGGGCATCCACGTCGAACAGGAAGGCGACGCCTGGCGCGTCGTCGTCGAAGGTGTCCTGACGTTCCTGTCGGTGCCGCGGCTGTCGAAGGTGCTCGGGACCATCCCGGCCGGCGTGCCGGTGCGGCTCGAACTGGTCGTCGACTACCTCGACCACGCCGCGTTCGAAAGCCTCACGACCTGGCAGCAGGCGCACGAGAACGCCGGCGGCACGGTCGAGGTCGACGAGGTCGGCCACCCGTGGTTCGGCGAGGGCAAGGCGGGCCGCCCGACGCGGTCGCGGCTGCACGCCAGCCGGGCGGTGCCGCGCTGGCTCGCGCCCTGGTCGGCGTGGCAGGCCACCGAAGGCATCCCGACGCAGCAGACCCGCAACGGCGCCACCGAGTTCCACCGCCGGGCCGCGCCGCTGCTCAAGGACACGCTGTCCGGGCTCGCGGACGGCCAGCGCCCGCGCACGCTGTTCATCACCTGCGGCGACTCCCGGATCGTGCCGAACCTGATCACCACCAGCGGCCCGGGCGACCTGTTCACCATCCGCAACATCGGCAACCTGGTCCCGGCCGGGCAGGCCGACCCGTCGATGAACGCGTCGATCGAGTACGCGGTCGGTGTGCTGGGCGTCGAAGAGATCGTCGTGTGCGGCCACTCGGGTTGCGGGGCGATGGCGGCGCTCGCCGACGGTCCGCCGCCGGGCCCGCTGTCGGTCTGGCTCCGCCACGCGGAGCCGAGCGCCCACCGCCTCGGCTCGGCCACGCTGGACGGCGCGGTCCCGGAGCGCGAAGGCGACCGGCTGGCCCTGCACAACGTGCTCCAGCAGCTGGAACACCTGCGCGAGTACCCGTCGGTGGCCGCGGCCGAGGGCGCCGGGAAGCTGCAGCTGACCGGGATGTACTTCGCGGTCGGGACGGCGCAGGTCCACTTGTTCGACGCGAAGGAGCGGACGTTCCGGCCGGCCGGGGCGCCGGTGGCGGTGCCGGGAGCCTGACCCCCGCACGCGGGCCGCGCCCACCCGGGCACCGGTCCGGTGAAAGGGTCGTTCATGGCGTCGGACGACGTGAACGACCCTTTCACGACGTCGCGGCCCGGCGCTGTGAGCGCCCGAGCACGGCCCGCGTGTGCGCACCCCGACCCCGGGTCACTAAGTTGATGGTCCGTGACCATGCTGGTGATGACGGGGACCGGGACCGGGGTCGGCAAGACGATCACCACGGCGGCGATCGCCGCCCTGGCGGCGGACGGTGGGCAGCGGGTCGCGGTGCTGAAACCGGCGCAGACCGGGGTGCGGCCCGACGAACCCGGTGACCTCGCCGACGTCCGGCGCCTGGCCGGCGACGTCACGACCCTCGAACTGCGCCGCTACCCGGACCCGCTGTCGCCCGAGGCCGCCGCGCGCCGCAGTGGCCTGCCGACGCTCGATCCCGGGGAGATCGCGCGGGCGGCGTCGGAGCTGGACACCGGGCACGACCTCACCCTGATCGAAGGCGCGGGCGGCCTGCTGGTGCGCTTCGACGCCACCGGGGCCAGCCTCGCCGACGTCGCCTGGTCGCTCGGCTCGCTCGTGATCGTCGTGGCCGAAGCCGGGCTCGGCACGCTCAACGCGACCGCGCTCACCGCCGAAGTCGCCACCAAGCGCGGCCTGACCGTCGCCGGTGTGATCATCGGCTCCTGGCCGGCCGAGCCGGACCTCGCGGCGCTGTCCAACCTCGAAGACCTGCCGGTGGCGGCCGGGGCGCCGCTGCTCGGCGTGCTGCCCGAAGGGCTCGGCGAAGCGTCGCGGGACGAGTTCCTCACCGCCGCCAGGGGCGGGCTCTCGCCGTGGTTCGGCGGCGAGTTCGACCCCGAGCTGTTCGCCGGGTGCGCTTCGGCGGGGAAGTGACCTGCGTCGCTGTCGCCCGAGGGGCCCGTCAGGCACGATGAGGGACGCTTCCGTCACGACCAAGGAGACGCCTTGACCGCAGTTCCGGACACCGACGTCCTCGCCCATGCCCGTGAACTCGTCCTCGAAACCGGCGCCGGCCTGGGGGAAGCCGAGGTCCTCGAGGTGCTGCGGCTGCCCGACGACCGGCTGCCCGACCTGCTCGCGCTCGCGCACGAAGTGCGGATGCGCTGGTGCGGGCCCGAGGTGGAGGTCGAAGGCATCATCAGCCTGAAGACCGGCGGCTGCCCGGAGGACTGCCACTTCTGCTCGCAGTCCGGCCGCTTCCCGACGCCGGTGCGCTCGGCGTGGCTCGACATCCCGAACCTGGTCAAGGCCGCCCGGCAGACCGCCGAGACCGGCGCGACGGAGTTCTGCATCGTCGCCGCCGTCCGCGGCCCGGACAAGCGGCTGCTTTCGCAGGTCCGCGAAGGCGTGAAGGCCATCCGCGAGGACGGCAACGACATCCAGATCGCCTGCTCGCTCGGCATGCTCACCCAGGAGCAGGTCGACGAGCTCGTCGAGATGGGCGTGCACCGCTACAACCACAACCTCGAGACGGCGCGCTCGCACTTCCCCGCGGTGGTCACCACGCACACGTGGGAGGAGCGCTGGGACACGCTGCGGATGGTGGCCGAGGCGGGCATGGAGGTCTGCTGCGGCGGCATCATCGGCATGGGGGAGACGGTCGAGCAGCGCGCGGAGTTCGCGGTGCAGCTGGCCGAGCTGAACCCGCACGAGGTGCCGATGAACTTCCTCATCCCGCAGCCCGGCACGCCGTACGAGAACTACGAGATCGTCGAGGGCAAGGACGCACTGCGGACGGTGGCGGCGTTCCGGCTCGCGATGCCGCGCACGATGCTGCGCTTCGCCGGCGGCCGTGAGCTGACGCTCGGCGACCTCGGCGCGGAGCAGGGCATGCTCGGCGGCGTCAACGCGATCATCGTCGGCAACTACCTGACCAACCTCGGGCGGCCGGCTTCGGCGGACCTCGAGATGCTCGACGAGCTCAAGATGCCCATCAAGGCGCTCAGTGACAGCCTCTGACGCCCCGGCCTTTTGCGTCCACTGTGGACAGGAGTCGCCGGGCGGGGCGGACCACCCGGCGTGCCACAACCCCCGCACGGTGCTGGAACCGCCGCGCTACTGCACGTTCTGCGCGCGGCGGCTGGTGGTCCAGGTGAGCCCGCTCGGCTGGACGGCGAAGTGCAGCAGGCACGGCGACACGGCCGGCGGCTGACGGTGGTTGCACGCTGACCGGTTACCCTCGGTCGCAACACGCACGCTTTTCGGGGGCTCCGGGTGGCGGAGCCCCCGGCCCGGGGCGCAGCCCCGGTTGGTGCAGTTGCAGGAGGGAGTCCGGGTGAATGAGACGTCGGGGCCCGCGCACCGGCCGTCGGCCGTGGCCGGGCCGTGGTCGGTGCCCGTGCTGTTCCGGGAGCGGCGGCCGCGGGTGGTCGTCAAGGCCGACCTGCTGCCCGCGGTGAGCGTGTTCAGCACGGTGGGCCTGCTGAGCTTCCCGCTCGCCTTCGCGTGGTCCCGGCTCGCGCCGCCCGAGCGCGTCCGCATCATCGCCGCCGACGGCTCCCAAGGCGCGCTGGAGCTGGAGAGCTGGCACCGGTTCGACGACCTCGCGGTGTTCGGGCTGATGACGCTCGGGCTCGGGATCGTCGTGGGCGTCGTCAGCTGGCTGCTGCGCGAACGCCGCGGCCCGGTCGTCTTCCTGGCCGCCGTGCTCGGCGTGGCGCTCGCGGGCGTGCTCGCCATGCTGCTCGGCGTCACGTGGGCGAACAGCCACTACGCCATCACCGATCCACCCGCGCTCGGCTCGGTGATCGAGCTGGCACCGCGGCTGGAGTCGTGGTGGGTGCTGCTGACCGGCCCGCTCGGCGTGTCGATCGCCTACAGCCTGCTGGCCACCTGGAACGGACGCGACGACCTGGGCCGCCGCCTGGGCTGAGTGGTTTGCCCTACTCTGGTGCCCTCACTCACAGGGGGTATCGGCAGTGACCGAAGACATCGAAGTTTCGCGGAGAGACGCCGTCCGGTTCCCGGGCATCAGCTCGCGCGCGTACGAGCACCCGGTGGACCGCGGCGCGCTCGCCACGCTGCGCGCGGTGCCCGGGTTCGCTCAGGTCGTCAAGGCCATCTCGGGGTTCTACAACGAACGCGGCGAGCGGCTGATGGCGCTCGCGTCGTCGATCCGCGTCGGGCCGAAGCAGTACCCGGAGCTCGAGCGGCTGCGCCACGAGTGCGCCGAGACGCTCGACCTGCCGTCGGTGCCGAACGTGTTCGTCTTCCAGGATCCGCGGGCGCGGGCCGAGACGGTCGGCATGGACGAGCCGTTCATCCGGCTCAGCACCGGGCTCGTCGAGCTGATGAGCCCCGATTCGCTGCGGTTCGTGCTCGGGCACGAGATGGGGCACGTGCTGTCCGGGCACGCGGTGTACCGCACGATCATGGTGCGCTTGGTCGCGCTGCAGCTGTCGATGTCGTGGACGCCGGTGAGCGCGCTCGGCATCCGGGCGGTCATCGCGGCGCTGCGCGAGTGGTTCCGCAAGGCCGAGCTGTCGTGCGACCGCGCCGGCCTGCTGTGCGGGCAGGACCCGACGGCGGCGTTGCGCGCCCAGATCCAGATCGCGGGCGGCATCGACCCGTCGCGCATCGACATCCCGTCGTTCCTGCAGCAGGCGGCGGAGTACGAGTCGGTCGAAGACCTCCGCGACAGCTTCCTCAAGCTCAAGTTCGTCGAGACGGAGTCGCACCCGTTCGCGGTGGTCCGCGCGGCGCAGCTGCAGCGGTGGGCGGCTTCGCCGGAGTACCGCGCGATCCTGGCCGGCGACTACCCGCGCCGCGACGACGACAAGCCGGCGTCGGACTGGAAGGACGACCTCAAGGCGGCCGCCCAGTCGTACAAGGAGTCGTGGAACTCCTCGGCCGACCCGCTGACGAAGGCGTTCAGCGACGCCGGTGAAGCGGTCTCGGGCGCGGCGGGCAAGGTGTGGAACAAGTTCGGGAACGGCAACGGTTCCTGAGCCGCGTCAGTTGAGGCTGGCCGGGCGGCTCAGATCGGTGAGTTCGCCCGGCGGCAGCGGCACCGCGCCGAGTGTGTTCAGGAAGCCCGTCTCCCGCGTCAGCAGGCGGCACGCGATGCGGAGCCGGCGCAGCGGGTGGCGTTCCTCCAGGAGGCGCTGGCGGTCTTCCAGCGGCAGCAGGCAGTCCGCGGCCAGCACGTAGGCCAGCTCCTCGAGCGTCGTGTCCGGCTCCGGGCTGGTCCAGTCGTCGCTGCGCCACGCCGTTTCGCAGTAGCGCTGGTGGGCCGCGCGGGCGACCGTCGCCAGGCGCTCGGCCATGCCGCCGGACGGGGCCACCGGCTCGTCGTCGAGCCACTCCACCGACGCGATCAGGTACGGCGCCGACGTGCAGTCGAGGTCGGTCAGGCGGAAGCGGCGCTGGGCCTGGGTGACGACGTCGAAGCGGCCGTCCGGGAGGCGTTTCGCCTCGCGCAGGATCGTGCTGCAGCCGACCTCGTACAGCTGGTCCAGACCACGTACCTCGCGGGTCAGCGACGAGCGGAGCGCGACGACGCCGAACTCCCGGCCCGGGACCGTGCCGCTCACGAGGTCCGCCGTCAGCTGCCGGTAGCGCGGTTCGAAGATGTGCAACGGGAGCTTGGTGCCGGGCAGCAGAACGGTCTGCAAGGGGAACAACGGCAGCAAGGTCGTCGTCGCGTCGCTTTCCGATTCCGGCTCGGTCACGGGTCAACCGTAAGGGGAGAACGCTGCTCCCGCAGGATGGTCACCGGCTGGGCGGTCTGAACACGGCGAACGGGTCCGTGATCTGCATGCCCTTGCCGGCGAACGAGAAGAGCGCCGCCGGACGCCCGCCCGCGCGCCCGGGCGGGGCCGTGTGACCTGTGGGAACCAGCAATCCTCGCCGCGACAGCACCCGCTGCAGGTTGGTCGCGGAGACGCGGTAGCCGAGCGCCGCCGAATACAGGCCGCGCAGCGCGGAAATCGTGAACTCGTCGGGGGCCAGCGCGAACCCGAGGTTGGTGTAGGAGAGCTTCGAACGCAGCCGGTCGCGGGCGCGCAGCACGATCGACTCGTGGTCGAACGCCGTGCGCGGCAGCTTCGCGACGTCGTGCCACTCGGTGTCCTCGGGCACTTCGGGGTCGACGTCGGAGGGGACCAGCGCGAGGAACGCCGTCGCCACCACGCGCGGGCCGGGCACCCGGTGCGGGTCGCTGAACACCGCGAGCTGCTCGACGTGCTTCAGCTGGCGGACGTCGACCTTCTCCTTGAGCTGCCGCCGGACGGACGTCTCGACGTCCTCGTCGGGCCGCAGCCGGCCGCCCGGCAGCGACCAGCGGCCGAGGTGCGGGTCGAGCGCGCGGCGCCACAGGAGGACCCGCAGTGTGTCCGAGCGCACTTGAAGGACCGCTCCCAAAACCTCGTGGGCGAGGGGGGCTTGGGTGTTAAGATGACTTCGCACGGTTTTCGATTGTAAGGCGAAAACCCGCGATCGGTCCAGGAGGGCCACATGACCACCACGTTGGTTCCGGAAGGCCTCACCCCGTTCGGCGGGGTCGAGGCGAACGCGGCCTGGGCGGAGGAGGTGCGGCGCCTGGCGAAGCAGCGCGATGCGGTCCTGCTCGCGCACAACTACCAGGTCCCCGAGATCCAGGACATCGCCGACCACACCGGCGACTCCCTCGCGCTCAGCCGCATCGCGGCGAGCAGCGACGCGTCCACCATCGTCTTCTGCGGCGTGCACTTCATGGCCGAGACCGCGAAGATCCTCGCCCCCGAGAAGACCGTCCTGATCCCCGACGCGCGGGCCGGCTGCTCGCTCGCCGACTCCATCACCGGCGCCGAACTGCGCGCCTGGAAGGCCGAGCACCCGGGCGCGGTGGTCGTCTCCTACGTCAACACCACGGCCGAGGTGAAGGCCGAAACGGACATCTGCTGCACGTCCTCGAACGCGGTCGACGTCGTCGCGTCCATCCCCGCTGACCAGGAAGTCCTCTTCCTGCCGGACCAGTTCCTCGGTGCCCACGTCAAGCGCGTGACCGGCCGGGAGAACATGCACATCTGGGCCGGGGAGTGCCACGTCCACGCCGGGATCAACGGCGCGGAGCTGGCCGAGCGGGCGGCCGAGGACCCGGAGGCGGACCTGTTCATCCACCCCGAGTGCGGCTGCGCGACCTCGGCGCTCTACCTGGCCGGCGAGGGTGCCGTGGCGCCGGAGCGGGTCAAGATCCTCTCCACCGGCGACATGGTCCACGAGGCCCGCGACACGAAGGCCAAGACGGTGCTGGTGGCCACCGAGATCGGCATGATCCACCAGCTGCGCAAGGCCGCGCCGGGCATCGACTTCCGCGCGGTGAACGACCGCGCGTCCTGCCGGTACATGAAGATGATCACCCCCGCCGCGCTGCTGCGCTGCCTGCGTGAGGGCCTCGACGAGGTCCACGTCGACCTCGAAACGGCGGCCCGCGCGAAGGCGTCGGTGCAGCGGATGATCGAGATCGGGCAGCCGGGCGGCGGCGAATGACGCCGCCGGTTAATGACCCCCAGGCGAAAACTCCGGTTTGGGAGGCCCGCGCGGATCTGGTCGTGGTCGGCAGCGGCGTCGCCGGGCTGACCGCGGCGCTGCGGGCGCAGGCGCTCGGGCTGCACGTCCTGGTGGTCACCAAGTCGGCGGTCACGGACGGCAACACGCGCTGGGCGCAGGGCGGCGTCGCCGTGGTCCTGGAGAACGAGCACGACCTCGACGACTCGGTCGCCAAGCACGCGGAGGACACCTTCGCCGCGGGCGCCGGCCTGGTCGACGAGGCCGCGGCCCGCTCGATCCTCGACGGCGGCCCGGCCGCGATCGCCCGGCTGCGGGCGGACGGCGCGGAGTTCGACGCCGCCGCCACCGGCCTGCTCGCGCGGACCCGCGAGGGCGGGCACAGCGCGTTCCGCGTGATCCACGCCGGCGGCGACGCGACCGGCGCCGAAGTCGAACGCGCCCTGGTCGCGCGGGCGGGACAGGCGCGGGTGCCGGTGCTGGAGCACCACCTCGCCGTCGACGCCCTGCGCACGCCGGGCGGGCGGGTCGCCGGGGTCACGGTGCTCGACCGCAACGGGGTGCCGGGGGTGGTCCGCGCGTCGGCCGTGCTGCTGGCCAGCGGCGGGATCGGGCAGCTCTACCAGGCGACGTCGAACCCGGAGATCGCCACCGGCGACGGCCTCGCGCTCGCGCTGCGGGCCGGGGCGGCGGTGGCGGACATCGAGTTCGTCCAGTTCCACCCGACCGTCCTCTACACCCCGGGCGCGCGCGGGCGCTGCCCGCTGGTCACCGAGGCGGTCCGCGGCGAGGGCGCGACCCTGGTCGACGGCGCCGGCCTGCCGGTGATGCGCGGCGTGCACCCGCTCGGCGACCTCGCCCCGCGCGACGTCGTCTCGGCGGCGATCACGCGGCGGATGACGACGGCGCCCGGCGGCGTCGACGACCACGTCTTCCTCGACGCGACCTCGATCGCCGGGTTCGCGACCCGGTTCCCGACGGTGTTCGGGGCCTGCCGGGCGCTCGGGCTGGACCCCGCCGTCGACCCGATCCCGGTGACCCCGGCGGCGCACTTCTCGTGCGGCGGCGTGGTGACCACAGTGGACGGACGTTCGTCGGTGCCCGGCCTGTACGCCGCGGGCGAGGTGGCGCGGACCGGCCTGCACGGCGCGAACCGGCTGGCCTCCAACAGCTTGCTCGAAGGGCTGGTCGTCGGGCAGCGCGTCGCGGAGGCCGTCGCGGCGGACCTCGCGGCCGGGCTGCTGGCCGACCCGGCGCGCGGGCGGCTGCCGTCGTGGACCACCGCGCCCGCCGCCGAGCGCGACGCGCTGCAGCGGGTGATGAGCCGGTACGCGGCGATCGGCCGCGACGCCGACGGGCTCGCGGCGGCGGGGTCCGTGCTCGACCTGTCCACCCAGGACAGTCCGTTGTGGACGCAAGCGGCGGTCGAAGACGCGGCGCTGACCGTGGTGGCGCAGGCGTTGCTCGCCGCGGCCGTCCGGCGCACCGAGTCGCGCGGCTGCCACGTGCGGTCCGACTTCCCGGACCCGGACGAGAACTGGCGGCGCAGCCAGCTCATCCGGCTCAGCCCGTCCGGCCAGCCGGTGCTGGCCGACCCGATCCGCCTGGAGGGCGTGGCATGACGTTCCCGATCTCCGAACCGGTCCTGCGCCTGATCGCCGCCTCGGGTCTCGACGTCGAAGACGTCAAGCGGGTGGTCACCACCGCGCTGGGCGAAGACCTGCGGTACGGGCCGGACGCGACGACCGCGTCGACGGTGCCCGCGTCCGCGACGGCGGTGGCGGAGCTGACCCCGCGCGTCGACGGCGTGGTCGCCGGGCTGCCGGTGGCGCTGGCCGTGTTCGACATGGTGCTCGGCGACGGCTACGAGGTGCTCGCCCGGCGCGAGGACGGCGACCGGCTGGTCGCGGGGGAGCCCGCGCTGGTCCTCGCCGGCCCGGTGCGAGGGCTGCTCACCGCCGAGCGCACGGCGCTGAACCTGCTCTGCCACCTCTCCGGCGTCGCCACCGCGACCGCCGCCTGGGTGTCCGAAGTGGACGGTACCGGGTGCGCGATCCGGGACTCCCGCAAGACGTTGCCGGGGCTGCGGCTGCTGCAGAAGTACGCCGTCCGCTGCGGTGGCGGGGTGAACCACCGGCTGGGCCTCGGCGACGCGGTGCTGATCAAGGACAACCACGTCGTCGCCGCGGGTTCGGTGACGGCGGCGCTGGCCGCGGCCCGCGCGCACGCGCCGGAACTGCCGTGCGAGGTCGAGGTCGACACGCTCGAACAGCTCGAGGAGGCGCTGGCCGCGGCGGCGGACGAGGTGCTGCTGGACAACTTCACGCCGGAGCAGTGCCGGCTCGCGGTCGCGCGCCGCGACGAGGTTTCCCCGAAGACGCGGCTGGAATCCTCTGGTGGGCTCACCATCGACCGTGGTAAAGCCTATGCCCGGTCCGGTGTGGACTACCTGTCGGTGGGCGGGCTGACGCACTCTTCACCCGCGTTGGATCTCGGCATGGACCTTCGCTGAGCGCGGGTTCCCGGGTAGACTGGCGGTGGCGGAAGTCCTTTTCCGCCACCGTCTTTCGGTTCGGGGGTTCGGGTGCGGATACCGGCGGCGCTCGCGGTCGCGGGCCTGGTGGCGGCCGGCTCGCCCGCCGTGGCGGCCGCGGCCCCGCAAGCGCAGTGCGCGAACCCGTCCGGCACGTATTCCGGCGCCGTCCCGTGGGGCCAGCGCCAGATCGACCCGGCGCGGATCTGGCCGCTGACACGGGGTGACGGCCAGCTGGTCGCCGTGATCGGCACCGGCGTCGACGGGCAGAACCGCCAGTTCGCGCCCGGCCAGCTCGAAGGCGGCGCGGGCACCGAGTCCGCCGACTGCGACGGCCGCGGCACGATCGCGGCCGGGATCGTCGGCGCGCAACCGGATCCGTCGACGACGTTCGCCGGTGTCGCGCCGGGCACGCGCCTGCTCCCGATCCGCTACACCGACAGCTCGTCGCGCGACGGCGGCGACCCGGGCGCGCTGGCCGGCGCGATCGACACGGCGCTCGACCGGCACGCGGGCGTCATCCTGATCGCCGTCCCGGCGGCGTTCGACAGCCCGGCGCTGTCCGGCGCGGTTTCCCGCGCGCGGTCCGAGGGCGCGGTGATCGTCTCGGCGGCGTCGGCGACCCAGCAGGGCGCGCGCACCTACCCGACGGCGACGTCCGGGGTGCTGGGCGTCGGTTCGGTGAACCAAGCGGGCGAGCCGGTGCAGACCGAGGCGGGCGACTACGTCGGCGTCGCGGCACCGGGCGCGGAGCTGGTCAGCACGTCGGCCGGCGCGGGCGGCGCGATCGCGCACCGCTGGCCGGTGACCGACCCGGGCCTGGCGGCGGCGTACGTCGCGGGGGTCGCGGCCCTGGTCCGGGCGTACCACCCGGACCTGACCGGCGACCAGGTCGCCACGCGCCTCACACTCACGGCCCACCGCCCGGCTTCGGGCGGCCACGACCCGCGGCTGGGGTGGGGAGTGCTGGACGCGTACGCGGCGGTCTCGTCGACGCTGCCCGCGGACATCGCCCCGCCCGGTTCGGCCGCCCCGGCGGCCACCGAACCCGACGTGGTCCCGGCGGCGGCCCCGGCCCAGCACCCGTCGGACGTGCCGGCGGGCACGATCGCCTTGGCCGGGGTGGCTTTGGCGGCGGCGGCGGGCGTCACGGTGGCGGCGGTCCGGCGAGCCCGGCGTCGCGGCTGGCGGCCGTCCCGCTTCACGCCGTAGGGCGCGCGCACGTCGTGAACGACCCTTTCACGGCGTCTGGCGAGGTGAACGGGTCGTTCATGCAAGGCCGGGTAGTTAGGGCGGGGTCGGTCGGGTCAAGGGACTTGTCGCGGCGTCGGTAACGGTCACTTCGATCGTGATCTTGATGCAGGCGCGGGGCTGGCGGGGTTTCTTGTAGGCGTATTTGGACAAGGGGCGTTTAACGACCCGGGGGCAGGCCCGGGCCCGCCGGGCGGGCAACAGACCGGCGAGGACGTGGCGGCCGATGCTGCCGACCAGGTCGATGTGGGTGCCGGCGATGACCGCGTGAGCGGTGATGATCTGGTCGCGGGCGGTGTGCAGGGCAACGCTGAACCCGGCCCGGTCGGGATCAATGTCGGGGTGGGAGCCGGTGGCGTCGGTCATCGCGATCCGCAGGATCTGGTAGGTCGCCAGCAATGCCCAGAGTTCCTGTTCGACCCCGGCTGGGGTGTGCGAACGCAGGATCCGCCCGCGGGTGAGGGTGTGTTTGAGGGCGAGGTAGGCCGTTTCGATTTCCCAGCGCTGGTGGTAGAGCTCGAGCAGGTCAGTGGCCGGATAACGCTCGGGGTCGAGCAGGGTGGTGACCAGCCGGTAGTGCTCGCTGCGGCGGGACCCGTCGGCTCCGGTGACGGTGATCAGAGCTTCGATGATCCGGACTTCGACCCCGCCGATGAGTGAGGTGATCGACCCGTCCCGGTGACGGCCCAGCAGTGGTGGGCGTCGGTTGGCTTTGAGTCGGATCAGCAGGTCCGCGCCGGTTGCGGCGGTGGTGGTGATGAAGGTCGCGGCGTCGAAGTTGCGGTCGGCCAGCAGCACCATCCCCGGACGTAACCGGTTGCCGAGCGTGGCCGCGTAGGCCAGTTCCCCCTCGGCGGGGCTGCCGAACACCGCCGCGATCAGCGCGCGGGTGCCGCACTCGACCAGCGTGACAAGCCGCAGCAGCGGATACCCGGCCGCCGGATGGGACGCGGTGGTTTTGTCGGTCCAGGCCTGGTTGGCGTCGCTGTCGGGGATGGCGATGCCGGTCCCGTCGATCGCCACCAGTCGCAGGCCCCGCCAGCAGGCGCCGGGGGTGCGGGGCCAGGCCAGAGGTCCGCTCAACAGCCGGAACAACGAGGCCAGCGGAGCGGGACCGACCCGGGACCGGGCTTGACGCAACGCCGCAGCCGTCGGAGTCGCCGGCCTCGGCTGCCCCAGGCCGGCGGTCAGGGCCGAGAACACCCCGCGGTAGCTGCGCTCGGGGAACAGGCTCATCGCCAGCAGGAAATAGACCGTGACCCGGGCGGGCAGCAGCCGCACCCGCCGCTGGGTGGCCGGGGGTGAGTCGGCCAGGACGGCGTCGATCATGTCGAAGGGCACGATCTGGGTGAGTTCACCGAGGTGGCCGGGGGCGAAGACCCCGGACGCGGCATGGACTATCCGGGTTATGACAGACTGCGCGGACAACGGAGCTCCCGCCGAACGTTGATCTTGGTCGACGATGTTCTAGCGGAAGCTCCGTTGCCTTATGTCATGGGGGTTGACACCACACCCACAGCCCTAACTACCCAACCTTGGTCGTTCATGACGTCCTGGGCCGCAGCGTCAGGCGGGGACCGGGCGGGTCGAGCCGATGATCGCCACCGCGTGGCTCGCCCGGGCCACGTGGACCGTGAAGTCCGCGCCCTCCCGGCTGAACCGCGCGATCAGCTCGCGCGGGGTGCTGCGGTCGTGCGCCTGCCAGCCGCGCTCCGCCAGCGTGGGCAGGACGACCTCGGCCAGGCGGCGTTCCGGCTCGCCGGGGTGTTCGAGCCGGACGCCGTACTGCCAGCACAGCAGCCGGCCCGGCCGGGTCGGGTCGCAGTCGAGCTCGCCGTCCACCGTGCGGTCCGCGCTGTCGCCGAACACCTCCGCGACGCTGTCGATCACGTCGGTCAGCTCGACGGCCAGCCGCTCCAGTTCCGGGCTCATCGCAGCACCCCTCCGTCGTTCAGGAACTCGACGCCGTGTTCGAGGATGCCATTCGGGTCGAAGGTGCCGTTCGGGGTGACCGGGCCGCTGGTGATCACGCGGTACATGTTCGTCCACGACTCCGAACCCGGCTTCAGCACGTCACTGTGCGAGGACAGGCCCCACAGCTGGCCGCCCTCCGCGTCCCGGCCGGTCTCCAGTTCGGTGACGCCGGGGAAGGTGTCCGGGTCCGCGCCGTGGCCGATGCCGGTCCACTCCAGGCCCCACGCGTTGCCCTGGGCGATCTCGATCGGGTCGAGCGGCGCCGTCATCGAGTAGCGCTGCACGCCCGCCTGGCTCGCCGGCAGGTCCGACGGCGACCACACGCCGTGGCCCATGCCCGCCGACTCGACGTGCAGGACGCGGTCGACGTCGAGGCCGTGCGTCTCGGCCAGCCCGACCGTGGCGCCGCCGTAGCTGTGCCCGATCGCGGTCAGCGTGACGTCGGAGCCGGCGTGGCTCGAGATCTCGCCGCGCAGGTCGTCGGCGAAGTGCTTGAGATCGGGAGCCATCGTCTGCGCGTAGCTCGCGTCCGGGCCCTGCACGACCGGGTTCTGCGGGAACACCCCGTCGGCCCAGACGACCATCGCGGTGCGCCCGGTCGGGTCCGCGGCCACCAGGCTGCGCCCGAGGCCGGCGTAGGCGTCGAAGTTGGACATCTGCGTGTTGACGCCGGGGACGAACAACCCGACGTTCCGCGTCCCCGGCTCGATGTGCCCGACCAGCTCGGCGATCCGGCCGTTGCCCGACGGGTCGAACTTCAGGATCTGCCGGTTGTTCGCGAGGATGTCTTCGTAGAGCTTGATCCGCGCCTGCGAGCGCTTGATCTCGTCGGCGTCGGTCAGCCCGGCGAGCTTGGTGCGCTCGGCCGTCAGCGCGTCCGAGACCTTGGTGCGGTTCTCCTCGATCGCGTGCGCCCACGCGCCGGTGTCGGCGGAACCGCCGATCCCGGCGGGGTTCCCGGCCTTCGGCAGCGGGTCTTCGGGCAGCAGCGCCCGGTACATCGCGGCGATCTGCGCGTCGGTGCGGCGGTAGCCGGCGGCCGACTCGGTCAGTCCACTTTGGAGCTTCTTGGCGCGGGCGACGTGCTCGCCGAGCTTCTCGCCCAGCTCCGTCATCGTCTTCTCGAACGTCTTGGCCGCGGCCGCGGACTCGCTGACCTGGCCGAACGCGGCGGCGGGAACCTTTTCCCCCGCGACCGCCTTCTGCGCGGTGCCCAGCGCGTCCGCGCGTGAGCCGAACTCGCCGGCCGCGGTGTCGAGGCGGGCGGGGACCACACGATAGCCGGCAGCCGTCACGGCCCGCCTCCGTTCCGCAGCAGAGGCCGTGAGTGTTCAGGGCGGTGGGAACCGCCCTGAACACCCACGACCGGGTCAGTACGCTTCGGGCTCTTCGCCGATCACCGGGGGCGCGACCGGGGCGGACTGGCCCCAGACGTTCTCCGTTTCGACCAGCCACGCCGGGATCCGGCGGCCGGAGCCCATGTCGCCGCCACCGCCCATGCCCATCGGCATCATGGGCATCATCGGCATCGCGCTCTTGGCCGCCGCCGCGCCCACGGCACCGGCCGCGCCGCCCGCGAGGCCGCTGAGCGCGTTGCCCGTGCCGCCGTCGCCGGCCAGGCCGGAGTGCGCGGCCGGGGCGTCGGCGCCACCGCCGCCGATCCCGGACCCGCCGGGGATGCCGCCGCCGATCGACGGCGCGTCGCCCCCGCCGATCGGGATGCCGCCCCCGGCGCCGCCTTCGACGCCGGCCCCGCCGCCGCCGAGCTTGGTGCCGGGCGCCTCGTCCTTGTTGTCCTTCGGGTCCTTGCCGGTGGCCCAGGACGGCACCTTGGGCATGATCGAGCCGAACCGGCCGAACGCGGCGGCCGAGGCCGCGGCGAGCCCGGCGGTGAACATGTCACCGAACAGCGGGTTCGACGTCGGCACGGTGGTACCCGGCTGCGGCGTGCCGGTCGAGGGCAGCGGGTGCCCGTCGCCGGGGGTGACCACCACGCCGGGGTCGGTGACGCCGTTGCCGACCAGCCCGGGCGAACCGGCGCTGCCCGCACCGCCGCCGCCGGCGGGCGGGGCGGTGGGCGTCTGCACGGCGTTCGGCGAAGCCGGGATCGACTCCTCGGCCACGGAGTACTCGCCGGCCAGTTCGGTCATGACGACGATCGCCTTGCCGTGCGCCGACCCGGCGGCGTTGGCCGCGGACTGCTGGGCCTCGACGTTCGAGATCGCCTGCTGGCGCTGCTGCGCCGCGGCCTGCACGACGGCGGGGGAAGCGTCCGGCGGCAGCAGCGGCGGGTTCACCGCGAGCGCGACGTCGGCGGGGGAGACGTCCGGCACCGAAACCGGCGGCGGCATCTCCTTCTTGGCCTTCACGAGCGCGTCGGCGGCGTCGCCGAGCATCACGTTCATCGCCTCGGCGGTCTGCGCCACCTTGGCGATGCCGTTCGCGAGGTCGACGATCATGTGCTGGTACTGGTCGGCCGCGCCACCGGTCCACTGGTCCTTGAACTCGGCGAGCTCCGAGTTGAGGTTGTGGGACTGCTCGTGCAGGTGCAGCGCGGCGGACTTCCACTTGTCGGCGGCGTGGCGCGCGCTGTTCGGGTCGCCGGCCTGGAGCATCGCGTAGAGCTGCTGGTGGCTGTACGCGGCGAAGTTCGTGTGCGCGGTGTTCTTGGTCATCCCTTGCGGCTCCCGTCCGAGTCACCGAGGCCCAGCAGCCCGAGCACCGGATCGAGCAGGTTGGTGACGGCACCCGAGTGGTGCAGGTCCCCGGCGACCGCCTGGTCGGCGTTCTGGTAGCCGTCGGCCACCGTGGTGGTCACGTCCTGCGCGAAGCCGATCGCGCTGCGGACCTGGTCGAGCAGGCCCTGCATCTCCGAGACGGCCGCGTGGTGCGCGTCGGCCAGCGACCCGGCTTCCCCGAACTCGCCGAACAACAGCGGCTCCGAGCCGAGGGTGAGCAGGAAGTCGTTCGGTTTCGACATCGCGTGGATCTGGGTTTCCAGCTCCCGCACGAAGTCCTTCAGCGATTCCAGGTGGACGTAGTACGACTGGTCTGGCATCGGTCCCGGCTCTCTGGGCGCGACTTGCGGACATGGGGAAAGCCGGTCGGCCGGTGCGAGCGGGGGGTTTCCCGCACCGGCCGACCGACGTCTGGGCGCGGATCAGCCCGCGAACAGCCCCTGGTTGCGGTTCTCCAGCGACTGCTGGAGGTCGTGGGCCTCGCCGACCTTGCCGCCGAACTGCGCGATGATCGCGACGATGTCCGCGGTGGCCTGACGCAGCCGGGTCTCCGACTGGCGGGCCGCGTCACCGGCGGAGCTGCCGGAGGCGTACCAGGTCGCGGTGATCGGCTGGAGGTTCTGGTGCAGCTGCTCCAGCTGCGAGGTGAGCGCCTTGGCCTTGGCGGCCAGGGATGCCGAGCTGTGCTGCAGCGCGGCGAAGTTGATTTCGACGACGTCGGCCATGGTGGGCGTCCTCTCGGGTCAGGGGTTGAGGCGGGGGATCACGCCCGAGCCCTCGAGGGAGTTGCCGACCCCCTGGAAGCTCTGGTGGACGTCGGCGTCGCCGCGGCCGTAGTTCTGGTGGCTGGTGTGGACGAGCTGCGACATGGTGTCGAGCTCCTTCACGGCCACGGTCATCTTCTCCTGGAGCCGGCGCTGCAGGTCCCAGAACGCGACAGCCTGGTCACCCTTGTAGTTGCGCAGGGCCTCGGTCAGCTCGGACTCCAAGCTGGCCATCGTGGACTTGGCGTTCGTCGCGGTTTCCTCGAAACCCTGGACGGCGCGCGTCATGGCAGCGGAATCTGCCTGGAATCCCGGACTGGACATCGACGGGCCACCTCCTTCCTGAAGCGAATTCCCCTGGCGCGGTGGTCCGCGCGGTGTGAAAGTCACGCTAGAAAAGAGGCCAGTGTGGTCAAACGGCACAACTGCCGGTCGCGGTGACGGCACTTCTACCCACAGGGGACCGGCGGGGGGCGTTCCGCGGGGATTCGGGGGCGCGATCCAGTGCCCGGCGCGACGCCGGGTGCGGTGCCGCCGCTCGGCCCGCCGTCCGATGATCGCACGCTCGTCAACGGTGACCGGCGGATCTTCTGCCGAAATTCTGAGATCCGCCCGGTAGACCGGGACCCCCGGGCGAAAGGCGGTCGAGATGGTCCACCCGCAGGCTCTGCTGGACGAGCTGGAGCGCGCTCCGGAGGTTCCCGCGTTCGAACACGGCTCCCGCGTCACGTCACGCGGAGAGCTGCGGGAGCTGATCGGCCGGTTCACCGCGGGCCTGCGGGCGGCCGGGCTCGGCGCCGGCGACGGGGTCGGCATCGCCACCGCCGTCACCGCGGAGGGGTTCGCCGCGCTGATCGCGGTGCACGTGCTCGGCGGCCGCGCGGTCGCGGTCCGGCCGGGGCTGCCGGAGGCGCAGCTGCGGCACGTCCTCGCCGACGTCTCGGCGCTGGTCGTGGACGACTCGGCGGACCCGGTCGACGCCGGGGTGCCGGTGCTGCGGATCGGGTCCGCGTTGCTGGGCGCGTACGAGGAGCCGCTGCCGGGCGCGCGGCTCGAGGACATCGCGACGGTGGTGTTCACCAGCGGCAGCACGGGCCTCCCGAAGGGCGTGGCCTACAGCTACCGCGCCCTGACCGAGGGCCGCGTCTGGCGGAAACCGCTGCCCGGCACGGCCCACGAACGGCTGGGCGCGTGCTTCGGCCGGTACCTGCTGTTCGGCTCCCTGGCCAGCGCGGTGATGGTCGAGCAGCTGGGGGTGTCGCTGATGTCGGGCGGCACGGCGGTGATCCCCGAGGGACTGCCGGACTTCCCCGCGGTGCTCCCGCGCCTGCGGATCACCGCGGCGCTGACGACCGTGCCGCGGCTGCACCAGATCCTCGACGTCCTGCGCGAGGAGCCGGTCGACCTCGGCGATTTGCGGGCGCTGATCGTCGCGGGATCCCCGGTACCACCGCACAAACTGGCCGAGGCGGCCGAGCGGATCGGGCCGGCGATGCACCACGCGTACGGGCAGACCGAGACCGGGATGCTGACGATCTGCCGCGCCGACGAGGGGATCGGCTCGGTCGGGAAGGCTTGCGACACGGTGCAAATCGACGTCCGCGACGAGATCTGGGTGCGCACACCGTCGGCGTTTTCGGGCTATTGGCGCGATCCCGATACGACGGCGTCGGTGCTGCGCGACGGCTGGGTGCGCACGCAGGACCTCGGGCACCTGGATTCGTCGGGCTACCTCCACCTGTCCGGCCGGGCGCGGGACGTGGTGATCGTGAACGCGATCATCCACTACACCGGCCCGATCGAGCGGGCGATCGCGGCGCACCCGGACGTCGACCAGGCGTACGTGGTGGCGGTCCCGGACCCGCGGACGGGCGAGGCGGCACACGCGTTCGTGGTCCCGGTGCCGGGCCGCGAGCCGGACCTGGCGGAGGTGCGCAAGGGCGTGGCGGCGGAGCTGGGTGAGGCGGCGGTGCCGGCGCGGTTCAGTTTCGTGGGCGCGGTTCCCGTTGCGCCGTCGGGAAAGCCGGACAAGGTGGCGCTGCGGCGGTCCGTTGTGGACTAGAAGTGGGTGTCGACGCCGAAGGTCTCGCGGAGGTGGCGCATGTCCGCGAGGTCGTGCGGGCGCGGCTCGTACCCCTGGTGGAAGAAGATCTGCTGGGCGACCGAGACGCACGGCACTTCGACGCCGTCGACGTGCCCGGTGACGAAGCAGTCCGCGGGGTAGCGGAAGACGGCGCCCTCGTCGTCGGCCTCCTGCGTGGCCGAGCCGTCCCCGGCGAAGACGAGCGGGTGCAGGTCCAGCTCGGTGCCGCCGCCGGACAGCACGAACCGGACCGGGCGCAGGTCGAGGGTCTCGCGGTAGCCCGAGGCCGCGAGCGCTGCCACGACGGCTTCTTCCTCGTCCAGCCGGTGCAGCAGGTCGAGGTCGCGGTGTTCGCGGGTCTGCCGGCCGAGGAGCGCGTCGATGCCCCAGCCGCCCGCGAGCCACACCGCGTTCGGGGCGGCGGCGCCGAGCACGCGCAGCACCGTGCGCGAGTCCATCACTTCCCGGCGTGCAGGTCCGTGATCACCTTGGCCACGCGCCGCTGCCGGGTCTCTTCGGTCTTCGCCTGGCCGATCGGCAGCACGAACCGTTGTTTCGCGCTGTAGGAAAGGCTCTCGAACCGTGCCCGCGCGGTGTCGTCCGCCGCCAGCGCGGCCGCCAGGTCCGGCGGGATCTCCAGTTCGCGCGGGGCGGTGTCGAGGGCGATCCCGACCGTCACCTCGTCGCCCGCCGCGACGCCGGCCTTCTCGCGGTTCTCCGCGCTGAGCGGGACCAGGAACCGCCCGCCGCGGCTGGCGACCGTCGTGCGGTAGGTGTGGCCGCCGAGCGTCACCGTGACCGCGGGCTTCTTGCCGGCGCCGAGCGCCTCGACGACGTCGTCGGGTACCGGCAGGCCGGTCGCGGTCTTGCCGCCGAGCAGCACTTCGGTGCGGAACTCCATGACGGCGAGTATGCCTCGGACCGGCCTCCCGGGCGGAGAGGCCGGTCCGGGCGGGTCAGACGCCGGCCGTGGTGCGGATCCAGCTGCGGCTCGACGTGATGCTCGCGTAGTTCTGCGTGCCCTGCGGGTTCGAACCGGAGTTGTTGCCCGTGGAGCACACCCCGACCTGGGCGCCGTTGTAGAGCTGCGGGCCGCCCGAGTCGCCGTGCCACGCCGAGCCGTTGACGCCCTGGCTGGCGATGGCCGTGCCGCCGAACGCGTCGGAACTCGTGCCGGTGACGCGGACGTTGGCGGTCTTGAGCGTGCTCGAGGGCGGGCTGGTGCCCTGCGTGCGGCCCCAGCCGTAGATCTGGTTGGTCGAACCGGTGGGCGGGTTGCCGGTGCCGAGCTTCATGTACGTGGTGTTCACCGCGGTCGTCAGGTGCAGCAGCGCGATGTCCCCGTTCGGCGACGCCTTCTGCTGGTCGACATTGGCGTTCGTGCCCTGCTGGAGCGTCACGTTGCCGACCTTGACGTGCATGCCCGGCGAGTTCAGGCAGTGCCGCGCGGTGAGCACCCACTGCGGGGCGATGATCGTCCCCGAGCACTCGAAGCCGCCGTAGGTGGTGACGTTGTTCCAGTAGATCTGGGCGCCCCACGGCGCGGAGGAGACGGTGCTCCCGCCGATGATGTCCTGCTGGGCGTCCGCAACCCCCGCTGAGACCACGCTCAGCGCCGCGGCGGCAGCACCCACCGCGGCAACAGCCCTCGACATTCGCATGAAAATGCCCTTCGGCCAGGTGATCCGGATGTCGGCCCCGAAACCGGGCGACGAGCACAAACGTAAGTTCGTGGGAGGTTCCCGGGTACCTACCGAAGTCGGTAAGTCGCCGACGGTGCTCAGGGGGCCGTGGCGACCAGTTCCAGCAGCGTCGTCGGGTCGCCGTTCGGGTCCGCGCCCACGCCGACCTGCGTGATGCCGTCGGACGGGACGTCGACGCTCGAGTGGACCCCGGCGTCGGTGGTCAGCGACGCCTTGAGCTTGTGTCCCTGTCCCGCGGACAGGCCGTCGGAGCGGATGGCGTACACGGCCGGGATCTTCATGGTCAATTCGCCGCCCGTGCCCAGGACCTTGAAGCAGACCCGCCCGTTGAGCGACTGGCCGACGGCTTCGGTCGTCTTCACCTGGATGACGCCGACGGTGTCCTGCCCGGTGGGGCAGGGCGTGTACACGATGTGCCCGTCACCGCTGATCAGCTGGACGTGGTCGGTGGCGAGGAGCGCCGCCGCACCGGGGTAGCTGTAGTCCTCGACCACCGACGGCGGCTGGTCGCTCGCCGCGATCTCGGACCCCTGTGCGGTGAGCACCCCGGCCGTCCCGGCGATACCGGCGGCGGCGATGACCAGAATTGTCCGGTTGAGCGCGCGCATTATTTCCCCCTCTTCGATTAACAAGCAGACTTTCGCCCCAAATCCGACATTATTTCGTCGGAAGGTGGGGCGTGGTGAGGCTAAGGCATCGAGGTCAGAGCGGTCGTTGTGATGTCGATCACGACCATTTGGCCGTTGATGGCACCTGCCCGGCCCGTTAATGTCCCCAGCGGGCGAATGGGGCCGGCGGCTCTGTTCGTGAGGGCGGGTTAAACAGGGGGGAAACCTGAAATGCGTGCGGCGAGACGGCGATTTCGTGCTGCCCTGATAACGGTTTTGACGGTTTCGCTGGCGGGCGGTGCATCGCTTGTTCCGCAAGCGCAGGCCGCACCCCGGGCCGCCGCGACGGCGGCCGCGTCCTCGAGCGGCGATCGCGCGAAAGTCCTGCGGCTGTGGCAGTTCGGTGGCCCGGCGACGAAACGGGACGCGGCCGCCGCGCTGGCCGGCACGGACGCCGACATCACGCGGTTCCTCACCACGCAGAAGGACGTCGACACGTCCATCGACCTGGACGTCAAGGTCAACCAGGTGATGGCGAACGGCGGCCCGGCGACGCGGAACGCGGCCCAGCAGGCATTGGACGCCAACAGCGACGCCGCGCTCGACACCTTCCTGGACACCGGCTGGATCACCCCGCACGGCACGGATCTCGACCTGCACGTCAACCAGGTGATGGCCGCGGGAGGACCGCAGGTCAGGAAGGCCGCGCAGAAGGCGCTCGACGCCAACGCGGAAGACGCGCTCCGGGCGTTCCTGGACAGCGGCTGGCAGGCGCCGTTCCGGGTCGACCAGGACCTCAAGGTCAACCAGATCATGGCGGCCGGCGGCCCCGAGGTGAAGAAGGTCGCGCAGCAGGCGCTGGACGCCAACTCCGTCGACGCGCTCAACCAGTTCCTGGCCGTCGATCTGCCCGTCGCCCAGGCGCGCGACGCGGAGACGGACTCGATCGCGCAGCTGACCGCGACGGCGAAGGCCGCGTCGGTGCAGGCCGCGAGCGAAACCGACGTGGCGAAGCGGCAGTCCGATCTCGCGGTGACCGAGGCGGCCGCGGCGCAGAAGGCGGCTCAGGCCGCGAAGGACGCCGCCGCGGCGGCGCAGGGGCACGTCGAGCAGGCCGCGGCCGCGGCTTCCCGCGCGGCCTATGCCGCCGACCAGGCCGCGGCGACCGCGCGGCAGGCGGTGGGCGCGGCGAACGCGGCGTCCAACGCGGCGCACACCGCCGCGGTCGCCGCGTCGCGGGCCGCTACGGCGGCCTCCCAAGCGGGCCGGGCGGCTTCCCGGGCCTACGACGCGGCGGCGTTGGCGATCGGTGACCGGGACAAGGCCGCGGCCGCCCGCGAGGCCGCCCAAATCGCCCACGACGCGTCCTTGAGCGCGGCGGCGGCCCGGGATGCGGCGCAGAGCGCGAGAACCGTTTCCCAGCAAGCGGAAACCGCGGGCGGTCTGGCCAAGGACGCCGCCGCGCAGTCCCGGATCGCGGCCGACGCCGCGACGGACGCGGCCACCAGCTCCGCCGCCGCCGGCGCGGACGCGCGGCAAGCCAAGGCCGCCGCGGCGCGAGCCCGCGTGCAGGCCGACCGCGCGGCCGCGGCCGCGGCCGCGTCCCAGGCGTGGGCGCACCAGGCGTCCCAGGCCGCGGGCGAGGCCGCCACGGCCGCCGACGCCGCCGCCACGGACGCGCACAACGCGGAAGTGGCGGCGCTGGACGCCGCCGCGCACGCGGGCAACGCGGCGAACGCGGCGGAGCAGGCGACCCAGCACGCGAACGCCGCGACCGCCGCGGCGACCGCGGCCGTCAACGCGTCCAACCAGGCCACCCGGATCGCCCAGGACGCGCGCAAGGCGGACGACGACCGCATCGCACTGGCCGGCCAGCAGGCCGACGACGCGGCGAAGGCGGCGCTGGACGAGTACGCGAACCGCGCGCTCCCGCCGCGGCGGGACGTGGACCAGGCGAGCACCTGGAGCGCGGAGACGAGCCGGCTGATCGCCGAGGCGCAGGCGGCCGGTACCGGCCGGGCCACGGTGCTGACCGACGCGCGCAAGGTCGCGCTCGATCTCGCCGTCACCGGCGGCCCGTGGACGCAGGCCGCGTCGACCGCCGCGCTGGCCGGTTCGGACGATCAGGTCGTCGACTTCATCACCACCGGTCTCGCCGCCGCCGCGGGACAGGACGACCGCGTCGTCCTCGGCGACCTGAGCGAGGCGGCCACCGACGGGTTCAAGGCCGCGGCGGCGACCGCACTGGCCGGTTCGGACACCGCCGTCCGGGACTTCCTGCGCAGCCGCGACTACCCGGGCCGCTTCACCGATGATTCGCTGCTGGTCAACCAGCTGATGGCCGCCGCGCGCACGGCGGGCCGGACGGTCGTGGTGCAGCAGGCGCAGCGGGCGCTGGACCAGAACACCGATCAGGCCCTGCGCGCGTTCCTCGAGGCCGGGCAGTACACCGCGCTGAGCACCGACGAGGACCTCAAGGTCAACCAGGTCATGTCGGCGGCGAAGGCGGCGGGTGCCCGCGAGGTCGTGGCGGCGGCGCAGGCGGCGATCGACGGGCCGCCGACGCTGCGGCACGAGTTCCTGACGGTCGGCCAGTTCACCGCCGCCCGGCGGGACCAGAACACCGCGACGCACAACGCGGCGATCGACGGCCTGCTCGCCCAGGCCGCGACGGCCGCCGCGACCGCGACGCACGACGCGAACGACGCCCAGGCCGCGGCCGCCCGCGCGCGCAACGCGGCGCAGGACGCGCAGAACTACGCCGATCAGGCGTCGGCCGCGGCCGCCCAAGCCGCGACCTACGCGAACCAGGCGCGGGACGCGGCCAACCGGGCCGCGGAGTCGGCGCAGCAGGCCCAGGCGTCGGCGAACACGGCGGCGGCGGCCGCGAAGGCCGCGGCGGTCTCCGCGGACAAGGCGAGCGCTTCGGCGGCTTGGGCGCAGCAGTCGGCGTACGACGCCGCCGGTTACGCATCGGACGCGGCAGTCTCGGCCAACATCGCCTACGGCGCCGCGATCGACGCGGGCAAAAGCGCGCAACAGGCCGCCGCACTGGCGAAGGAGGCTTGGCAGGGCGTCGCCGACAAAGCCAAGCTGGAGAAGCAGAACGCGATCAACCAGCGGACGTGGGACTGCAACAACCGGGCCGCCTGGGTGGCGCAGTCGCTGAACACCGACGACTGCATCAAGCTGTTCAGCGGCACCCCGGCCGAACAGCAGCGCATCCTCGGCCACCTGCAGCAGCTGTGCCGTCAGCTGAACGACCCCGGCACCGTCGAGCTGGGCAACTGCCTCGACCCCCGCAACCTGCTCAACGCCGAGTTCATGCCCGGCCCCGCGCCGTACGGCGATTCGGCGCTCGGGCAGTCGGTGACCGGCCTCGTGCTCGCGGGGCTGCTCGCGCTGATGTGCCCCGAGTGCGATCTGGCTTCGTTCCTCGGCAACGCCGAAACGGAACTAGGCCTGACCGGGGCCCGGGAGCTTTCGGCGATGATGGCGGAGGCGCTGGCCCGCGGTGACGGGCTGTTCAACGCCGCGGCCGCGGAAGCCGCGGCGGAGCTCGGCAAGGTGTCGGAAATGGCGATCCAGGCGGATCTCCAGGGCGCCGAGCTGGCCCGGATCGCACGGGAGTACGAGAACCGGTTCCCGTTGTGCACCGGCAACAGCTTCGCGGCGGGCACCCGGGTGCTGATGGCCGACGGGCACACCGAACCGATCGAGCACATCGCGGTCGGCGACCACGTCGCCAACGAGGAACCAGGCGATCCGCGGCGCCAGCAGCACCTGGTCGAGGCCGTGCACGTCACCGACGACGATCACGACTTCGTCGACCTGGCAGTCGGCACACCCGACGGTCCCCGGACGATCGAATCCACCGCGAAGCACCTTTACCGGAACGCGTCGGCGGGCGTCTGGTCCGCGGCGGCGGACCTGCGACCAGGAGACCTGCTCGACACCCCGGAGGCCGGCCGGGCGACGGTTCTGGCCGAGCGTCGCCACCCCGGTGCCGAACGGACGTACAACCTGACCGTCAACGCGGTCCACACCTACTACGTGCTGGCCGGGAACACGCCCGTACTGGTGCACAACACCAACAACCCGGCGTGCAACTCGCTCGTGCGCTTCTACGGGGACGACGGCGGCCACATCATGGCCGACCTGACCGACGGCGTCCTGACGATGTCCATCGAAAAGGGGGCGTTGTCGCCGAGCGGCTCAGCCATGTTCGCCCAGGTGATGAGGTCCTTCGGCCCGGAGAACGTCCGGGTGTTCAGCGGGAAGTGGGTGCCCGCGATGCCGAGCAACCTCGACGAGTTCAACCTGAACCTCAGGAACGGCATGACGTACGAACAGGCGGCGGCCAACACCTTCACCGGCCGGCAGTGCGCCAAGTACGGTCTGACCGTCGCCAAGGTGGATCAGAGCAAGCTCAGGGGTGAATACGGTCATTACACCAATGTCGAGCCTGAGTTTTCGCGCCCGTAGGAGAACGCCGTGCCGGGTGAAGAGTCCGAACTACGTGCCATGGTCGTCGCGGGGACTCCGTTCCTCGACCTCCTCGAACACCTGAAGAGGCGCGCGGGGGGAAAGCTCCCACCCGGCCGGTTCCTGCTGGCCCTGCAGGAGGAAGCCGGGATCCCCTTCACCAAGAGCAGGGACATCCTCGAGTACTTCGACCCCGAGATGAACCCGATCGCGGAGCACGGAGTGATCAACGAACGGTGGCGGCTGCTGCTGGCCGGCTGGGAGCTCGGTCCGGCGTGAGCCACTCCGAGTCTCCGAGGAGGGCTCGACGCTCATGGCGGCGAAGACTCCCTTGCGCGGGAGGTGCTCGCCGCCTGACCGGGCGGTGAGGCCGGCGCCGGCCGGGTGGTTAGAGTCTTCGTGCTCCGGCACGAGGGGGAACCATGGCAGCGCCACAGCACGATCCTGAGCTCTTCGACGAGCTCATGCGGAGCGAACTCCGCCGTCAGCCCGTCAGCCGGTACGCGGTTGCCACGCTCGTCTCCGGGCTCATGGGTGGCCTGCTCGCCCCGGTCTTCGCCGTCGTCGCGCTGGTGCGGATCCGGAAGCAGCGGCAGCGCGGCCTCGTCCTCGTGATCTGCGGGATGGTCGCCTTCGCCGGGTGGATGGGGTTCCTCGGGTACAAGATCAGCACCGGGACCGCCTGGTGGCAGCAGCGAGCCGCACAGGGCGGGCTGCCCGAAGGGGCCGTGCACGGGTTCGACCTCGCCGCCGGGGACTGCTTCTGGGCGCCGCCCGCGTCCGGGGCCTCCGATGTCCTCCGGCGGTCGTGCACCGAGGGGCACACCGGTGAGGCGTTCGAGGTGCTTCCGCTCGGCGAAGGCCCGATGCCCGACATCCTCGACGTCTACCAGCGCTCCCTGGCCCGCTGCGAGGCCGACGCCCGGCAGCTGCCGGACGTGCGCGTCCAGGTCGTCACGCCGACCGCCGACAGCTGGAACAAGGGCAAGCACCTCGCGGTCTGCTACTACCGCTTCGCCACGGAGATGACCGCGCCCGCGCGGTGAATCAGCTCTCCGCCGGCTTGGTCCACGCCACCTGGACCAGCCCCGTCCCGTGCCGGCGTGACACCAGCGTTCCGCGGCCGGGCGGTTGCGGTGACGGCTTGACGTCGGCCAGCAGCGCGCCTTCGTCCTTGGTGCCCGACATGATCAGGCCCGGCGAACCCAGTTCCCGCAGGCGCTGCAGGACCGGCTCGAACAGCGCCCGGCCGGCGCCGCCGGAGCCGCGGACGATGATCACGTGCAGGCCGATGTCGCGGGCCTGCGGCAGGAACTCCAGCAGCGGCTGCAGCGGGTTGCGCCCGACCGTGGCGACCAGCTCGTAGTCGTCCACCAGCACGAACAGCTCCGGTCCGCGCCACCACGAGCGGTTGCGCAGCTGCTCCGGCGTCACCGACGGGCCCGGCAGGCGGTTGCGCATCGCCGTCGCGCATTCGCCGATCAGGTCCGTCAGCTTGCCCTCCGCGCCCGCGTACCCCAGCAGGTGCGGCTCCGGGACCGCGCCGAGCAACCCGCGCCGGTAGTCCGCGACGATGATCGCCGCTTCCTCCGGGGTGTAGGCCGACGTGATGCCGTGGGCGATCGCCCGCAGCAGCGAACTCTTGCCCGACTCCACGTCGCCGAAGGCCACGAAGTGCGGGTCCGCCGCGAAGTCCAGGTACACCGGGCGCAACGTCGATTCCGCGATGCCCAGCGTGACCTGGCGGGACGGGGCCGCGGGCAGCGTGTCCAGCGGGACCTCCGGCGGCAGCAGCCGGACCTGCGGGGCGCGCGGGCCCTTCCACGCCTCCGAAATCCGGCGGGTGAGGTCGACGCCGCCCGAGCCGATCGTCTCCGGGCGCTGGTCCGAGTCGATGCGGGGGAGCGCCGCCAGGAAGTGCAGCTTCTCCGCCGTGATGCCGCGGCCCGGGCGGTCGGCCGGGACGTTGACCGCCACCTTGCGGTCGATGGAGGAGTCCATCGGGTCGCCCAGGCGCAGCTCGAAGCGCGTGCCGATCGCGTCGCGCAGCTGGGCGCGGACGCCGATCCACTGGTTGAGCGAGACGATCACGTGGATGCCGAACCCGAGACCACGCGCGGCCAGCCCGGTGATCTGCTCCTCCAGCTGCTCGTACTCCTGGCGGATCGTGGTCCAGTTGTCCACGAACAGGAACACGTCGCCGAACTCGCGGCCGTCGGTGCTCTCGGTGAACTCCGCGCGGCGCTGCCGGAACGTCGTGATCGACTCGATCCCGTTGGCGGCGAAGAACTCCTCGCGTTGTTCGAGCAACGTCGTCAGCTCGGCGACGACCCGGCGGCAGCGCTGCGCGTCGCGGCGGGTGGCGTAGCCGGAGGTGTGCGGCAGCCCGGCGATCGGGGCCAGCGCGCCGCCACCCATGTCGAGGACGAAGAACTGGACCTCGGCGGGGGTGTGGGTCAGCGCGAGCATGCCCGCGATGTCCTTCATCAGCGTCGACTTGCCGGTCTGCGGGGCGCCGACGATCAGCGCGTGCCCGCCCGCACCGGAGAAATCGGCCCACATCATGTCGCGGCGCTGCTCGAACGGCTTGTCCACCAGCGCGACCGGGATCGTCAGCTTCCCGTTGCCGCCCCAGCCCAGCGGGCACAGGCCGCGCGCGGCGTCCTCGCCCAGCGGCGGCAGCAGCTGGTCCAGCGTCGGCGGCTCGTTCAGCGGCGGCAGCCAGATCTGGTGCGCGGACGGCCCGCGGCCCTCCAGCCGGGACAGCATCGCGTGGATGATCGTCTCGCCGGTGCCGTCGGCCTTCGGCGCGTCCTCGATCTCGGTCGTCACCGGGATCTCCACCGGGGCCAGCGAAAACGGCAGCACGCCGAGCTCCTGGCCGTCTTCGCGCACGACCGTGCTGCGCGGCGGCAGCTCCCCGGAGACGTACGCGGCCTTGAGCCGGATCAGCGTGTCGGTGTCGGCCTTCAGGTACGCCGACCCCGGCACCGGCGGCAGGTGGTAGGCGTCGGCGACGCCCAGCACCGCGCGGCTTTCCGCGGCGGAGAACGTCCGCAGCCCGACCCGGTACGACAGGTGGGAATCGAGCCCGCGCAGCCGGCCCTCCTCCAGCCGCTGCGAAGCCAGCAGCAGGTGAATGCCCAGGGACCGCCCGAGCCGGCCGATCGCGACGAACAGGTCGATGAACTCCGGCCGGGCGGACAGCAATTCGCTGAACTCGTCGATGATGACCAGCAGCGACGGCAGCGGGTCCAGCGGGACGCCGTCCGCGCGCGCCTTCTCGTAGTCCCGCACGGACGCGTAGTTCCCGGCCGCGTGCAGCAGTTCCTGACGCCGCAGCAGCTCGCCGTTCAGCGCGTCGGCCATGCGGTCGACCAGCGCGAGGTCGTCGGAAAGGTTGGTGATGACCGCGCAGGTGTGCGGCAGGCCGGTCATCCCGGCGAAGGTCGCGCCGCCCTTGAAGTCGATCAGCGCCAGGTTCAGCGTCTCCGACGAGTGCATCACCGCCAGCGCCGTCACCAGCGTCCGCAGCAGCTCGCTCTTGCCCGACCCGGTCGCGCCGATGACCAGGCCGTGCGGGCCCATCCCGCCCTCGGCCGACTCCTTGAGGTCCAGCTCCACCGGGCGGCCGTCCGGGTTGACGCCCAGCGGGATCCGCAGCCGGTCGCGGGCCGCGCGCGGTGCCCACGTCACCGCCGTGTCGGTGTCGCGCGGGTCGCCGATGCCGAGCAGGCCCGACAGCCCGAAGGTCGACGACATCGGCTTCTCGCCGACGACCGCGGCCGGGGTGTGCAACGGCGTCAGCATGCGGGCCAGCGCTTCGGCGGCGCCGCGGTCGAGGATGTCCGGGCGGCCGAGGAAGCCGAGCCGCTGCTCGGTGGCGTCGCCGACGACCATGCCGAGCGAGTCGGGCGTGGTGTGCAGGCTCAGCAGCCGCTCGGTCGAGTACGTCCGAGGGTGCTCCTGCCCGACTTCGAGCACGGTGACGCCGAGCCGGCCGTCTTCGCCGATCAGCCGCGGTTCGCCGTGCGCGTTGCCGCCGTCGACCACCACGACGAGGTGCGGCAGGTCGAGCTGGCTCGCCGCGCGGCGGCTGAACGCGGGGCGCTCGCCGAGGTCCGCGCCGAGCAGCTCCGCCAGTCCCGCCGCCGAGTCCGCGGCCAGGCGCCGGGAGCCGACGGCGTCGGTCGCGCCGGCCGCCGTCGCGTGCGGCAGCCACTTCGCCCATTCCCAGTCGTGCTGCCGGTCCGGGGACACGCAGATCGCGACGCGCAGGTCACCGGGGGAGTGGAACGCGACGAGCTGGCACAGCAGCGCCCGGGTGAGGCCGAGCACGTCCGGGCGCCGTCCGGCGAGGGTCACCGCGGCGAAGGACCGCAGCGACAACGCCACCGGCAGGCCGTCCACCGTCGAGTAGGTGCGGATGAAGTGCTTGAGACTGGTGGAGCACACCGGGTCCAGGTCTTCCAGCGGCACGGTCTGCGGGGCCTTCAACGGCGTCGCCAGGCGCTGCGGCCCGGTGCCCGCGCGCACCTGCGCGAACTGGGAGTCGGTGGGCCGCCGGTCCCACAGCTTCCCGGACTCGACGTAGGCCCACAGGTCGGCCGGGTCGGGCTGGACGGCGACCATGGCCGCGCGCTGCCCGTCGGCGATGTCGCGGACCTGGGCGCGCAGCCCGGAGAGGTAGCGCTGGTAGTCGCGGCGCTCGTCGTTGATCTGCGCTTTCTTCGCCATCCCGCCGCGCCCGAGCGACATCACGACCATGCCGCCCATGGCGCAGATGAACAGCGCGCCGAAGATGTAGGTCATCACCCCGCCGTCACGTCCGATGTAGACGAACGACATCGCGCCCATGCCGAGCATCATCGGCAGGAACATCATGAGCTGCACCATCCCGCCGGACGAGCTCTTCGGGAGCATCGGCGGCGACTGCAGCACGATCTCGGAAGGACGCTCGGGCGTGAGGCTCATGTAGCAATGCTCCAGCGGATCGGGGTGGCTCTGACCGGTATTTTGGCCACTTACCGCCACGCCGCGGTGGGTACTTTTGCCGTCCGCCCGCTTCCGGGGACGAACTTACGCTCAGCCGGACAAGCCATCCGGAAGGAGACCCATGGCCGGCGAGTACCGGGCTGAGCCCGAGGCGATGCGCTCCGCCGTGGGCAACGTCGGGGGCATCCTGGCCCACGGCATCAACGCCGTGGCCGATCTGGAACGCCTGGTCGTGCAGCCGATGTCGTTCGCGACCTTCGGCAGCGCCGTCGCCGCCGCGAACGCCGCCCTGCACTCCAGCCAGATCACCGCCGTCCGGACGCTCCTGCAGCTGCTGCAGCAGATCAACGGGCTGGTCAAGGCCAGCGCGGACGCCTACCAGGCGGCCGACCAGGACGCCGCGGCCGGCTACGGCGGCGGGCACGACGGGAGCACGGCGCCGTCCTCGTCGATCTGGGGCAACTCGCACGCGTCGGAGCTCGCCACCCTCGCCATCAACGACAGCGCGGGTGCCCACGGCGAGCCGTCGTCGGTCGGGAACGTGCTGCGCTACCTGGGGGACGCGCGGCTCGGCGGGCTCGGTGACCACCCGATCACCGACGCCCGGTTCCACGGGGTCGCCGACTTCAACGACTGGCTCGCCGGCGACGCCGACAACCAGGCGCGGGTCGGGCTGATCGAGGTCTACGCGGGCACGGCCCGCACCTTCTCCGACGTTCCCGGCGGCGTGCACAGCGGGGACGTCGTGGTGGTCGAACCACTGCTGTTCTCCGACCGCCAGCCGGTCATCGGCGTCGCCGGCGACGGCGGCCGCCTGTACAACCACGGGCTCCTCGACGCCCGGATCAGCGGGCTGGCGAGGGTCAGCGTGTACCGGCCCGCCTCCGTCGTCTGACCCTCCGCACCCCGAGACTCTGTGAGGTCCGATGCTGACTTTCCCGAACTCCAGCGCGATGGACGCGACCGCGTCTTCGGGCGGGCCGATCACCATCCTGCCGCAGATCGTCACCGGCCAGCCGGAGCAGATCGCCAAGCACGTGGTCGACCTGGTCAAGAAGGCCGAGCAGTTCCTGAGCATGTACTCCGAGCTCACCAAGGCCGCCGACCAGCTCGGCAAGATCTGGTCCGGCGCGGCGAGCGAGTCGGCGCTGAAGAAGATCGCCGACTCCTTGAAGCAGCTCGAGACGATCATCAACGTCGTGCAGAAGGGCGCCGAGCTGCTCGGCGTGTCCGGCACGCTGGTCAAGACGGCGCAGCAGGCGTACCGCTCGGTCGTGGCCGCGGTGAACCCGACGGTCGCCTCGCTGATGTCGAACCCGTGGACCTACGGCGCGGCGGTCGCTTTGTCGACCGCGACGAGCGCGTCGCTGCGGGCGTTCATCACCGCGATCGGCGCGCTGCTCAAGGCCCTCGGCGCGGTCGACCTCGCGCAGCAGATCACCACGCTCGCGCAGGTCATCGGCGAGATCGAGAAGCTCTTCCACCACGACTCCGGCAGTGCGGGCGCGACGACGCCGTCGATCGGGAACACCCCCGTGACGGCGCCCCAGTCCCCGCCGCCGGTGGCAAGCTCGGCCGGGCAGCAGGCGGTGGCGGGCGGGAGCGGCGGGGGGATCCCGCAGCAGCCCTCGTTCACTGACTACACCCCGCCCGCACTCGCCACCGGCGGCGGTTCCAGTGGCGGCGCGGCGGTGACCGGCAACGGCACCCCGCTGAACCCGGCGAACAGCTGGATCGCCGTCGACCCGGCGCAGCACGGCGCGACCGTGCCGGCCCAGCCGTCGCCGGTCACGCAGCCCGCGCCGGTGACGCAGCCGGCGGCGCCGGTGCACAGCGCCGACGAGGTCGTCATCCACACCAACCTCACCACCGGGGAGTCCACTGTGGAGGCCCCGGGCGGCCAGGACTTCGACCTCGACATCGACCTGGACTACAACGGCAAGCACTTCAGCCAGCACGTCGGCTACGACGCGGCCGGGAACTAGCCCATGTGGTCCTCGGGGGTCGTCGACGCGTCGGGGGTGGTCAGCTCCGTGCTGTCCGGGTACCGGCGCGTGCTCGTCGAGTGCCAGAGGCGCGTCACCGGTGATCCTGGGGCGCTGAGCGCCGCGTCGCAACGGGTCGCCACCCAGGCTTCGACGGTCTCGGGCAAGGCCCGCGAAGTCGACGAGTCGGCGAAGACGCTGCACGCGGACTGGGACGGCGACGCCTACACCGCGTTCGCGACGGCGGCGGGAAAACTCGGCGAAGAACTCACCGACGCCGCCACGAAACTGGACGACCAGGCGAAACGGCTCGCCACCGCGTCGCAGCTCGTCCAGTCGGCGAAAGCCGCCGTGGACTCGGTGCTCGCGCAGTTCGACCAGTACGCCCAGCAGCTGACCGCCCAGGCGCGCGCGGTGAACTCCGGCTCGGTCGGCGCGTTCATCCAGGCCGCCCGGCAGCTCGGCGAACAGAGCGTGCAGGCCGCCCGCCAGGTCGTCGACGAGTTCTCCGACGCGCTCGCCGGGCTGTTCCCGCCCGAAGGCGTCGGACGGCTGGAGCACGAGCTGGGCAAGTGGGCGCGCGGCCCGCTGCACTGGCTCAACGGCGAACCGCTCGACGGCCGGAAGCGGCCGCGGACCGTGCCGTCGTGGTTCGGCAACTCGGGCTGGAAGAAGCTCACCTGGGACGGCCTCGAAGGCACCCGCGCGCCGAAGAAGGCGGACACGCCGTTCGGGCAGCCGGAAGCCGAGGGCCTCAAGAACAAGATCGGCCGCAACACCGAGATCACCTACTACAAGTTCCAGCACGAGCAGGACGGGTTTTCCCCGGAGTACGACGGGAAGGTCACGTCGAAGGGCTGGGACGTCGGCGCGTCCGGGCACGCGGAACTCGCGGCGGTGCACGGCGAGGCCGAGGCCAAGAAGGAGTGGGGCGTCGCCGAAGCCCACGCCAAGGGCACGGTGTTCGCCGGCGGCGAGGTCAGCGCGTCCGGCACGATCGGCGCGCACGGCGTCGGCGCGCACGCGAACGCCTTCGTGGGCGGGAAGGTCGAGGGCGAGGTCGCCGCGGACGTCGCCGGTGTCGGCGTCGGCGCGAACGGCACGCTGCAGTACGGCCTCGGCGCGCAGCTCGACGCCCAGGCCGTCTACGACGCCGGGCACCTCAAGGTGAACTTCAAGGCGGGCGCGGCACTGGGTCTCGGGCTCGGCGTCGGCGCGAAGATCGACATCGACCTGCCGAAGCTCGGCCACACGATCACCGAATACGGCGGCGCGGCCGCGGACTACGTCGGGACCGCCGCGAACGACGCGGCCAACGCGGTCGGCTCCGCTTGGGACGACGCCGTTTCGTACGTGGGGCTGTGATGACGCTTCCCCTCGACTTCGTCATCCCGGACGGCTGGACCGCCGTCGACCCGGGCGGCTCGGGCGCGGTCTTCGTCGCCGTGCACCCGGTGCCGGGCGAGGAGTTCACGCCGAACATCACGGTCAGCGTGCAGCAGCGGCCGGACGACGCGTCGATCGACGCCATCGCCGCCGAAGCCGTCGAACGGCTTTCCCGCACGCTGGCCGGGCTCGAAGTGCTGAGCCGGCGCGACGTCGGCGACCCGGCCGCGCCCGGCGTCATGCAGCTGCTGCGCCTGCGCACCGGCGAAGGCGACGAGCTGATCCAGACCCAGGTGCACCTGACGGTTCCCGGCGCGGTGCCGGCGGACCGGCTGGTGCTCGAGCTCGCCTGCACGGCCGCGCCCGCTACCGCGCGGCGGCTCTCACCCGGTTTCCAGCGGTTCGTGGGCAGCGTCCGCGTCCGCCAGCACGAAGGGAAAGCACAGTGACCGATCCGTACGCGGTGCCGGACATGGACGAGCTGCTCGCGCAGGTGCGCAAGCAGACCGAAGAGGTCCAGCGGATCCAGCGCACGGTCGAGGCGATGGAGGTCAAGGCGCACTCGCGCCAGAACGAGGTCACCGTCACCCTCCGCGGCGACGGCCGGTTCACCTCGATCGACATCGACCCCCGCGCGATCCGCGAGTACGACGCCCGCAACCTCTCGGAGATCGTCCTCGAGGCGGTGAACGCCGGGCTGCAGAAGCTCGCGGAGGCGTCGAACGCCAAGTTCGCCCCGGTGATCTCGGCCGCGAAAGACATCTGATGACGGCGTCGCTCACGGGCACGACCCGCCGGGTCACGGTGGTCACGCCGAGGGCCCGCGTGGACGTCGCGCTGCCGCAGCAGTCGACGTTCGCCGAGCTGGTGCCCCAGCTGGTCCGCCTGGCCGGGGCGGCCGGGCAGGCGTCGGCGGAGCACCCCGGCTGGGTGCTCTCCCGGCTCGGCGGGGCACCACTGGCCCTCGGCTTGAGCGTCGCGGCCGCCCAGATCCGGGACGGCGAAGTGCTCCACCTGACCCCGCGGGAACGCCCGCGGGGTCCGCTGCTGTTCGACGACGTCGTCGATTCGATCGCGAGCGTCGCCGACACCTCCGGCGGCTGGAGCCCGTCGGTGGCCCGCCGGTCCGGCCTGGTGGCCGCGGTGGTGCTGCTGCTGGCGGGCGGTCTCCTGGTGCAGTCGGCGGCGTCCGGCAGCGTCCTGGCGCCCATCGGCACCGGGCTGCTGGCGTTGGTGCTGCTGCTCGGCGGCGGCGCGCTCAGCCGCGCTTACGGCGACGCCGAGGCCGGTGCCGCGGGCGCGGTCGCGGGCGTCGGGGTCGCGTTGCTGGCGGGGATGTCGGTGCTGCCGCCGCACCCGCTGTTCTCGCTGTCGGCGGGCCCGCTGGCAGCGGGCTTGGCGGCGGTGACGGTGTACGGCGTCCTGGCGGCGGTCTCGGTGGCCGACCGCCTCCCGTGGTTCGTGGCGATCACCGGTGCGGCGGGCGTAGGCGCGGTGACGACGGGCGTGGTCCTGCTGGCCGGCGTCTCACCCGCTTCGGCGGCTTCGGTGGCAGCGGTGCTGTGCACGGCGCTGGCAGCGGTGGCCCCGATGCTGTCCCTGCGCCTGGCGCGGCTGCCGCTGCCCCGCGTCCCGGACGACATGGAGGCGTTCCGCGCGGACGAACAGCCGTCGCTCGGCACGGAGATGATCGGCCGGACGTCCCGCGCCCAAGCGGTGCTGACGGGCCTGCTCATCGCACTCGGCTTGGTGGTGCTGGCTTCTTCCATCGTGCTGTCTTCGCACGGCCCGTGGGAAGCCGGCCTGGCGGCGGTGCTGGGCGTGGCGTGGATCCTGCGGTCCCGGTCGTACGCCGGTCGTTCGCAGCGGCTGGTGCTCGTCGGTTTCGGGATCCTGAGCCTGGTGTGTGCCGGTGTGTGGCTGGTGGCGTCGGGCAATCGCACGGTGGTTTTCGCGGCGGGCTGCGCGGTCGTGCTGGCCGCGGTGGTGTGCCTGGTCTACGCGACGCGGGTGGCGCGGGGGCTGCGTTCGCCGTACTGGTCGCGGCTGCTGGACGTGTCCGAGTTCCTGGTGCTGCTGTCGCTGGTCCCGTTCGTGGGCATGATCGCGGGAGTTTACGAGGCCGTCCGCGGCTGAGTACGAAACGGTTTGCTCTCCGGTTTGCCGCGGTGCAGAGTTGCACCGGTGGTTTCCGATGAGCAGAAAGTGTGGCGGCGGCTTGCCGACGCGAAGGTCAGTCGCCGCGTCGACTCCTTGACGGTGACAGGATCGTCGGTATTCGCTGATCAGGAGATCGAATTCGGTGCGTTCACGGTCCTCTGCGGACTGCACGGAACGGGCAAATCCTTCCTGCTCAGGTTGCTGGAAGAGCTGACCTGCAACTACTGGTCGAGTGATGACTCCCCACCCGTCGTCACCGAGCAACCCGGTAGGTTCGTTCTGCGTGCCACGTCGGACGGCGTGCCGATCGTGAGAGCAGCTTCGTTCACGGAGGAAGTCGGCACGAGATGGGATCCTCAGGTCGAGATCGCTCCGTTCGCGCACATTCTGCGGCCGGAGTCCATGCTGCGAATGCACAACATTTGGATCCGGTCTGGCGATGCGATTCGCCACCGAGAGGATCTTTACAACTTCGATTCGGTCGAAATTAAGACGACGGCAGATTGGAGAAGTTGCGGTCGAGTCCCGTCTGTGCGGAGCATATGTTTGTGGTCGAAGCTCATTGTCTGGGGCCTTCCGTTCTCCGTGTCCCGACGACGTCTTGCTCATCGACGAGCCGGAACGTGGCCTGGCTGCGCGTGGACAGGGGCCGTTGGTCGCCGAACTGGCTCGGTTGGCGCTTGCCAATGACGTGCAGGCCGTGCTGGCTACCAATTCACGCGATATTCTCGCCAGGGTCCCACCTGAGCTGATTCGCGTCCTGACGCTGACGGCTTCCGGTATCCGGGTGGTGAAGCCCGAGCGTGACGACCAGGTCGCGCTCTACCGCAACGAACGCCCTGAGTTGCGCGGCATCGTGTTCGTGGAGGACGACGAAGCCGCAGGTTTTATCGACGCATTGCTGGCAATTCTCGCTCCTGGTCTCATCGCCACGAGCGAGATCGTCGCCGTTGGCGGTGCGACCGCCGCAGCGCGGATCGTCAAGGACTTGTCCAGGATCAGGCGAGTGGGTATTGCCGCAGTGCTGGACGCCGACCAGCAGGGAAAAACGACCTCGTCGGATGGCCGGACCCTGTGTCTGCCAGGCTTGGCGGGGCCCGAGTCGGAGCTGCTGTCCGCTTGTGTCGATCGAGTCGATGAATTGAGTACTTTGTTGGGAAAAAGCCAGGCAGAAGTGGAGATGGTATTCGATCAGATCCGCTTCTTGCCGCACAACAAGTGGATTCCGTTTGCGGCGGACAGCCTGGCAGTGCCGCAACACGTTCTCCGTCGAGCGATGCTGTGCAGCTGGCTGGCGGATCCCGTGAAGCGGGCAGAGGCAGACGACTTCGTGGTCCGCCTCCAGACCGCGCTACTGGGCGAGCGCTGAACTTTCAGCTGTCCAGTGCGAGCGGCAGTGTCCGGCGAACCCCGGCACCGTGCCGGCCGTGCAGCGGGACTGCCGCGGGCGGGACCGGGACCGGCGCACCCGGCCGCGCCCCCACCCGGATCGTCACTTCCGCCTTCTCACGCCCACCAGCGGTCCGGGTCAGCGTGTACGACGTCGCCGTGAACGCCGCGCCCGGGACCGCGAAGTCCTGCATCCGGGCGGACCGGGGCGCGAAGCACATCTGCGGTGCGCCGCCACCCCACGTCCACGCCTTCCAGCTCTCGGGTGCGCCGGACGCGGGGCCCTGGACGCCCAGCGCCACCCGCAGCTCCTTCGCCAGCTCCCCGGCCTCCAGCACCGTGCTCTGGTACCCCGCCTCGGCCAGCGCGCCCATCAGGCTCAGCGCCGCCGACGCCGTGCTCCGCAGCGCGCCGAGGTCGCCGCCGCCGCGGGCCAGTGCCGCGATCGGGGCCTGGTCCGGGCGGTAGCGGACCGCCAGCCAGCGGACGCGCAGCACCTGCTCGCCGCGCGGGATGGCCCACGTCAGCAGCTGCGCCGAAGCCAGCGGGACGTCCGTGCGCCGGTACGCCTCGCGCAGGACGTCGGCCAGCGCGCCCGGCGCTCCCGTGCCCGGCGTCAGCCGCACCAGCGCGCTCCAGCTGCCGTCGATCTCCGCGACGCCGAAGCGGTTGCCCGCGCGGTCGACGTGCTGGCGGACCTTCACCGGCCCGGCCACCGACAGCAGCGGGTCCGGGCTGTCGCGGCGGGTGTCGTGGCGCCGGAGCCGGAACGCCGTCCAGGTCAGCGCCCACCCCGCCAGGTGCCGGCCGGCGAACCGCACCGACGTCAGCAGCACGACGAGCCCGGCGACCACGCTGACGACGATCCGTACCGGCTGCGTGACGCCGTCGACCAGCCAGGCGAGCAGGACGGCGATGGCCGCGAGCTCCCACACCGCGGCCTGCAGCGGCCGGATCGGCAGCAGCCAGGGCAGCGCGGCGGAGGCGGGCCGGGACGGTGCCGGGCGGACGGCGCCGGCGGTTTCGACGGACACGGGCTCCCCTTTCCCCGGAACCCGACGCTACTGCCTCCCCAGATGTCGCGTGGGCGTAAAAATTACCCTCGCCGCCGCGCGGGAGGGTGCTTAGCATCGGCCTCTCGGAGGGACGACGCACAGCGGGGGCACAACAGCGTGTGGACGCAGCGGGACCAGATCCAGGCGTACCAGTTCCTCCGCCGCAGGCTCGTTTCCGCGCTCGTCGCCGCCGACGCCAACCACCCCGTCTCGCCCAGCCGCCGGCTCGTGCTCGCCACCGTGCTGGGGCTCGTGGCCGCGCTGCTCGTCACCGCCGTCTTCGGGATCATCGGCCTGCTGAACCCCTCGGGCGGCAAGGACTGGCTCGCCGGCGGCAAGGTGATCGTCGAAGAGGGCACCGGTGCGCGGTTCGTCCTCGGCGCCGACGGCGTGCTGCACCCGGTGCTCAACTACGCGTCCGCGCGGCTGCTGGCCGGCGGCACCGGTGAGGCGACCGTGAGCGTGTCGCCGGAGAACCTCGGCAAGGCGGGCCGCGGCACCCAGATCGGCATCCCGGGCGCACCCGACTCGCTGCCCGCGGCCGGCGCCCTCGTGAGCGCCGCCTGGACGAGCTGCAGCCGCACCAGCCAGGACGCGCCGGCGTCGGAGGAACCGCGCACCGCCGTCCTGCTGGCCCCGCCCGCGTCCGGCGTCGAACTGCCGCGGGACCAGGGCGTGATCGTCCGGCTGCCGCAGGGCGACCGCTTCCTCCTCGCCGGCGGGCGGCGCTACAAGCTCAGCGACGAAGCCGCGACCGCGCTGCAGTTCGACAGCTACCCGACGATCGCCGTGTCCTCGCGGTGGATCGACACCGTCCCGGCCGGGCGCGACCTCGCCGCGCTCCCGGTCGAGGGCGCCGGCGACCGGGGCCCCGCGGTGGGCGGCCGCGAAACCCGCGTCGGTGAGGTGCTCGCCGTCGTCGACGCGATGGCCGCGCCCGGCGCCGCGACTTCGTACTACCTCGTCCGCCGCGACGGTCTCGAGCCGGTCGGGCAGACCGAAGCGAGCCTCCTGGTGACGACGGAGGCCAACGCCGCCGCCTACGCCGGACCGCCGGCGCCGGTGGAGGTCCGCGCGGCCGACGTCGCCGCGGTGGCCAAGGTCGCCGCGCCCCGCGCCGGCGGCGCCGACCCGGCGGCCTACCCCGACCGCATCCCCGGCAAGGCGCCGATCACCGGCGGCTCGGTTTCCCTGTGCGTTCAGGGCAGCCGGTTGCTCGTTTCGGCCGAATTCCCGCTTTCCCCTGGTGCCAAGGCAATCCAGGTCGCCACCCGGACCGAAGCAAGGGTGGCGGACGAGGTGTTCGTACCTCCGTCGGGGGGAGCCGTCGTCGTCGAAGCCGGCTCGGCCACCACCTACCTGGTGACCGACACGGGCCGGAAGTACCCGGTGGTGAGCGCGCAGGCGCTGTCCTCGCTCGGTTACGGAGGAGTGGCGAAGTCACCGGTCGCAGGTAGTTTGCTGGCATTGGTGCCGACGGGCCCCGCGCTGGACCCGGCCACGGCCGGGCGGCCGGCTCCGTCGGGTGGAACGGGGTGAAAGTCGTGCAAATGACAGAAGAGCGTTCGACCGGCGACGTGGACCATGGGCGGGTCCGCGTCGCGGTCATCGAGGACCATCCGCTGTACCGCGTCTCCGTCGAGCGCGTGCTGGCCGAGGCCGACTTCGTCGAGCTCGGCGCGGTGGTCGACTCGGTGGCGCGGTTCCACGTGCACCGGCAGCCACCGGGCAGCGTCGTCCTGCTCGACCTCGGGCTGCCCGGCGTGGCGGGCGCCGCGGCGGTGCTGGAGGTGTGCGAGCTCGGGCACCACGTGCTCGTGGTTTCCGCCCAGGCGGAGCCGGAAGTCGTGCTGGGCGCGATCGCGGCGGGGGCGCGCGGCTTCCTGTCCAAGGACGTCGACGCCGACGAGCTGCTGATCGCGATCAAGACGGTCGCCGGCGGCGGCGCGTACGTCTCGGCGGTGGTCGCGGGGATGATCATGAAGGACAACGCGGACCGCCCGGCCGTCTCGGCGGACGTCGAGCTGTCGCCGCGCGAGGAACAGGTGCTGCGGCTGGTGGCGGCGGGGGAGCGGGACGTCGACATCGCGCTGATCCTCGGCATCGGCGTCCGGACCGTGCGGGGCTACCTCGACCGCATCCGCGACAAGACGGGGGAGCGGCGGCGGCCGGGCCTGGTGAAGGAAGCCATCCGGCGCGGCCTGATCGGCGGCGCGGGCCCCCGGCGCGGCGGCCGCAAATGAGCGACGAGGAAGAGACCCCGGCCCCGCCCCCGCGGCGGATCCACGTGGGCGTGATCGAGGACCACCCGCTCTACCGGTACGCGCTGACCCGCGTGCTCACCGAGGCCGCGGACATCGAGCTCGGCGCGGTCGCCGACTCGGTGGCCCGGTTCGCGGTCCAGGACCAGCCGGCGGGCAGCGTCGTCGTCCTGGACCTGAAGCTGAGGGGCGTCCAGGACGCGGCCGCGGTCCTGGAAGTGGGGCAGATGGGGCACAAGGTGCTGGTGGTGTCCGCGCACGCGGAACAGCCGGAGGTGCTCGGCGCGATGCAGGCGGGTGCGAAGGGCTTCCTGTCCAAGGACGTCGACGGCGACGAGCTGCTGCGCGCGATCCGCACCATCGCCGACGACAACGCGTACGTGTCGCCGACGCTGGCCGGGATGATCATCCAGGACAGCGAAGACCGGCACGCGGGCCCGAAGATCGTGCTGTCGGAACGCGAAAAGCAGGTGCTGCGGCTGGTGGCGGCCGGGGAGCGGGACGTCGACGTCGCGGAGATCCTCAACATCAGCGTCCGGACGGTCCGGTCCTACCTGGACCGCATCCGCGACAAGACCGGCGAACGACGCCGCGCGGGCTTCGTACGGGTCGCCATCCGCGAAGGCCTGCTCCGCTGACAGAACCCCGCACTTTCACGTGAAAGTGACCCGGAGTGCGCACTCCGGATCACTTTCACGTGAAAGTGCGGCTTTGCGGGTTCAGAGGCGGCGGTTGGCCAGGGCTCCCGTCGCGGTGCGGGCCTTGGCCGACACGGCCGGGTCGACGTCCACCAGCAGCGTCTCCGGCGCCGCGCCCGCCTGGACGACCACGCGGCCGAAGCCGTCGGAGACCGTCGAGAAGCCGATCCCGGTCGGTGCCTTCGGGTTCACCGCGGTTCCGGTCGCCGCCGGGTCGGCCTGGCCGCAGCCCAGCACCCAGCAGCCCGAATCCAGGGCCCGCGCCCGCACCAGCACCTCCCACTGGTCGCGCTTGCCCTCGCCCGCGCCCCACGACGCCGGCAGCAGGACGACGTCGGCGCCGTCGTCGGCCAGGGCGCGGAACAGCTCCGGGAAGCGCACGTCGTAGCAGGTCGCGACGCCGTAGACCACGCCGTCCAGCTCGAACGTGGTCGCCGAGGCACCGGGGGCGACCGTGTCGGACTCGGCGAACCCGAACGCGTCGTAGAGGTGGATCTTGTCGTAGCCGCGGTGGTGGCCGCCGCCGGTGACCAGCAGCGTGTTGCGGACCCGGCCCTCGTCCGCCGGGGTGAACATCCCGGCCACGACGACCACGTCGTACTCGGCGGCGACGGCGGCCACCGCCGAGGCCCACGGCCCGTCGAGCGGCTCGGCGACCGGTTCCAGCGGACGGCCGAAGCGCGCCATCGTCGCCTCGGGGAACACGACGATCCGCGCGCCGCCCGCCACCGCGGCTTCCACCCCGGAGCGAACGAGTTTCAGGTTCGCCTCCGGATCGTCACCCGAGTTGACCTGGCACAACGCGATTCGCGCCACCGCTGCCTCCTGCATGCTGGGATCCGCCGTCACCGGGGAGTATCGCCGACGAGCGCTCCAGTGTGACCTCGTACCCTGGAGGGCATGTTGAACCGCACCGACCTGCGCGGGCAGGTCCCGACCGCCGCCGAACTGCGCGCGACGCTCCCACGCGCCGAATACGACGTGGACGCGGCGCTGCACCACGTGCGCCCGGTGGTCGAGGCGGTCCGCGACCGCGGTGTCGAAGCCGTCCTCGAGTACACCGAGAGGTTCGACGGCGTGCGCCCCGCGTCCGTGCGGGTGCCGCGCGAGCGCTTGACGCGGGCGCTGGCCGAGCTGGACCCGGCCGTGCGCGCGGCGCTGGAGGAGTCGATCACCCGCGCCCGCAAGGTGCACGCCGAGCAGCGCCGCACCGACGTCACGACCACCGTCGTCGAGGGCGGCACAGTCACCGAGAAGTGGGTGCCGGTCGAGCGCGTCGGGCTGTACGCCCCGGGTGGCCTGGCCGTGTACCCGTCCACCGTGGTGATGAACGTCGTCCCGGCGCAGATCGCGGGCGTCGGCTCCCTGGTCGTGTGCTCGCCGCCGCAGGCCGCGTTCGACGGCCTCCCGCACCCGACCATCCTCGCCGCGGCCGAGCTGCTCGGCGTCGACGAGGTGTGGGCGGCGGGCGGCGCGCAGGCCGTGGCGCTGATGGCGTACGGCGGCACGGACACCGACGGCGCCGAGCTCGCCCCGGTCGACACCGTCACCGGGCCGGGCAACATCTACCTGACCGCGGCGAAGCGGCTGCTGCGCGGCCTGATCGGCATCGACGCCGAGGCCGGGCCGACCGAGATCGCCATCCTCGCCGACGAGACGGCGGACCCGGTGCACGTCGCCGCCGACCTGGTCAGCCAGGCCGAGCACGACCCCCTCGCGGCGAGCGTCCTGGTGACGACGTCGGCCGAGCTGGCCGACGCCGTCGACAAGGACCTGGCCAGCCGCGTCGCCGCGACCAAGCACAGCGAGCGGGTCGCCGAAGCGCTGGGCGGCAAGCAGTCCGGCGTCATCCTGGTGTCCACTGTGGACGACGGGCTGCGGGTCGTCGACGCCTACGCCGCGGAGCACCTGGAGATCCAGACGGCGGACGCGCGCGCGGTCGCGGCCCGGGTCCGCAACGCGGGCGCGATCTTCGTCGGCGCGTACGCCCCGGTTTCGCTCGGCGACTACTGCGCCGGGTCCAACCACGTGCTCCCCACCGGCGGGTTCGCCCGTCACTCCTCGGGCCTGTCGGTGCAGAGCTTCCTCAAGGGCATCCACGTCGTGGACTACTCCGAGGACGCGCTGCGCGAGGTCGCCGGCCGCGTCGTCGCGCTGGCGAACGCCGAGGACCTGCCCGCGCACGGCGAAGCCGTCACCGCCCGGTTCGCGGGGGAGGAGGCCCGATGACGCTCGGCGACGAGATCACCCTGGCCGCACTGCCGCTGCGCGAGGACCTGCGCGGCAAGTCCCCGTACGGCGCGCCGCAGCTGGACGTCCCGGTCCGGCTCAACACCAACGAAAACCCGTACCCGCCGCCGCCCGAGCTGGTCGCGGACGTCGTGGCGGCGGTCCGCGCGGAGGCGGCCGAGCTGCACCGCTACCCGGACCGCGACGCGCTGGCGCTGCGCCAGGACCTGGCCGACTACCTGAGCGTGTCGACGCGGGTCGTGCTGTCGGAGGCGAACGTCTGGGCCGCCAACGGGTCCAACGAGGTGCTGCAGCAGATCCTGCAGGCCTTCGGCGGTCCCGGGCGCACCGCGCTCGGCTTCGAACCGTCGTACTCGATGCACCCGATCATCGCCTCGGGCACCCGCACCGAGTGGGTCCCGGCCCCGCGCCGCCCCGACTTCACGCTGGACACGGCGGCGGCCGCGCGGCTCATCCGCGAGCGGCGGCCGGACATCGTGTTCGTCACCAGCCCGAACAACCCGACCGGCGGCTCGATCCCGAAGGGCGAGCTGCGCGTGGTGATCGAGGCGGCGACCGGCATCGTGGTCGTCGACGAGGCGTACGCGGAGTTCTCCTCGCGGGCGAGCGCGGTGGAGCTGCTGGGCGACTACCCGGCCCAGCTCATCGTGTCGCGCACGATGAGCAAGGCGTTCGCCTTCGCCGGCGGCCGCCTGGGTTACCTGGCCGCCGCGCCCGCCGTCGTCGACGCGCTGCAGCTGGTGCGCCTGCCCTACCACCTCTCGCGGCTGACGCAGGCGGCGGCGCGCGCGGCACTGCGCCACGCCGACGCCACCCTGGGCAGCGTGCACAAGCTGTCCGCGGAACGCGACCGCGTCGTGGAAGCGCTGGCGGGCCTGGGTTTCGAGCCGGTCCCGAGCGACGCGAACTTCGTCCTCTTCGGACACTTCCCCGACCCGGGCGCCGCGTGGCGGGCCTACCTGGACGCGGGCGTGCTGATCCGCGACCCCGGCATCGAGGGGCACCTGCGCGTGAGCATCGGCACCCCGGAAGAGAACGACGCCTTCCTCGAGGCGAGTAAGGAAGTTTCCCGATGACGCGCATCGGCAAGGTCGAGCGGACCACCAAGGAGTCCTCGATCTTCGTGCAGCTGGACCTCGACGGCACGGGCGAGGTCGACATCTCGACCGGCGTCCCGTTCTACGACCACATGCTGACGGCGTTCGGCGTCCACGGCTCCCTGGACCTCAAGGTCGAGGCGACCGGCGACGTCCACATCGACGCCCACCACACGGTGGAGGACACGGCGATCGTCCTCGGCCAGGCGATCCGCCAGGCCCTGGGCGACAAGAGCGGCATCCGCCGCTTCGGCGACGCGTGGATCCCGATGGACGAAACCCTGGCCCACGCGGCGATCGACGTCTCGGGCCGCCCGTACTGCGTGCACGTCGGTGAGCCGGAGCAGTTCAACACGTTCACGATCGGCGGCAACTACCCGTTCGTGCTGACGCGGCACGTGTTCGACTCGCTGGCGTTCCACGCGCAGATCGCGTTGCACGTGCGGGTGATCCACGGCCGCGACCCGCACCACATCGCGGAGGCGGAGTACAAGGCGGTGGCCCGAGCCCTGCGCACGGCCACCGAGCCGGACCCCCGCGCGGGCGGCATCCCCTCCACGAAGGGCGTTCTGTGAACAGCAGCGTCGTCGGAGTCCTTTTGCTGGCCCTCGGCGGATTTCTGGTGGGCGGCGTGTATTCGACGTGGAAGACGGCGAAGTTCATCGCGGTGGTGCTGGGCATCGCAGCCCTGCTGGCTGTCGGCGGCGCGATCTTCTGGTTGTCCAGCTAGCTGTTGCGGGTCATGACGTTGGTGACGCGGGCGAGGGCCTGAGACACATCCGCCGAACAGGAGCCATCGGTCGGCAACCGGAAAAGAGCCCGGCCGTGATGTGGGCGCCACATCACGGCCGGGCTGGGGGAGGCTCCGCTCAGCGGCTCGCGCCGACCAGTTCGCGCTCTTCCGGCTCGTCCAGGTGCTTCGTGAGCTTCTCGCCCTCGACGTCGACGTCCGGCAGGATGCGGTCGAGCCACTTCGGCAGCCACCACGCGCCGCGGCCGAGCAGGGACATCACCGCCGGGACCAGGGTCATGCGGACCACGAACGCGTCCACCAGCACGCCGAACGCCAGCGCGAAGCCGATCGACTGGATCAGTGACGATTCGGCCAGGATGAAGCCGGCGAACACGCTGATCATGATCAGCGCGGCCGCGACGACCACCCGCGCACCGTGGCGGAAGCCGGTCACCATGGCCTCCTGCGGTTCCGCGCCGTGGACGTGCTCCTCGCGCATCCGCGTCACCAGGAACACCTGGTAGTCCATCGCGAGCCCGAACAGGACGCCGATCAGCAGGATCGGCAGCATGCTCATGATCGGGCCGGTCGACGCGACGCCGAGCAGATCGGTCAGCCAGCCCCACTGGAACACCGCGACCACCGCGCCGAACGTCGCCGCGACCGAGCCGAGGAAGCCGATCGTCGCCTTCAGCGGCACCACGACCGAGCGGAACACCAGCATCAGCAGCACGAACGCCAGCCCGACGATCAGCGCGAGGTACGGCAGCATCGCGTCCGACAGCTTCTCCGAGACGTCGATGTTCGCCGCGGTCTGGCCGGTGACGGCGAGCTTCGCGCCGGTCGCGTTCTCCAGGACGCCCGATCCGGCGCGGATGGCGGCGACCAGGTCCTCGGTCTGCGTGCTGCTCGGGCCGCTCTTCGGGATCACCGTCAGCAGCGCGGTGTCGCCGGTCTGGTTGACGCGCGGCGGCGTCACGGCGGCGACGTCGGGCAGCTTCTGGATGTCGGCGGCGGCCTGGCCGAGCGCGGCCTGGCGGTTGGTGCTCGCGCGGGTGTCGACGACGACCAGCAGCGGGCCGTTGGAGCCCTCGCCGAAGCTGCGGCTCGCGATGTCGTACGCCTTCTTCTGCGTCGACTCGGGCGCGGCGGTGCTGTCGTTGGGCAGGCCGAGCTGCATGCTCAGCGCGGGCAGCGCGACGACGGCCATCCCGGCCAGCGCGACGAGCAGCACCGGGATCCGGTGGCGGGCCACGAACCGCGCCCAGCGCTCACCGTGCGTCGGTTCGACCGCCTTGCGGCGCAGCCGGATGCGGTTGCCGGCGACGCGGGCGCCGGCGAACCCGAGCACCGCGGGCAGCAGCGTCAGCGCGATGAGCACGGAGACCGCGACGGTCACCGCGGCGGCGACGCCCATCTGGCCGAGGAACGGGATCCCGACGACGGTCAGGCCGGCCAGCGCGATGATGACGGTGAGCCCGGCGAACACGACGGCCGAGCCGGCGGTGCCGACCGCGCGCCCGGCGGCTTCCTCCGGTTCTCGGCCGAGACCCAGTTCGTGCCGGTAGCGCGAGACGATGAACAGCGCGTAGTCGATGCCGACGGCCAGCCCGATCATCAGCGCGAGGATCGGCGTGTTCGAGTTCAGCTCGAGGAAACCGGACGCGAGGAAGATGCCGCCCATCCCGGTGCCGACGCCGATCAGCGCGGTGAGCAGCGGGATGCCGGCCGCGACGAGCGAGCCGAAGGTAATGATCAGCACGACGGCGGCGACCGCGACACCGAGGCCTTCGGTGGCGCCGGTCTCGGGGATGCCCTGCACGGCGTCACCGCCGAACTCGACGGTGAACCCGGCGGCACGGGCGGCGTCTGCGGGGGCTTGCAGCGCCTGGCGGTCCTCTTCGGTCAGCTCGTACGCTTTCGCTCCGTAACTGACCTGGGCCAAGGCGACGCGCTGATCGGGTGAGATCGACTGCACCTGGAACGGGTCCACGACGGCGGCGACCTTCGGGGCCGTCTTCAGCTGCGTGACGAGCGACTCGACGGCGGCCTTGCCCTTCGCGTCGGTCACCGTGGCCCCGGCCGGAGCCTCGATCACGACGCGCGCGGTGGCGCCCCCGGCGTTGGCCTGCGGAAACTTCTCGGTCAGCTGGTCGATCGCCCGCTGCGACTCGGTGCCGGGGATCGTCACCGAGTTCGAAAGCTGGCCTGAAAGCGTCAGGGCACCCAGCCCGAGCGCCACGAGGACGGCCGCCCAGACAGCGGCGACCAGCGCTCGCCGTCGGAAGGACAACCGGCCGAGCCGGTACAGGAAGGTCGCCACGAGTCAGCTCCGTTTCGCCCGAACGGGCTCGGTTCACTCCATCAGGTCTCTCTCCAAGCTAGCCGATCGGCAAGGATGCGTCCAAGCCGATCGGCAAGTATGTGACTTGCCGAACAGCAAGGTTTATCCCAGCCGATCGGCTAGTAAGCGAGTTTGCCGATCGACAGGGAGTGACGTACGCTCCGACGGCTCGCTGAGGAGGAAGAATGACCGCCGGCCCGGCCGAGGACACCCGGACCCGACTGCTGCAGACCGCGCTGCGCTTGTTCAGCGAACACGGGGTCGAGGGCACGTCGCTGCAGATGATCGCCGACGCGCTGGGGATCACGAAGGCCGCGGTCTACTACCACTTCAAGACGAAGGCGGAGATCACCGAGGCGGTCGCCGAGCCGGGCGTGCGAGACCTGGACGAGCTGGTGCTGCGAGCGGCGGCCCAGAAACGCCGGGGCGCGCAGGTGGACTTGCTGCTGGAGGGGTTCATCGACCTGGTGATCCGCCACCGGGCGCTGGTGGCGCTGTTTTCGAGCGACCCGGGCCTGATCCGCGCGATCGAGAAGTCCGCCCACGGCGGGATGGAGGGCTTCGGCCAGGCCCTGCTGGGCATTTTGGCGGGCCCGGACCCGGACGCGACGGCGCGGGTGAACGCGATGGTGACGTTGACGGGCATCGCGATGGCGGGCGGGTCCCCGGATCTGGCCCGCATGGGTGACGACGAGCTGCGCACGGAGTTGCTGGACGTGGGCCGGAGGTTGCTCGGGCGCCCGCGCCGCCGGACAGCGGGTGCGGTGCCGTCTCTTTGAGCTGAGCGAAGGTTCGTGCGCCTGGGCGGCCGACTCGCGTGGGGCGGCGGCCGGCGCGGCGACTTGTGTCTGGCTGGCCGGACGCGAGGTGGGGGACTTGCCTGTGGCCGGTGACTGGTGCGGTGGGCACTTGCGTCTGGGCGGTGACCGGTACGCGGGGCGGCGACTTGTGTGCGGCCGGCTGCTCGCGCGGTGACGGTCCACTTGGGTGGGGGCGGCGGCTCGTGCGGCGGCAGCCGATCTGTGGGGCGGCGGTCCGCGCGGCGGCGGCTGACTTGTATGTGGCCGGTGCACGGGGCAGCGGCTTGCGTCTGGCCGGGCGGCTTGCCCGCGGGCGGCTGACTTGCGTGCGGCCGGCGCGCGGGTGGGCGACTTGCGGTCGGTCGGCTCGTGCTCAGTCGAGGCGGGTGAGGTGTTGCGGTGGGACCGCTGCCGTCAGCCAGACTCCGTTGGCGCTTACCTGGAACTTGTGGCCCGCGTTCGCCATAGTGGCCGCGTCCACCCGCAGGATTACCGGCTTTCCGTGGCGGGCCGCCACTGTGCGGGCCGTGTCCGTCGTTGCGGACAGGTGGACCGCGTGGCGGTTCATCGGGCGGAGGCCCTCGTGGAAGATTGCGTCGAGGAACTTCGACACCGTTCCGTGGTACAGGACCGGTGGTGGGGTTGCGTTGGGCAGGCCCAGGTCCACCGTGATGCTGTGGCCCTGGCTCGCGCGGATGCGGGTGCCTGTTTCGTCGAAGGCGAAGCGGCGCTTGTTGTTCGTCTCGACGACCTCGTCGAGTTGGGCACGGGTGACCGCGAAACCGTTTGCGCGCAGGGCGTCGAGAAGGGTCTCGACGCTCACCCAGCCGTCCGGGGAGAGGGTGAGGCCGAGGGCTGCCGGGTCGTGGCGGAGGTGGCGGGCGAGTCGCTTCGAGATGCGGGTTCGGTGCTTTTCGTTCATTCCTTTCCAGGATCCCGCCGAGGGCAAGCGGTTAAATGCCGCCCTCGATCGCTGGGCGGAGTTTGCTTGCGCCTGGGCCGTGGCGGGACAGCTCGTCGTCGTTGTTGTAGAGCGCGCAGCTGCGCAGGGACAGGCAGCCGCAGCCGACGCAGCCCGTCAGGCGGTCGCGGAGGCGTTGCAGGGCGTCGATGCGTGCGTCGAGCTCGTGCTGCCAGTCGCGCGACAGGCGCGCCCAGTCGGCCTTCGTCGGCGCGTGGTCTTCGGGCAGGGACGCCAGTGCCGCACTGATGTCCTCCAGGGACAGCCCGACCCGTTGCGCGGCGCGGATGAACGCGATCCGGCGCAGCACCGAACGCGGGTAGCGGCGCTGGTTGCCCGCCGACCGCTCCGAGCTGATCAGCCCCTTCTCCTCGTAGAACCGCAGTGCCGTGTGCGGCACCCCGCTGCGTTCCGCCACCTGTCCGATGCTGAGATGTTCAGCGAGCCTCGTCACCTGCTCAGGCTATCCTTGACTTCGAGTTTAGTCGAGGTTGCATCGTCGGGTCATGACCACTGCGACCGAACCGGGTTACGCCGACCTGCCACGGCTGATCTCGCTGATGACCGGCGACGACAAGCACAGCGCCGCCGCGGAGTCCACTGTGGACGTCCTGTGGGTGCTCTACGACCGCGTCCTCGACGTCACGCCCGAAAACTTCCGCGAGCCCGGCCGCGACCGCTTCCTGCTGTCCAAAGGACACGGCCCGATGGCGTACTACGCCGTGCTCACCGCGAAGGGCTTCATCGCCGAGGCGGAGCTCCCGACCTGGTCCGACCCCGTCTCCCGGCTCGGCCACCACCCCGACCGGCGGCGGGTGCCCGGTGTCGAGATCTCCAGCGGATCCCTCGGCCACGGCCTGCCGATCGCGTTCGGCACCGCGCTCGGCCTGCGGGCCCGCGGCCTGACGGCGTCGAAGGTCGTGACGCTCGTCGGCGACGCCGAGCTCGACGAAGGCTCGAACCACGAGGCGATCGTCGTCGCGGCGCGCGCCGGCCTGGAAAACCTGACCACGGTGGTGATCGACAACCAGTCCTCCTCGCGCGGCTGGCCGGGCGGGATCGCCCGGCGCTTCGCCGTCGAAGGCTGGGAGACCCGTGAGGTGTCCGGCCGCGACCACGACGCGCTGTACGACGCCTTCACCACCGCCCACCCCGGCCGCCCGCTCGCGGTGGTCGCCGTCGTCGAACCGAAGGGCTGACCCGTGTCGTCGATGCGCGAAGCGTTTTTGAGCACCACCGAAGAGATCCTCGACGCGGACCCGGACGTCGCCGTCGTGCTCGCCGACATCTCGGCCGCCCAGCTCGCGGGCGCCGCGCGGCGCCACCCGGACCGGGTGATCAACGTCGGGATCCGCGAGCAGCTGCTGGTCAGCGCGGGCGCCGGGCTGGCGCTCGCCGGGCTGCGGCCGATCGTGCACACGTTCCCGTCGTTCCTGGTGGAGCGCGCGTTCGAGCAGATCAAGCTCGACTTCTCCCACCAGGAGGCCGGTGGCGTCCTCGTGTCCTACGGCGCCTCCTACGACATGGCCGCGGAAGGGCGCACGCACCAGTCCCCGGGCGACGTCGCGCTCATCGACTCGCTCCCGGGCTGGACCGTGCACGTACCGGGCCACCCGGACGAGGCACGCCGGCTGCTGCTCGAGTCGATCCCCGGTGACGGCCGGATCTACCTGCGCCTTTCGGCCCAGGAGAACGTGTCACCGCACCTCGGAGTCGGCTTCACGCGCCTGCGCGAGGGCGCACGCGGCGTCGTGGTGGCCGTCGGCCCGGTGCTGGACCGCGTCCTGCGCGCGACGGCGGGCCTCGACGTCACGGTGCTCTACGCCTCGACGATCCGCCCGTTCGACGCCGCGGGCCTGCGCGCCGCCGCGCTGGCCGCCGCACCGGACGTGGTCCTGGTCGAGCCGTACCTGGCCGGGACGTCCGCGCACTGGGTCGCGGAAGCTCTTTCCGACGTGCCGCACCGGTTGCGGTCGCTCGGTGTCCGCCGGGACACCGAAGTCCGGACCTACGGCGGCATCGCGGACCACGACCTGGCCCACGGTCTCGACGCGGGCTCACTGGCGTTGTCGATCAAAGATTTCCTCCAGGGGTAGCGGGGCCGCTAGCGTGGCCCCATGGGGTTCCGGATCAGGCCGCTCGCGCTCGGGCTGGTGTGGCGCGGCGACGCGCTGCTCGTGTTCGAAGGACGCGACGACGTCAAAGGCGAGACGTACTGCCGGCCGCTCGGGGGCGGGATCGAGTTCGGCGAAAGCGGCAAGGACGCCCTTCGCCGGGAGTTCGTCGAGGAGCTCGGCGCCGAGCTCCTCGTCGGCAAGCGGGTCGGCGTGCTCGAAAACATCTTCACCTGGCAGGGCAGGCCCGGCCACGAGATCGCCTTCCTCTACGCCGCCGAGTTCACCGACCCCGCCTTCTACGAACGCGAAGAGATGAAGATCCTCGACGACCCCGCCACCGCGCGCTGGGTCGACCTCGCGGACTTCCGTGACGGCCGCAAGATCCTCTACCCGATGGGGCTCCTCGAACTCCTCTCAGCGGATCAGTGACCGCGAAGTCGCCTCCAACGCCAGCTCCACGCCGGCACCGAGCGGCGTCCGGCTGAACCACACCGAGAACGGGCCGTCCGCGCGGACCGGCAACTGCGGAAAGGTGTTCTCCGACGGCTCGGTCTCGAACGCCGCGAACGCGGAATCCGGTGGCGAAGCCGGCGGAGAGATCGCGACGTGCAGGCCGGAACCCGGTGGGGGAGCGGAAAGCCCGCGCCGGACCGGCCGCAGCAGCAGCACGTCGTCGGAGTCGATCATCGTCGCGTTCGCCGCCTCCCGGTGCTCCTTCCACACCGGGCCGAAGTAGAACTCCTCCAGCGCAGCTTTGCGCGCCGCCATGGAGGGGAACCCGCGCAGCCACACGAACTTGTCCGGCGACGCGCGCTCGCGGAACATGCCGAACAGGTGCGCGCCCGCCGCCTCCTGGGGCTCGACGAACTCGCGCTCGAACAGCTCGATGAGCTCGTCGCGCCGCCCCGGGTGCAGGGTGTAGCGGCGGAGCTCGATGACGGTTTCGAAGTCGGTGAAGGTCATGCCGCCGAAGCTAGCGGCCACCACCGACAAAAAACGGATCAGCGGAAGGCCGCGAGCCCCGTGATCGCCTGACCGAGTGACAGTGCGTGCATCTCCTCGGTGCCTTCGTACGTCAGCACCGTCTCGAGGTTCGCCATGTGCCGCATCACCGGGTACTCCAGCGAAATCCCGTTGGCGCCGAGCATCGAACGGGCCGTGCGCGCCGCGTCGAGGGCCGACCGGACGTTCGCCATCTTCCCGAAACTGACGTGGTTGTGGTGCAGCGTCCCGGCGTCCTTGAGCCGCCCGATCTGCAGCGCCACCAGCCCGGTGCGGTTCACCTCGACGAGCAGGTCGGCGAGCTTGCGCTGGGTCAGCTGGAACCCGGCCAGCGGCTTGCCGAACTGCGAGCGCGAAAGCGTGTACTCCAGCGCGGCTTCGTAGCACGCCCGCGCCGCGCCGACGACGCCGAAGAGGATGCCGTAGCGGGCTTCGTTCAGGCAGGAAAGCGGTCCGCGCAGCCCGCGGACCTCGGGGAACGCCGCCGAGCCGGGCAGCCGCACGCCGTCCAGCACCAGTTCCGCGGTCAGCGACGCCCGCAGCGACAGCTTGTGCTTGACCTCGTTCGCGGTGAAGCCCGGCGTCGACGTCGGGACGACGAAGCCGCGGACGCCGTCGTCGGTCTGCGCCCAGACGACCGCGACGTCGGCGACGGTCCCGTTGGTGATCCACATCTTCGTACCCGACAGCACCCAGTCGGAGCCGTCGCGCACCGCGCGGGTCCGCATCGAGCCCGGGTCGCTGCCCGCGTCCGGCTCGGTCAGCCCGAAGCAGCCCAGCGCGTCGCCGGTGGCCATCCGCGGCAGCCACTCCTGCCGGTGCTCTTCGCTGCCCCACTTGTGGATCGCGTACATCGCCAGCGAGCCCTGCACCGACACGAAGCTGCGCAGCCCGGAGTCGACGGCTTCGAGCTCGCGGCACGCGATGCCGTACGCGACCGCGCTGGTCCCGGCGCAGCCGTAGCCCTCCAGGTGCATGCCGAGCAGGCCCAGCGACCCGAAGCCCTTGGCCAGTTCGGCCGCCGGGAGCGCGCCCGTTTCGTACCAGTCGGCGATGTGGTCGAGCAGGTTGTCCTTCGCATACGCGCGCACGGCGTCGCGGATGGCGCGTTCCTCTTCGGCGAGCCCGGCGTCGAGGTCGAGGAAGTCGTGCGGATCAGGGGTGCGGCTCATGAGGGCTCCCGGGGGACGCGTCGATGCGGCCCTCGCAGGAAACCACAGTCAGGCGTCTGTCCTCCGCGTGGCGTTCGTCACGCGGACAGCAGACGCGGACGGCGAACGGCGCGGGCGGGTCTGCTGCCGGGGGATGAGCAGCTCGCTGAACTGCGGGAATGGCACGCTGTCGATGTCGTCGCGCCAGGCGTTCAGCATCTGCGACAGCACGTCGTCCTCGGCCATCTTCGCCTCCCTGGCGTCCGGTCGTGCGGGGCGGAAGCCACACGATCGGGTTGCGTAATACCCAGTCGGCGGGACGGTGAAACGTCCTCGCCCGGATTTCTTCCGGCCGGTCACCCCGCCATGGCAGAATCGCGTCGCCGCCGCCAAGGCCTCTACTCCCGAGGAGCGCCCATGCGCGCGGCCAGTCTGCTCACCCTCACCACCGCCGCCCTGCTCGCGGCGACCGGCGTCGCCACCGCCCACGAAACCGGCTGGCGCCAGGTGGGGCACACGACCGCCGAAAACCGCGTCAGCGGCGAAGGCCTCACCACGCTGCGCCTGCCCGGCCACGCGCCCGAGGTCGTCTACCGCAACGGTGCCACCATCCCGCAGCCGCTGAAGGACGAGGGCTGGGGTCACGTCGGCGACCCGGACTCGCTGCGCGGCTACGTCTTCGACGTCTACCAGGACACCGTCACCCCGGCGCCGGTCAAGAAGATGTACCTGGTCACCAAGCCCGACGGCAGCACGACGGAGTTCGTCCACCCGCTCGCCCCCGACGAGCCCGCGGCCAACGCGAACGCCCAGGTCGCGGCCACCCCGGACGGTCAGTGGCTGGTCTCGGGCCCGCTCGGCGAGATCGACCGCCTCTACGTCTCGCCGACGCCGTTCCTCAACCCGAGCGGCCCGAAGACCGCCGGCGACCTCCCGATCGCCGCCCGCATCCACCTCGACCACCACGTCCGCAGTGCCCAGGGCTGCGACTTCGTCAGCCCGACGCGGCTGATCTGCGCCACCAGCGACCCGTACAACGACCTGTACCCGACGAACCTGCAGCTCCTGCAGATCGACCTGCCGCGGCCCCTGAACGGCCACGACCTGACGGCGAAGGTGCGGGAAATCCAGCAGGTTCCGCTGGTCAGCACCTGCACCGGCACGTTCACCCCGGAGGGCGTGGACTACGACGCCGGCGTGCTGCGCGTCGAGGTCGTGCCGCCGTCGCCGTGCAACACCGTGACGGACGTCTATTCCTTCGAGCGCCGCTGAGCCCTCCGGCTACGCTGGGTGGCGTGTCTCGTGTGGTGATCCTCGACTACGGTTCCGGCAACCTCCGCTCCGCCGAACGCGCTGTGGCGCGCGCCGGGGCCGAAGTCGAGGTCACCGCCGACCCGCATGCCGCGATCGAGGCCGACGGCCTGGTCGTGCCCGGCGTCGGCGCGTACTCGGCGTGCATGGCCGGGCTGCTCGAGGTCAAGGGCGAGCGGATCATCGGCAAGCGCCTCGCCGGCGGCCGCCCCGTGCTCGGCATCTGCGTCGGCATGCAGATCCTCTTTTCGCGCGGCGTCGAGCACGGCGAGGAGACCGAGGGCACGGGGGAGTGGCCGGGTGTCGTCGACCGGCTCAACGCCGACGTCCTGCCGCACATGGGCTGGAACACCGTGCGCGCGCCCGCGGACTCGCAGCTGTTCGCCGGCCTCGACCCGGACGAGCGGTTCTACTTCGTGCACTCCTACGCCGCCCGCAAGTGGGAGCTCGACGGCCTGCCCGGCCAGGAACCCAAGGTCACCTGGGCGAACCACGGCGACGACTTCGTCGCGGCGGTCGAGAACGGGCCGCTGTGGGCCACGCAGTTCCACCCGGAGAAGTCCGGCGACGCGGGCGCGCGGCTGCTGACGAACTGGCTCGCGACCCTCTGACCGGGTGACCGGGGTCTCCGCCCTAGAGTTAGCGGCGTGACTTTCACGCTGCTTCCGGCCGTTGATGTGGCCGATGGCCAGGCCGTGCGACTCGTCCAGGGCGAGGCCGGCACCGAGACCTCCTACGGCAGTCCGCTGGAGGCGGCGCTCGCCTGGCAGCGCGACGGCGCCGAGTGGATCCACCTCGTCGACCTCGACGCCGCCTTCGGCAAGGGCAGCAACCGCGAGCTGCTCGCCGAGGTCGTCGGCAAGCTCGACGTCCAGGTGGAGCTCTCCGGCGGCATCCGCGACGACGCGTCGCTGAAGGCCGCGCTGGCCACCGGCGCCCGCCGCGTCAACCTCGGCACCGCCGCGCTCGAGGACCCGCAGTGGACCGCGCGCGTGATCGGCGAGTACGGCGACCGCGTCGCGATCGGCCTCGACGTCCGTATCACCGACGCCGGCCACCGCCTCTCGGCCCGCGGCTGGACCTCGGACGGCGGCGACCTGTGGGAGGTCCTGGAGCGCCTCGACCGCGACGGCGCGTCCCGCTACGTGGTGACCGACGTCAGCAAGGACGGCACGCTGCGCGGCCCGAACCTCGAACTGCTGCGGGACGTCGTGGCGCGCACGGATGCGCCGGTGATCGCTTCGGGTGGGGTGTCGAGCGTGGCCGATCTGGTCGCGCTGGCCGGGCTGGCTTCGGACGGGGTCGAGGGGTCGATCGTGGGGAAGGCGTTGTACGCGGGCGCGTTCACGCTGCCGGAGGCGCTCGCCGCGGTCGCGGAGGTCTAGCCGCCACGGCTCACGGTTCGTGCAGCGGGAGGAAGCGGATGACCGCTTCCTCGTACGGGTGGGCGGCGCGGACCGCCTGCTGGACGGCGCGGGCCTGATCGACGTCGCAGACCGACTCGACGCGGCATTCCTCGGCGTGCTGCACGACGCCGACCTGACCGTCGTACGGATCCGAGCCGGGCAACGGCAGCCAGGTTCCGGACACTTGCCACACGCTGGAACACCGCGCGTACTGGCCGACCCGGCCCGCTCCCGCTTCGTGGAGCGCGTCGATCACGGCGGCCACGTGACTTTCCGGGACGGTCACCTCGATCTTCAAACGCGGCATGGCCGGACAGTAGCAACCGGGTCGTCGTCGAGCAGGCGATCCGCGCGCCGACTGCACCAGACACGAACTGCCTCAGTTGTAGTACTTTGCCTGAAGTGGTTCGCTACCCCGATACCGCAACTGGAGTGGTGTCAACGCCATGGTCCGACGCAACCCCGAACGGCGTGCGGCACTGCTCGACGCCGCCATCGAGGTCCTGGCCGCCGAAGGCGCGCGTGGCCTCACCTTCCGTGCCGTGGACCAGCAAGCCGGCGTCCCCGTCGGCACGACCTCCAACTACTTCGCCGGCCGTGACGAGATCCTCAAGCGCGCCGGGGAACGCGTCTACGAGCGGCTCGTCGACGAAGCCGTCATCGCCGACGGGCTGGCCGGGCCGAAGGACCGGGCCCGCGTCGCCGAGCTGATGCACGCGCTCGTGGACCGCGTTGCCGCCTTCCCCACCGGTTTTCTCGCGCTCCTGGAACTGCGCCTGGAAGCCACGCGCCGACCCGAGCTGCGGGACGTGCTCACCCGCCGCATCCGGGAAGACGTCGACTTCAACGTCGGCTACCACACGAAAACCGGGCTGCCCGGCGACGGCACGACAGTCGTCCTCCTGTGGCTGGCGCTGAACTGGCTGATCATGGAACGCCTGACGCTGCCTGATCTCTTCACCGGCGAACAACGCCACGACCTCGTCGAGGCCCTGGTCGACCGCTTGCTGGCCGGGCAGCCGGCCTTACCTCCGACGTAATCGACGTCACGCCGCGGGCGCGCGAGGATCCTGTCAGGACAACGAAAGGACTGCCATGACCGCCTACGGACTCGCCCACCTGCGCCCGCCCGCCGCACTGCCCGAAGCGGTCTTCGAGTACCTCGAACGCATCCAGGCGACGCTTGACCCCTTCGGTGGTGAGTTCCTCGTGCACGGCGCCCCCGTCCAGGTCATGGAGGGCGACTGGCCGGGCGGGCTCGTGCTCATCGGGTTCCCGAGCACCGCCGCGGCGCACGAGTGGTACGCCTCGCCCGCCTACCGGGCGATCCTGCGGCTGCGCGCGGACCACATCCCCAGTGACCTGGTCATCGTCGAGGGGTGCGGTCCCGGTCACGATTCGGCCGCCATGGGAGCCGCGCTGCGAGCCGCCGCCGTGAGCCGAAAAGCGGCTGACAGCACCGGCTCGGCCCCGTAGGTTGCCGCGGGTGGAGGAGATCGTCACGCAGCTCGAAATGACCGCCGCCGACCAGCTCAACCCGGCTCCGGCCGTCGACGGTGTCACGCTGCGGGCCGCCGGGCCCGGGCCGCTGATCCGCGAGCTGCACGTCCGCGTCGGCACGCCGTACCAGTGGCCCAGTGCGTCCCGTTCGGACGACGGCTGGGCGCGGTGGCTCGCCGAACCCGGGCGGCGGTACCGGCTGATCGAGTACCGCGGCGAGGTCGCCGGCGTCGCCGATTTCGAGCCGCAGGGCCGGGACGACGTCGAGATCACCACGTTCGGGCTGCTGCCGGAGTTCGTCGGCAAAGGGCTCGGCGGGTACGCGCTCACCCTCGTCGTCGCCGACGCCTGGACCGTGCCCGGTGCGCGCCGGGTCTGGCTGCACACCTCGACGCTCGACCACCCGAACGCGCTGCCGAACTACCTGCGGCGCGGGTTCCGCGGCTTCAGCCGTCCAGCCTGACCGCGATCCCGACCGTCCGGTCGGCCGGGCCGCGCAGCTTGGAGAAGAACATCGTGACGCGCCCGACGAGGCCGTACTTGCGCGCGATCGCCTTGCGCACCCGCTCGGTCCCGTCCAGGTCCAGCAGCCGGGCCTGACCGGTGGCGACGGCGCCGTGCGTCTTCTGCCCGCGCAGGTCGCAGGCCTGGACCTCGACCCGGCCGCTGTTGCGGATGCGCTTGACCTTGCCCGCCTTCCGCTCCGACCACAGCACGAGCTCGCCGGCGTCGCCCGCCACCCAGATCGGGGTCGGCACCGCGCGCCCGTCGCGGCGGAACGTGGTCAGGACGACGTAGCGCTCGGCCGCGAGGCGGTCGGTTTCGGAGGCCATGCGCCCACGGTAGTCACGGCGTCCGGCGCCGCAGCGTCGCCGCGCCGAGGACCAGGGCGAGCAGCGCGCAGCAGGCGACGACCACGAGGTTGCGCAGGATCACCGCGTCGACCGTGCCGGCCGTCGTGACGCGCGTCAGCGCTTCGACCGCGTACGAGAGCGGCATCACTTCGGAGAGCCACCGCAGCAGCCAGCCCATGTCGTCGCGCGGGACGAACAGCCCGCACAGCAGGATCTGCGGCAGCACGAACACCGGCATGAACTGGATCGCCTGGAACTCCGTGCGGGCGAACGCGCTCACGAACAGCCCGAGCGCCATGCCGAGCAGCGCGTCGAGGACCGCGATCAGCAGCAGCATCCCCACGGAACCGGCCAGGTCGAGGCCGAGCCACCACAGCGAAACCCCGGCCGCGAGCGAGACCTGCACGACGGCGATCGCGCCGAACGCCAGCGCGTAGCCGAAGAGCAGGTCGAGCCGGCCGATGGGGAGCGTCATCAGGCGTTCGAGGGTGGCCGTGGTCCGTTCCCGCAACGTCGTGATCGACGCGATCAGGAACATGATCAGGAACGGGAACACCCCGAGCAGCGCGGGCGCGACGCGGCTGAAGACGGCCGTCGAGTTGAACACGTACCGCAGCAGCACCATGAGCAGCGTCGGCACCAGGACCAGCATCACCACGGTGCGCGGGTCGTGCCGCAGCTGGGTCAGGATGCGCCGGGTGGTGGCCAGCGTCAGCGCGGGGTTCACGACGCGGCCCGCACGAGGTTCAGGAACGCGCCTTCGAGGTCGGCGGCGCCGGTGCGTTCCCGCAGCGCGAGGGGCGCGTCGTCGGCGAGGAGGACGCCTTCGCGCATGAGCAGGAGGCGGTCGCAGCGGGCCGCTTCGTCCATGACGTGGCTGGACACCAGCAGCGTCGCGCCGCCGTCGGCGAGCCGGCCGAAGAGCGCCCACAGTTCGTCGCGCAGCACCGGGTCGAGCCCGACGGTCGGCTCGTCGAGCACCAGCAGCTCCGGTGCGCCGAGCAGCGCGACGGCGAGGTTCGCGCGGTTGTGCTGGCCGCCCGACAGCGAGCCGACCAGCTTCCCGGCGTGGTCGGCCAGCCCGACTTCGGCGATGACACGGTCCACATCGGACACCGGCGCGCGCAGCACCGCGGCGAAGTACTTGAGCGCTTCGCGGACGGTGAGATCGGCGTAGATCGCGGGGTTCTGCGTCGCGTAACCGATCCGCCGCCGCAGCGGCGGGCTGCCGGCGGGCAGGCCGAGCACGGTGACCGTGCCGCCCTCGACGATCTGGACGCCGACGATCGCGCGCATCAGCGTGGTCTTGCCGCAGCCGCTCGGGCCCAGCAGCCCGGTGACCGACCCGCGCGGCACTTCGAAGCTCACGTCCCGCACCACGGGCCTGCCGCCGCGCCGGACCCGGAGCCCGGTGACCGCGAGCGCAGAATTAGTCATGTGTTTAATTCTGCGCCCGGTGAGTTTCCGGAGTCAAGGGTGCAGGCGGCGCAACGTGATGGGGCATGACGGCAGAAGCGCTTCAAGGGCTTGGTTTGCGACGATTCATCGGTCGGGGGTGCGCCCACTGGAGGGAATGTCGATGGCCGTCAAGCAGGAACTACCGGTCCACCCGCAGGCGGGGTTCTTCGGCGAGGGACCGTATCCCGTGCGCCGCGCCGCGATCGCCCTCGTCGCGATCCTGGCCGGCTTCGCGCTGACGGCCATCTGGTCGGCGCCGTTCGTCGACTCCGTGATCGGGGACAGCGTCGCCAACGGGCTCCTCGGCTACGACGCCAAGGCGACGCCGATCAGCGGGGCCCTCGCCGGGACGCTGTTCGCGTTCGTCTCCGGTCTCGCCGGTTCGTTCACCGCCTGCAACATCGCCGCGTTCGGGGCGGTCGCGCCGCTGGTCGGCGGCCAGGCGGGCGAGCGGCGCAGCCCGTTCAAGCCGCTCGGCTGGATCGCCGCGGGCATGCTCACCGTCTCGATCGCCTACGGCGTGGTCGTCGCCCTCGTCGGCACCGGCATGCCGCAGTTCTCCACCGCGCAGACGAGCGGGCTGAGCCCCCGCAGCATCCAGTCCATGATCGCGTTCGGCGTCGTCGGCCTGATCTTCCTGCTGCTGGGCCTGATCGCGCTCGGCATCCTCCGCAACCCCTTCGCCGCGTTCACCCGGCGGCACCCGGCGGCCCCGCACGTCCTGATGGGCGCGCTCATCGGCGGGTTCCTCATCGGGCGGCCCTACCCGCTGTTCCGGATCATGTTCCGCAGCGCCGCCGAGCAGCACAACGTCTTCTACGGCGCCGCCGCGTTCGCCCTGCAGTCGCTCGGCAACATCGTGATCATGGCCGTGCTGTTCCTGATCCTGACCTACGCCACCGGCGGGCGCCTGCAGCGCTGGCTGGCGGCGAAGCCGGCCCGGATCGCCACGGTGACCGGGGCCGCGCTGCTCGTCGGCGGCACGTTCACGCTGCTGTACTGGGACGTCCGCGTGCTCGGCAGGCTCGGGCTCATCTGGTTCCCGATGATCAGCTGGTAGGACGCCCGAGCCAGCGGTAGTCGGGTGCGGGGTCGAGCCGGACGCCGTCCGCCACGGCGACCAGCTCCGCCTCCGGCCGCGCGCCCGACACCGTCAGCCAGCGCCCGGACGGCAGCCGCACCGCGACCACCGCTTCCCGGCCGGCCACGAAGAACCCCTGGCCGCCGCGGACGGTCACCGGGGCGGCGCCGTGCACGCCGGGGGAGCCCGCGCTCGCCGTGACGCGGACGACGGCCACCGACGGCCGCGCCGGGTCGGCGGCGGTCAGCTCGGTGCTCCCGTCGGCCGGGCCGCTGCCCTCGACCGCGGCGGACCGCTCGATCAGTCCCGCCGGGAGCTCGCCGAAGCGCAGCTCGCCGCGGACGCCGACCGGCCGGGCGGTGACCTCGTCGGCGATCCGCTGGGCCACCGCGCGGGCGTCCGGGACCCCGTCGACCCGCGCGGTCAGGACGTGGTCGTCGTCGGCGAGCCAGGTGAGCAGCGCGGCGGTCTCGGTGTCGCCGGTGACCATGGCGACCCGGCCGTGCACCAGGACCTGGTCGCGGACCGACGCGATCCGCAGCGCAACCTGCGACCACTCGGGGTCGGCGGTGGAGTACGCCGACAGCGTGATCGCCGCGGGACCGGCGGACCACCGCCGGACCTGCGGGGTGATGCCCGGGCCGCCTTCGCGGTACTGCTCGGTGAAGCCGTCCGGCAGCCACTCCGGGCTGTAGCCGAGCACCGGAACGCCGGCGGCCGGGACGACGTCCGGGGCGGTGACCGCGCGCGTGCCCACGAAGACCCCGGCGACCAGCACGACGACCGCCGCGGCGACCAGGGCCAGCTTCGTCGCCGGCTGCCGCTTGCGCCCGTCGCGGGCCAGCGCTTCGCGTACCGCCCGGCCGTCCGGGGCGCGGGCGGCGAGGTGGTCCAGGCTGTCCCGGATCAGCGTCTCGGTGTCGTGCTCGCTGCGGGTCATTCTCCAGCTCCGGTGGTGAGTACCGCGCGGTGGTTCGGGGCCTGGCGCAGGGTGGCCAGCGCGCGGGAGATCTGGCTGCGCACGGTCGACGCGCCGCACCGCAGGACCGCGGCGATCTCGGCGTCGGAGTAGTTCTCGTAGTACCGCAGCACGATCGCCGCGCGCTGCTTGCGGGGCAGCGTGGCGAGCAGGCCGAGCATCGCGTCCCGCTCGTCGTAGGCGGTGGCCGGGTCGGCTTCGGGCGGGCCGAGCGCGTCGAGGACGTCGTGGCTGCTCGGCACCATCCGCCGCACCGCCCGCCGTCGCCACGAGAGGTACTCGTTGGTGATCATCCGCCGCACGTAGGACGGCGGGGCGTCGATGCCGTCCCACCGCTGCTGGGCGCGCAGCAGCACGTCTTGCACGATGTCCTGCGCCAGGTGCGGGTCGTTCGTCAGGACGGTGGCGTAGCGGAGCAGGCCGTCCAGCCGCTCCGCCACGAACTCTTCGAAGTCCACACTCGTCCCTTCCGTTCCTCCCTTGGACGCGCGAGGGGCCCGGGTTGATGCACGCGGGCGAAAAGTATTTTTCCCCGGCCGAGTTCACCGGTTCGGCCCAGTACGATGTGGTCGCGGTCACACTTGGCTCCGGCTTTCGGGCAGCGGGTGGCGGCGGCGGGGCCGGCGTTCACCGGTCCGGGCGACCGGCGGCTCCGGTGCGTTCCCGGTTCCGCTGGTCCGATCCGGGGCGGTCCGGGCGTTCGGCAAAACCTGTCGGTGGTGCGTGCTTTCCTTGAAGCGGGAGGAAAGCCGACCCTGGAGGAGGGGCGATGACGAGGGGGAAGGTGGCGGCCGGCGGGGCCGCCGTGGCGGTGCTCGTGGCCGCCTTCGCGATCGGCCCGTTCGCGGTGTTCGCGGGCGCGGTCTGGGCGCTCGTCGCGGGTCTTCGCCGGTACACGCGGCGGTTCGCGGACGAGGGTTCGGGGTTGCGGTACCACCTGGCGGCGTTCGGAGTGCTGTACCTCGTGCCGGTCGGGGTGGCCGCGACGGCGTACCTGGGGCTGTCGGCGTACCTGCAGTGGTTCGCGGACACGTCGAGCACCGGCTGGCTCATTTCCCTGCAACGGTTCTTCGAATCGGTGTCGCGGTTCTTCTCCGAGAACCTGAAGCTGAGCGAGTTCTCGGTGTTCGCGGCGCTGATCGGCGTCTACCTGATGACGTGCCTGCTGTTGGCGCGCCGCTCGGACGGCTGGCGGGGGCACACCGCGGCCGGGCTCGGCCGGGCCGCGGACTTCTACACGAAGTACAGCGGTCCCGCGGCCGCCGGGTTCGCCACGCTGGCGGCGCTGTCGCTGTTCGGCATGCAGCTCGGCGTGCCGGCCACCGACCTGCAGGTGAAGTTCAAGGTCGCCCAGCAGGGCTACGCCGAGGTGACGCGGAAGATCGAGGCGGACCTGACCCAGCGGGTGGCGGGGAAGCTGTACGGCAAGGTCGAAGCGTCCTTGCCCAAGGTGTACCGGGACGCGCTCGCCGTCCGGCGCACGGAACTGCCGGGCCTGGTCGAGGCCGCGCGGGGCAGTGCGGAGTTCGCCAAGGCGGGGTACGACGTGAAGCTGCCGGCGGTGGACGAGGCGATCGGCGCCGAGACGCAGCGCGGGAAGCAGGTCGAGGCGCTCGCACCCGAGGCGCGGGTCGACGGCGCGCGGTCACGGGAGGCGCCACCCGGCATCACGCCCGAGCAGGTGGCGGCGGCCGGGGCGGTCGTCGGCGCCGGGCCGGCCGAACCGGGGATCGACCTGGTCGCGGACAGCCGCAAGAAGGTGACCCTGCAGGTCGAAAAGGTCGCGACCGAGCGGATCGTGGCGGTGACGAAGCCGATCACCGAGGCGATCCCGATCCTGGAGCCGCTGGTGCAGGCCTTCGCCGAGGCGGCCGACAAGACCTTGCAGGACAAGCTGTCCCCGCTCTACGACCGCCTGGCCGAGATCGCTCTGCGCAGCCCGCGCGACTTCGCGGCGGCGGTCGAGAGCGAGGCGACGACGCTGGTCGACCACACCGACGTGAGCCGGCCGGTGGCGGCCGCGGCACCCCGCGCCGAGGAAGCGGCGCGGGCGTTCCAGGCGTCGGTTTCGACCTTGCGGGCGGCCCCGGACCAGCTGGGGCAGAAGGTGACGGAGGTGATCCAGGCCCGGACGCCACCTCCGGCGCTCGACCCGTCGGGCCGGCTGCGCCTGACGCTGCCGGAGCTTCAGCCCCTGCGCCTGCTGCCACCGGAGTACTACCGGCTGCCGTACTCGTACGACCCGGGGAGGTTCAGCTACACCTCGCCGGACCGGTTCACCCTGCCGGACCGGTTCGCGGTACCCCCGGAGATCGCGCGGGTACCGCGGATACCGCCCCGGGTGAGCCTGCCCCGGATCTTCTTCTGGTGAGCGGGGTCCCGGCGGCCCACCCCGCCCGGGGCCGCCGGGACCCCGCCGGCCTGGCGGCCGGGGAACCCGGTCAGCAGTACGGGGTCACGCCGTCGAAGGAGGCGCAGTCGTCCTGGTTCCACGGGTCGTTCTGCCACTGGTCCGCGGTGAGGGTGCGGGAGGTGTCCCCGGCGACGAACGCCCACGGGCCGATGTAGTCGTTGCTGTACCAGTAGTTGTCCTGGTCGTGCGCGATCGCCTCCTGCACGAGCGTGCCCCGGTACGGGGACCACGCCGGGTAGGTGCCGTAGTTCGACAGCACGGCCATCCGGCCGCACAGGCCGGCGCAGCCGGGCCGGGCGGGATCGAAGCGGAAGGTGTTGGAATGGATCTCGACCCGCTGGGTCTTCCAGCGGCAGTCGTCGAACAGCGGCGTGGACTCGATGCCCGGTGCCGAACACCGCGTCCGGTCCGGGACGAGCTTGGTGCAGCTCGCCGTCGACGTGTTCGCCGGGCTGTTGCAGAAGCGGTCGGCGTTCTCCCACAGCGTGATGCCGGACCAGTTGTCCTCGAAGGAGTTGCCGTAGATGTCGATGATGTCGGTGCGGGCCGGCACGCGGGGTTCGCCACCGGATTCCGACAGGTACACCGCCGCGGACGGGAAGTTGTCTCCCCGGGACGCGCGCCTGCTGCCGGCCACCACGTTGTTGCGGCGGATGGCGTTGTGGCGGATCACGACGTTGTAGCTGATCTCGTACAAGATCGCTTCGGAGTCATTGTCTTCCATGACGTTGTCTTCGATCAGGAAATCGTTGTCGTTGGTGTCCGCCCACAGGCCGACGCCGTGGTTGTGGTGGATCCAGTTGCCGCGGACGTCGGCGCCGTTGACGGCCCAGAACTTGATTCCGCCGCTGCACCCGCAGCCGGGGCTGCGCGTTTCCCAGTCGTCGACGTTGTTCCCGGTGATTTCGTTGCCTTCGACGAGCAGCCCGGTGATCGCGTTGTCGGGGCGGTAGGCGTTCATCCCGTACTGGCCGTTGTCGCGCAGGCAGCTGGCCCGCACCACCTGCCGGACGCCGGCCATCAGCGCGGCGCCGGTGTTGCGCTGGATCGTGGTGTTCTCGATGACCCAGTGCTCGCCGGAGTCGTGGTTGACCACGCCCTGGTCCTGCGGCGCGACGAAGTTCTGGATGGTCAGGCCGCGGATGACGACGTCCTTGGCCTGCTGGGTGAAGGCGGCGCGGTTGACGCCGCGGCCGTCGAGCACGGCGCCGGGCGCGCCGAGGTAGACGTCGCCGTCCTTGGGGATGACCTGCCCGAACTGGTCGGAGGCCAGCCGGTGGGTGCCGGGCGGCAGCCAGAAGGTGGTCCCCGGTGGCGACGCCTGCGTCTTGACGCTGAGGTCACCCTCCACGGCCAGGTCGACGGTGACGGCACCCGGCGGTGCCTGGGCGTAGAGCGCGGGCTGGTGGTCACAAACGGCACCTGTTCCGGCTGCTGCGGCGGCGGGCGCGGTGGTCGCGAAAACCGGTACAACGGAGGCGGCGACGAGCAGGACAACGAGCGCGGAATGGGTGCGCGGCATGCCGTGAACCTACGCAGAATCGATCCCGTAGATACCGCCATCAGTGGACAGTTGCGGATTTCCGGCCGCGGTAAAACAATCACCGGAAACGAGAACAGGACAAATCCGGGACAATGGCAGTCGGTAGAAATCCGGTGTTCGGCCGCCCGTTACCGGGGGAGGACGTCTTCGAGGCGGACGAAAGCGAAGCCCGTGGTCGGGAGATCGCCGGCCGCCGGGCGGCGTTCGCCGTCGTGGACGACCAGGAGGCCGTGCGGGAAGCGGCGGCCGAGGGACGCCGTCGTGATCGCCGAGCCGTCGGAGTGCTCGACCGAATCCGTGCCGCGGCCCGCGACGATCCGGAGGTCGCGCGTGCGGTGCCCGTAGACGACGAAGCGCGAGTCACCCTGGCTCGACGCGAACAGCGTCCCGTTCGCCACCGCCAGCCCTTCGGCGTCGGCTTCCAGCCACCGGCCGCCGAAGCCGGGGCCGGCGCCGTCCGGGACGCACTCCTCCTGCTCGGCGTCCCAGCGCTGGGGAACACCGTAGGAGCGCACGCGGTCGACCAGCTCGGGCCGCCCGAAGCCGCCGGACGTCAGCGGAATCCGCCAGATCCCGACGTCTTCCTGGGCGGTGTAGAGCACCCGGCCGTCGAACACCGACCCCTCCAGCTGCGGCCCTTCGCCCGGCTCCTCGCAGGGCGACCACGTCGCGCCGCCGGGCAGCCGGAACGACGACGGCAGGTCGACGGTGGCCACCGGGGCCGTGCCGACGGTGCCGTCCGGCCGGTCGGCCAGCCGCAGCAGCGCCACCCGCGTCTCGTGCCGCCGGGTCACCGCCACCCACCGGACGCCGGTGCGCGGGTCGCGCCCCGCGGCCAGGCCGTACGCGGTCCGCTGTTCGTCCACAGCGGACTGCGGGAACACCCGCGGGGCGTTCGGCTCGGTGACGTCCCGCAGCAGGCCCGCCCCGGCGGCGGCGCCCCGCGGATCGATCCGGTACACCCGGACGAGGTCCCGGCCCCGGTCGCTGACGACGGCGAGGTCCCCGACGACGTCGACGTTGTTGAACCGCCCGCCCGGCCCGGCCGGGACGAGCTGCAGCGTGCGCGCGTCCAGGTCGAACGCGGCGAGCCCGCCCTCCTTGAGCGTCCCCAGCACGACGCTGCGCGAGGGGTCGTGCGGGTGGACCCAGATGGCCGGGTCGTCGGCGTCGGCGTTCGCCGGGGACGCCGAGGGATCGTCGACGAAGGCCTGCGTCTGGGCCACCGGCGAGGGGTCGCGCGGAGCTGCGGAAGCCGGGACGGCGGACAGCAGGGAGACAGCGGCCACGGCCACCGGAAGGAGTCTGCGCACGTGCGGAAATTAGACGAATCGGGTGTCCGGTACGTGAACGGCGGATGCCGGGTTCACCCGTGCAGCGCCGGGCGGTAGATCAGCTCCTGCGTGCCGCCGTCGAGCGTCCGGCTCTCCAGCAGCTCCAGGTCGAGGTCCGCCACGCCCTCGAAGATCGGCCGCTCGCCGGTCTGCCCGGTGAGCACCGGGAACACCGTCACCTGGACGCGGTCCACCAGGCCCGCCGCCAGCAGTGCCCGGTTGAGCGACAGGCTCCCGTGCGAGCGCAACGGCACCGGCGACTCCGCCTTCAGCCGGGTGACGACCTCGACGGCGTCGCCGGCCACGACGGTCGCGTCCGGCCAGCCGAGCGGGCCGTCCAGGGTGGCCGACACCACCGTCGCCGGCAGGTCCCGCATCCGGGTCACCCACGGGTCGAGCGCCGCCGGGTCGGCCGACAGCAGCTGTGCGTTCAGCCGGTGCGTGGCCGCCCCGAAGACCATCCGCTGGTCCTCGCGGTAGAGCTCGAGGCGGCGTTCGAGCAGCTCGGGGCCCTGCTTGCCCCAGTAGCCGCCCCAGTCGCCGGTGTGGGAACCGAAGCCGTCGAGGCTCATGAAGACGTCGAAGGTGTAGGTGGCGGTCATGGTGCGCTCCTCGGGTCGGGGACTCTCACCCTGACTACGAAGGCGCCGGGCGGGTTTCGACACCGTCGCGCGAATCCAGGTAGTACTGCGCCACCGGAGCCAGCAGCGCGACGATCTCCTCGTCGTCCGCCCCGGCCAGCGGGGGCAGCTTGATGACGTACCGCAGCAGCGCGACCCCCATCATCTGCGCCGCGATCCCCGTCACGCGGATCTTCGGGACGTCCAGCGCCCGCGCCACCTCGGCCAGCACCGTGCGCTCGATGAACTGGCGCATCATCACCGCGACCTGCTCGTTCGTCGCCGCCGCGCGCAGCATCGCGATGAACGGCGTGCGCCCCTCCGGCGCCGCCCACACCGCCAGGAAGGCCCGCACCAGCCGTTCGCCGACGCCTTCGCGCGGCCCGGCCAGGATCGCCGGGACCAGGGACGCCGGGTTCACCGGCAGGTTCATCGCCGCCGCGAAGAGGGCCTGCTTGCTGCCGAAGAAGTGGTGCAGCAGGGCCGCGTTGACGCCCGCGTCGGCGGCGATCCCGCGGACCGTCGCGCCGTCGTAGCCCAGCTCGGCGAACCGGTGGCGGGCCGCGTCGAGGATCTTCTCGCGCGTCTCCGTCTGTCCCGGCCGCCGTCCCGCCCGTGCCATTGCCCGAGCTTAGAACCCCCTTGACTACGCTGGTGCGCATGTCTGTCGCGGTGCGGGTGATCCCCTGTCTCGACGTCGACGCGGGCCGGGTCGTGAAGGGTGTCAACTTCGCCGGCCTCCGCGACGCCGGCGACCCGGTCGAGCTGGCCCGGCGTTACGACGCCGAGGGGGCCGACGAGCTGACGTTCCTCGACGTCACGGCGTCTTCCGGCGACCGCGAAACCACCTACGACGTGGTCCGCCGCACCGCCGAGCAGGTCTTCATCCCGCTCACCGTCGGCGGCGGCGTCCGCACCAACGACGACGTCAACCGGCTCCTGCGCACCGGCGCGGACAAGGTGAGCATCAACACCGCCGCCATCGCCCGGCCCGAGTTCCTCCACGAGGCCTCACGCCGCTTCGGCGCCCAGTGCATCGTGCTTTCGGTCGACGCGCGCCGCGTCCCCGAAGGCGGCGAGCCGACCGCGTCCGGCTTCGAGGTCACCACCCACGGCGGCCGCCGCGGCACCGGGATCGACGCCGTCGAGTGGGCCGCGCGCGGCGAGGAGCTCGGCGTCGGCGAGATCCTGCTGAACTCCATGGACGCCGACGGCACCAAGAACGGCTTCGACCTCGAGCTCATCGAGCTGGTCCGCAAGGCCGTGCGGGTCCCGGTGATCGCCAGCGGGGGAGCGGGCGCGCTCGAGCACTTCCTGCCCGCGGTGCGCACCGGCGCCGACGCGGTGCTCGCGGCCAGCGTGTTCCACTTCGGACAGCTGAAGATCGGCGACGTCAAGGGCGCGCTGCGCGACGGCGGGGTCGAGGTCCGATGAGGTCGTGGCAGGCACCCGTCGAGGTGAAGGTCACCGCCGCCCTGCTGATCGGGCTGCCGGTCGCGTGGGCGCTGCTCGACCTGATCCCGGTGCTCGGTGCCGGTTCGGGGCTCGAGATCTACCGGATGCCGGCGCTGGCGCTGATCCTCGGCGGCGTCGTGACGACCGGGCTGGTGCACAAGATGGGCAGCGCGCGCATCGGCGGCCTCGTCGTCACTGTGGTTTTCGCGCTGCTGCACGCCTTCCTGCTGCTCGGCGCGGCGCTGTGGTGGAACAAGCTGTTCTCCGGTCTGTCCTTCGCGGGCTACGGCTACGCGTTCGTCCTGCTGAACTCGATGCCGCTCAAGCGGCACATCCTGGGAGCGCAAGCATGAGCCTGGACGCGGCCGTTTCGGCGCGCCTCAAGCGCACCGCCGACGGCCTGATCGCCGCGGTCGTCGTCGAGCACGCCACTTCGGACGTGCTGATGATGGCCTGGATGAACGACGACGCCCTCGCCGCGACCCTGGCCACCCGCCGCGGCACGTACTGGTCGCGCAGCCGCGGCAAGCTGTGGGTCAAGGGCGAGACGTCCGGGCACTACCAGCACGTCCGCGAGGTGCGCATCGACTGCGACGGCGATACGGTGCTGCTGCGCGTCGACCAGACCGGCCCCGCCTGTCACACCGGCACGCACACCTGTTTCGACACCGAGGAGCGGCTGCTCCTGGCCGACGAGAAAGAGCACGCGTGACAATCGTCGCCGACGTCCTGGTCGGGCTGGTCGCCCTGATCCACGTCTACATCGTCGTCCTGGAGATGTTCCTCTGGACCACGCCGCGCGCCCGCGCCGCCTTCGGCACCACGAAGGAGTTCGCGGAGGAGAGCAAGACGCTCGCCGCGAACCAGGGGCTGTACAACGGTTTCCTGGCGCTCGCGCTGGTGTGGGGGCTCATCGCGAGCGACCCGTCGGGCTTCCAGCTCAAGCTGTACGGCCTGGTGTGCGTCATCGTCGCGGGCCTCTACGGCGCGGCGACGGCGAGCAAGCGGATCCTGTTCGTGCAGGTGCTGCCGGCCGCGCTGGCGCTGATCGCGCTGCTGCTCGCCCGCTGAGCCCGGCGCAAGCTGCGGAAATGGGGGAAACGGGCCCGGTGGAGGGCCGCGAGCGGTACGCGGATTTCCTGCCACCGCGGGAGAAGAGCGAGCCGGCGTGGTCCGGGCAGGGCACGACCGTGCTGGAGCGGCGGTTCCGGCGGCTGGCGGCGTTCCTGGTCCTGGAAATCCTGATCGCGGTCGCGTGCCTGTTCAGCGGCCAGGTGCCGCTCATGGTGCTCGGCCCGGTGATCGCGGTGTGCGGGGGTTACTGCGGCTTCGCCGCGGACAGGCGCGCGCAGGCGGCCCGCCGGACGGGCTGGCGGAGCGCGGTCGTCACCGTCGCCGATGTGTCCTGGCAGGCCGGCTCGGTTCCCGTCGCCGTGCGGTTCGCGGACGGCAGCCGGCTCGATCTCCGCTCGTGGCAGGCGGGGGTGGCCGTACGGGCGTTGACGCCGGGGCTGCCGGCGATCGTCGCCGGCGACGGACCCGCGATGACGGTGCTCGTGCCCCCGAACCCGCCCCTGCGCGACGGACCGGTGCTGTTCGGGGCGCGCGCCGAGGCCGCCCGGTGGCGCCCGGCGTCCTGACGCACTCCCGGCTGCGGGACGGCGGGCCTAGTCGATCTCGCCGGTGATGTAGCGCTGCACCGTCGGCGCCACCGCCGCCACCAGCGTCTCGACCTCCGCCGCCACCAGCGGCTCGAACTTCGCCACGTACCGGATCATGCCCATGCCGACCAGCTGGGACGCGCAGAGCGCCGTGCGCAGCGGGATCCGGTCCGAGCCGATCGACGTGATCAGGCCGGTGAAGAAGTTCTGGAAGAAGGCCCGCAGGACCTGGCCGGCCTGCTCGTGGCCGGTGATGCTGCGGACCAGGGCCTGGAAGACGTCGCCGCCCGCGCCGTCCCAGCGGGTGAGGAAGGTGCGGACGATGCGTTCGCCGATCTCCTCGTCCGGGCCGCGGCGGATTTCCCCCAGCAGTTCCACCGGGTCGAACGGCAGCTGGAGCACGGCCTTCGCGAACAGGCCCTCCTTGCTGCCGAACCAGTGGTTGACCATCGCCGCGTCGACGCCGGCGCGGGTGGCGATCGCGCGCACCGTCGCGCCGTCGTAGCCGTTCTCGGCGAACACCGCCCGCGCGGCCTCGACCAGCGCCGTGCGGGTGTCCTGGCCGGCGGGCCGGCGGCCGCGGCGGCGGGCAGTAGTGTCGGGGTTGTCGGTGGTGCTCACGGCTCCATCATGGCGCACGTCCCGGTGCAATTCAACATTCATTGAATTGTGGCCCCGCCGTCGCCGGATCTGCCCGGGGCGGCACAATGAGCCCCATGGTCAGCGCTTCCGCCGGTTCGACCGGTCCCGGCTCGGTCAGCCCGTCCCGCGAGGACTTCCGCGCCCTCGCCGAGAGCCGCCGCGTGATCCCGGTCGTGCGCCGGGTCCTCGCCGACGGCGAGACGCCGATCGGGGTGTACCGCAAGCTCGCCGCCGACCGGCCGGGCACGTTCCTGTTCGAGTCGGCCGAAAACGGCGCCTCCTGGACGCGCTGGTCGTTCATCGGCGTCCGCAGCCCGGCCGCGCTGACCGTGCGTGCCGGGAAAGCGGTCTGGACCGGTACCCCGCCGGTCGGCCTGCCGTGCGAAGGCAACCCGCTCACCGTGCTGCGCGAAACGATCGAAGCGTTGCACACCGAACCCCTGCCCGGATTGCCGCCGCTGACCGGCGGCATGGTCGGCTACATCGGCTACGACGCCGTGCGCTGGCTGGAGCGGCTGCCCGAGCTGGCCGAGCGCGACCTCGACATCCCCGAGCTGACCATGCTCCTGGCCACCGACCTCGCGGCGTTCGACCACCACGAGGGCACGGTCACGCTCATCGCGAACGCCGTCAACTGGGACGACTCGCCCGAGCGCGTGGACGCGGCCTACGACGACGCCGTCGCCCGGCTGAGCGCGATGACCGAGCAGCTGCAGGTGCCCGCGCCCGCGACCGTCGCCGCGTTCGACCGGCCCGCGCCGGAGTTCACCCGGAAGCGGTCCAAGGCGGACTTCCACGCCGCGGTCGAGAAGGCCGTCGAAGCGATCAAGGCCGGCGAAGCGTTCCAGATCGTTCCCTCGCAACGGTTCGAGATCCCGACCGCCGCCGACGCGCTCGACATCTACCGCGTGCTGCGGACGTCCAACCCGAGCCCGTACATGTACCTGCTGCGGCTGGAGGGCTTCGACATCGTCGGCTCCAGCCCCGAGTCCCTGGTCACCGTGCGGGACGGCCGCGCGACCACGCACCCCATCGCGGGCACGCGCTGGCGCGGCGCCGATCCGGAAGAGGACGCGCAGCTGGCCAAGGACCTGCTGGCCGACGAGAAGGAGCGCGCCGAGCACCTGATGCTCGTCGACCTCGGCCGCAACGACCTCGGCAAGGTCTGCAAGCCGGGCACCGTCCGCGTCGTCGACTTCTTCCAGATCGAGCGCTACAGCCACGTCATGCACATCGTCTCGACCGTCACCGGCGAGCTGGCCGAGGGCAAGACGGCCTTCGACGCCGTTACCGCGTGCTTCCCGGCCGGGACGCTCTCGGGCGCGCCCAAGGTCCGCGCCATGCAGCTGATCGAGGAGCTGGAGCCGGTCCGCCGCGCGCTGTACGGCGGGGTCGTGGGCTACCTCGACTTCGCCGGCGACGCCGACACGGCGATCGCGATCCGCACCGCGCTGGTCAAGGACGGCATCGCGCACGTGCAGGCCGGCGGCGGGGTGGTCGCGGACTCGGTGGCGGACTACGAGGACACGGAATCGCTGAACAAGGCCAGGACCGTGCTCTCGGCGGTGGCCGCCGCGCAGACGATGGTGCCCGCGGGCACCCTCGACCCGGCCGCGGACTCCGCCCGTGTCTGAGCCCGCCGCGGCCAAGCCGTCCCGCCGTCCACTGTGGATGATCGTGACCGGGCTGCTGCTCGGCGCGCTCGCGCTGTGGGGCGCGTCACGGCTGACCTGGTTCGCCGAATTCCGCGACGGCGGCGTGCGCGGCACGGTGCTGTACCGCGAGACCGGCGAGCAGCAGGCGACGGCCCTGGTGCCGCTGGCCCTGCTCGCGCTGGCCGGGGTGGCCGGGGTCATCGCGACCGGCGGCTGGGCGCGGCGCGTGCTCGGCGTCGTGCTCGCGCTGGCCGGCCTGGCGGCGGTCTGGACCGGGATCGACGGCGTCCGCTTCGGCGGCTACGCCGACGGCCTGCCGGTGTCCCAGATGCTGATCGGGCGCGCGCTGGCCGTGCTCGGGGGAATTCTCGTCGCCGCCGGCGGGTTGGCAGCCGTCAAGGGCGCGGGCAAGGCGGCGCGGCTGGGTACCAAGTACGCGGCTCCGGCGACGCGGAAGAAGACCCGCGATCCGGACGCCGAGCTGTGGGAAGCGCTGTCGGAAGGGGAGGACCCGACGGACGTCCGCGGCAGGCATTCGGAGTAACGCACGCACCCGGAACCGAGCGCTCCAGATGCGGGGGTTAGCATCGTTTCGGCGGGAAGGGGAAGGTTTTTGTGAGCGACCTTGCGAGTGAATCCGTGAGCACGTGCCAGGGCGGGGGCGCCCGGTGAGCGTGCTCGAAGACATCGTCGCCGGCGTGCGGGAAGACCTCGCCGTGCGGGAATCCGCGCTGCCGTTCGACGAACTGAAGATCCGCGCGGCCGCCGCCCCGGCACCCCGCGACGTGATGTCCGCGCTGCGTGAATCCGGCATCGGCGTGATCGCCGAGGTGAAGCGGCGCAGCCCCTCCAAGGGCGACCTGGCCGACATCCCCGACCCGGCCGCGCTGGCGAAGGACTACGAAGACGGCGGCGCGCGGGTGATCAGCGTGCTGACCGAGCAGCGCCGCTTCGGCGGGTCGCTGGCCGACCTCGACGCGGTCCGCGCCGCGGTGGACATCCCCATCCTGCGCAAGGACTTCATCGTCAGCCCGTACCAGGTGCACGAGGCCCGGTTGCACGGTGCCGACATGGTGCTGCTGATCGTCGCCGCGCTGGAGCAGAACGCGCTCGTCGCGCTGCTCGACCGCGTCGAGTCGCTCGGCATGACCGCGCTGGTGGAGATCCACAACGCCGAGGAGGCCGACAAGGCCCTCGAAGCGGGCGCCAAGGTCATCGGCGTCAACGCGCGCAACCTGCACACCCTCGAGGTGGACCGGGACGTCTTCTCGCGGCTGGCCCCCGGCCTGCCGATGGACGTCTACAAGGTCGCCGAGTCGGGTGTCCGCGGGCCGGGCGACCTGATGTCCTACGCCGGTCACGGCGCCGACGCGGTGCTGGTCGGCGAGGGTCTCGTCGCGTCCGGTGACCCGAAGGGTTCCCTGGTCAAGCTGGTCACCGCCGGATCGCACCCCGCCTGCCCGAGGCCGTCGCGGTGACGGAGCAGCACGACAAGCACGACCCGGACGAGCGGGGCTACTACGGCCCGTACGGCGGGCGGTTCATGCCGGAGGCGCTGATCGGCGTCGTCGACGAGGTCGCCACGGAGTACGAGAAGGCCCGGCACGACCCGGAGTTCCTGAACGAGTTCAACCGCCTGCTGAAGGACTACGCGGGCCGCCCGTCGCTGCTCACCGAGGCCAAGCGCTTCGGCGAGCACGCCGGCGGCGCGCGGGTCTTCCTCAAGCGCGAAGACCTGAACCACACCGGCTCCCACAAGATCAACAACGTGCTGGGCCAGGCACTGCTCACCAAGCGGATGGGCAAGAAGCGCGTCATCGCCGAAACCGGCGCGGGCCAGCACGGTGTCGCGACGGCGACCGCGTGCGCGCTGCTCGACCTCGACTGCGTCGTCTACATGGGCGAGGTCGACACCGAGCGCCAGGCGCTGAACGTGGCCCGCATGCGGCTGCTCGGCGCCGAGGTGATCCCGGTCAAGACCGGTTCGCGGACGCTGAAGGACGCGATCAACGAGGCGCTGCGCGACTGGGTCACCAACGCCGACACCACGCACTACCTGTTCGGCACGGCCGCCGGGCCGGCCCCGTTCCCGACGATGGTGCGCAACTTCCACCACGTCATCGGCACCGAGGCCCGCGAGCAGATCCTCGCGCAGGCCGGCCGCCTGCCCGACGTCGTCGCGGCGTGCGTCGGCGGCGGGTCGAACGCGATCGGCATCTTCTCCGGCTTCTACGACGACCCGTCCGTGCGGCTGGTCGGCCTGGAGCCGGGCGGCGAGGGCATCGAGGGCAACCGGCACGGGGCGACGCTCACGAAGGGCACTCCGGGCAACCTGCACGGCGCGATGACGTACCTGCTGCAGGACGAGGACGGCCAGACGGTCGAGTCGCACTCGATCTCGGCCGGGCTGGACTACCCGGGCGTCGGCCCGGAGCACGCGTGGCTGAAGGACACCGGCCGCGCGGAGTACCGCCCGGTCACCGACGCCGAGGCGATGGACGCGTTCAAGCTGCTCTCGCGCACCGAGGGCATCATCCCGGCGATCGAGTCGGCGCACGCGCTGGCCGGCGCGCTGGTGCTCGGCCGCGAGCTGGGGCCGGACGGGCTGATCGTGGTGAACCTCTCCGGTCGCGGCGACAAGGACATGGACACGGCGGCGAAGTGGTTCGGGCTGGTGAACGGATGAGCGGGCTGGACGACCTCTTCGCGACGACGCGCGCGGAGGGCCGGGCCGCGCTGGTCGGCTACCTCCCGGCGGGCTTCCCCACGGTGGCCGGGTCGAAGGACCTGATCGCGGCGTGCGTGGACGGCGGCGCGGACCTGATCGAGGTCGGCGTCCCGTACTCCGACCCGGTGATGGACGGCCCGACCATCCAGGCCGCCTCGGTGACGGCGCTGGACAACGGCTTCCGCCTCAAGCACGTCTTCGAGGTCGTCGAGTCGATCGCTTCCCGCGGCGGCCGCGCGGTCGTGATGACTTACTGGAACCCGGTCAACCGCTACGGCGTCGACCGCTTCGCCCGCGACCTCGCGGCGGCGGGCGGCCTCGGGCTGATCACGCCGGACCTGATCCCGGACGAAGCCTCGGCGTGGCTGACGGCGTCGGAGGAGCACGGCCTGGACCGCACGTTCCTGGTGGCGCCTTCGTCGTCGGAGGAGCGCCTCGCCCGCACGGCGGCGGCCTCGTCGGGCTTCATCTACGCGACCGCGGTGATGGGTGTGACCGGCGCGCGCGACCAGGTCGGCGCGGGTGCCGAGGAGCTGGTCCGCCGCACGCGGGCCCACACGTCGTTGCCGATCGGCGTGGGCCTGGGCGTCCGTTCGGGCGACCAGGCGGCCGAGGTGGCGTCGTTCGCGGACGCGGTGATCGTGGGCTCGGCCCTGGTCACGGCGGCGGCGGAAGGTCCTTCCGGGGTGCGTGCGCTGTCCGCCGAGCTGGCCGAAGGCGTGCGCCGGGCGGTCGCCACCGCTTGACCTGGAGTGCGCTCCAGGTGCCAGGCTGGGCGGGTGACGTCCTACACCCCGGCCCAGGTGACCGAAAAGACCGGCTTCACCATCGACACCCTGCGGTACTACGAGCGCATCGGCCTCCTCCACCACGTCGGCCGCACCGCCGGCGGGCGGCGCGTGTTCACCGACCAGGATGTGGAGTTCCTGCAGCTCCTGCGCTGCCTGCGGTACACGGGCATGCCGGTGGCGGAGATGCTCCGGTTCGTGGAGCTGCTGCGCTCCGGCGAGGCGACCCGCGACGAGCGGGTGGAGGTCCTGCGCGAGCACGAACGGCGGGTGGCGGCGCAGATCTCGCGGTTGCAGGAGCACCAGGACCACATCCGGTTCAAGATCCGGCTGTACAGCGGGGCGGAGGAGCTGGCTGCCGCACCGGCGTGACACCCTTACCTGATCCAGAACAGTGGCCGAGCTGGTCCCGGACCTGGTGATCTTCAACTGTCCCGGGACTGACACCGTCGCCTACGCGGCGAGTGATGTCCTGGTGGCAGCGGAAATCGTCTCGCCATCGGCCAAGGTGCAGGACCGGATTCTCAAGCGCGCGATCTCCACCTCACCCGCCCCTTCGAGGCCACCCTCCACCTCTGACGGTCTTTGTACGAAAGCTGTACGCGGCTCGATCAAGCTCCGCGCCATGGACTTCGACTCAGGCCACTTCCCGCGGCGCGCCTTCCTCCGCGGCGCCGCCGGCATCGCAGCCTCGGGAGCAGCCGGGCTCGCGATACCCCGTGCAGCAGAAGCAGCGACCGAACCGCGGGTCTACAGCTGTGCCGAGTGGGGTGCCCGGCCGCCCGCCGATGCCCTCACCACGCTCGACCACCCCGCGAACCGCATCCTCATCCACCACATCGCGAGCGCCAACAGCACCGACTACTCCCGCGCCCACGCCTTCCAGGTCGCCCGCGACGACCAGCACGACCACATGGACAACAACGGCTGGTCCGACACCGGCCAGCACTTCACCGTCAGCCGCGGCGGGTACCGGCTCGAAGGGCGGCACGGCAGTCTCGACGCCCTGCGCGGCCGCACCACCATGATCCAGGGCGCGCACTGCCCCGGGCAGAACACCAACGCCATCGGCATCGAAAACGAAGGCACCTACACCAGCGTCGAGCCACCCGAAGCGCAGTGGGCGGCGCTCGTCGTCTTCTGCGCCCACGTCTGCCGCCAGTACGGCATCCCCGTGGCCGAAATCAAAGGCCACCGCGACTTCTACAACACCGAGTGCCCCGGCGACCGCCTCTACGCCAAGCTCCCGCAGCTGCGGGACGAGGTGAAAGCCTCAATGTAGGTACCGCATCACCGCGCACAGCTCTTCCGGCGGCAGCGAACCGAGCCGGTCGATTTCGCCGCGGCGGACGTCCATCAGCGTCGTCGCCAGCTCCGGGCCGAACGCCGACGTCAGCACCGAATCCGCTTCGAACGCCGTCACCGCGTCCGCCAGCGACGTCGGCAGGCGCGTCGCCGACGGGAGCGTTGCCGGGTCGACGTCCACCGGTTCCGGCAGCGACGCCGACGCCGAAACGCCCGCCAGTCCCGCGAACAGTAGTGCCGCCACCACCAGGTACGGGTTCGCCGTCAGGTCGAAGCACTTGACCTCGAAGTTCGCCGTCCGTTCGCGCTGCCCAGCCGGGCCCTGCACCAGCCGCAGCGGTGCCTCGCGATTCTCCAGGCCCCACGCGCTGAACACACCCGCCCAGTGGTGCGGCTCCAGCCTCAGGTAGCTCACCACCGAGGGCGCGCCGATCGCCAGCAGCGCCGGCAGCCGCGAGAGGATGCCGGCGCCGAACGCCTCCGCCGTCCGCGTCAGCCCGAAGGGACCGTCGCCGCCGGAACACAGGTTGCGGTCGCCGTCCCAGACGCTCAGGTGGACGTGGCCGCCGTTGCCGACGCCGCCCGGTGCGAACTTCGGCGTGAACGAGGCCCGCAGCCCGTGCTGCCCGCTGACCGCCCGGATCGTCTCCCGCGTCAGCACCGCGACGTCGGCCGCGCGCACGGGGTCGTCCGCCGCCACCGACAGCTCGAACTGCCCCGCCGCGTATTCCGGGTGGATCTGTTCCACCGCAACGCCTTGCGCGGACAACGCCGACACGAGCGCGCGCAGGTAGCCCGCCTGCGAGGACAGCCGCGCGTAGCCGTAGGCCGGGCCCGCGGTGGCCGAGCGCGGGTCGTCCGGCGCGTCCGCCGCGGTGATCACCCATTCGAGCTCGAACGCCATTCGTGCCCGGTAACCGTGCGAGGCCAGCTCGGCCGTCGCGGCCGCGGCCAGCGCCCGCGCGTCCTGCGGGTGCGGTTCGCCCTCGGTGTCGTACTTCCGGACCGGCGCCCACGCCCAGCCCGGCTGCGCAGCCAGCGGCACCAGCGCGTCGAGGTCCGGGTGCAGCCGCAGGTCGCCGACCGGGCCGTGCGAGTACGTGCCGCCCACGATGTCGTCGGTGGCCAGGAAGAAGTCGAACGAGTTCGACGCGCCGACGCCCCACGACGCCGCCGACCACAGCCGGTCCACCGGGACGGCCTTGACCCGGGCGATGCCGCTGTTGTCCACGAAGGTCAGCGCGACCAGCTCCACGCCGGCCGCGCGCAGGCCGTCGGCCCGGATCGCGCCCTGCTGCGCGAGTTCTGCCCGATCGAGCTGGCTCATCCCGCTCCCGTCGTTGTTCACTGTTCGTCTTGAGAAAAGAGGTGGAGATCGTGTCAGACACCGTCGAAACCCGTCCAGGGCTGCGCCGCTCCCTCTCCGTCTGGCAGGCCGTCGGCCTGTCCGTGGCGTTGATGGCGCCCAGCATGGCCGCGAACATCAACCCCCAGCAGACCGCGGCCGCCGCCGGCCGCGCCGTCCCCCTCGCGTTCCTGCTCTCCGCGGTCGGCGTCCTGCTGGTCGCGTACGGCTTCGTCAAGCTCTGCCGCCACTACCAGCACGCCGGTTCGGTGTACGCCTTCGTCGGCGCCACCCTCGGCCCGCGCGCCGGCGTCGTCTCCGGCATCGGCCTGCTCGGCACGTACACGTTCTACGCCGTCGTCACGAGCTCGGCCGCGGGCACGCTCGGCACGGCTTTCCTGACGCAGACGGGGATCTGGCCGGATCCGCCGTCCTGGGGCCCGTTCGTGCTGACGGCCGTCGCGCTCGCCGGTGCCTGGCTGCTGGCGGTGCTGCCCGCCCGCCGCGGCACGAGCACGCTGCTCGCCGTGGAAGGCGCGACGATCGCGGTGATCCTGCTGGTCACGGTGGTGATCCTGGTGCGCCTGCTGGCCGGGAACGCCCCCGGTGGCGCCCGGTTCACCCTGGACGTCTTCGTGCCGGAAACCGGCCTGTCCGGCGTCTTCCTCGGCGCGGTGTTCGGCTTCCTGTCCTTCGCCGGCTTCGAGGCCGCGGCCACGCTCGGCGAGGAGACGCACGACCCGAAGCGGAACATCCCGCGCGCGATCCTCGGCACGGCGATCTTCGGCGGCGGCTACTTCGTCGTGGTCACCGCCGTCGAGATGATGGCGTTCGGCACCGACGCGGCCGCGTTCCACGACTCGCCGTCCCTGCTCGGCGACCTCGGCAGCCGCTACGCCGGCGCCTGGGTCGGCGACGTGATCAGCGTCGGCGCCGCGATCAGCGCGTTCGGCTGCTGCCTCGCCTGCGTGGTCGGCGGTTCGCGGCTCCTGTACGCCTTGGGGCGGGACGCCGTCGGCGGCCGCGGCATCGGCCGGACGTCGAGCCGCGGCACGCCGGTGGTCGCCGTCGGCGCGGTGACCGGCGCGGCGGCGCTGATCACCCTGGTGTGCGCGCTGGCCTTCGGCGCCACGGCGGCGGACACCTTCGCCTGGTCGGGCTCGATCGGGACGCTGATCCTGCTGGTGATCTACCTGCTCACGACGCTCGGCGCGATCCTGCTGCTGTTCGTGAAGCGCCGCATGCGCGTACCGGGGTGGTACCTCGTGTTCCCGCTCGGCGCGCTCGCCGTCCTCGGGTACACCGTCTACGTCAACGTGGTGCCTTACCCGGCCGAGGGACCGGCGCGCTGGTTTCCCGTTGCCGCAGCGGCGGTGCTGGTGCTCGCGGTGATCTTGGTGCTGTCGGCGCCCGCCTACGCTCGTAGGGTGGGGGAGGGGCTGACCACCGTGGACGGAGGCGCATGACCGACCTGCTCCCGTTCGTCGCGGACCTGCCGCTGGTGGACCACCACTGCCACGGCCTCGTCACCCGGGACGTGACCCGCGCGGACTTCGAAGGGATGCTGACCGAGGCCGACGCGCGCTCGCCGCTCGGCACGAGCCTGTTCGACTCGCTGATCGGGCTGGCCGTGCGCGAACGCTGCGCGCCCGTCCTCGACCTGCCGAAGCACGCGGACGCCGACGCCTACCTCGAACGCCGCGCCGAACTGGGCGCGGCCGAGGTGGCGCGGCGGTTCCTGCGCGCCACCGGCACCACCGGCTTCCTCCTGGACGGCGGGTTCCTGCCGGAGCCGGTGACCACGACACCGGAGTTCGCCGCGCTCGCGGGCACCCGCGCGCACGACGTCGTCCGGCTGGAACAGGTCGCCGAGGCAGTCATCGGCGGGACCACCGCCGAAGGGTTCGCCGCCGCCTTCGCCGACGAGCTGGGGAAACGCGCGAAGACCGCCGTCGGGCTCAAGTCGATCGCCGCCTACCGCGTCGGCCTCGAACTGGCGGGGGAGCGGCCGTCGCCCTCGGAGGTGGCGGCCGCGGCGGGACGCTGGCTGCGCGGCGGGAACCCGCGCCTGGCCGACGAGGTGCTGCACCGGCACCTCGTCTTCACCGGCCTCGACCTGGGCCTGCCGGTGCAGTTCCACGTCGGCTACGGCGACTCCGACGTCGACCTGCACCGCTGCGACCCGCTCCTGCTCACCGGGCTGCTGCGGGCCACCCGCGACCTCGGCGTGCCGATCCTGCTGCTGCACAACTACCCCTTCCACCGGGGCGCCGCGTATCTGGCGCAGGTCTTCGAGCACGTGTTCGTGGACGCCGGGCTCATCACGCACAACGCGGGGTTCCGGGCGCCGGCGATCCTGGCCGAGCTGCTGGAGGTCGCGCCGTTCGGGAAGGTCCTCTTCTCGACCGACGCGTTCGGCCTGGCCGAGCTGTACCACCTGGGCACGGCCCTGTTCCGGCGAGGTCTGTCCGACTTCGTGCGTGCCGCGCTCGACGCGGACGCGGTGTCCGAAGTGGACGCCGTGCGGCTGTGTGCTTTGGTGGGGCACGAGAACGCGCAGAGGATCTACCGCTTGGAGCACGTGTGAGTGACCTGTGGGCCCGGTGGACGCGGGCGATCGCCGACGAACTGCCCGCCGCCGTCGAGCTGCGGCACGCGGTGCACGCCGACCCGCGCGGTTCCGGCGACGAAGAGGACACGGCCCGCCTGGTCGCCGAGGCGCTCGGCGCGGGGGACGGGATCCGCGTCGCCAAGACCGGCCGCGCCATCCCGCTGCCCGGCGGCGACGGCCCGGCGGTGGCGCTGCGGGCCGAGCTCGACGCCCTCCCGGTGCTGGAGGGCACCCGCGTGCCGTGGGCGTCGGGCAACGAGCTGATGCACGCGTGCGGCCACGACGTCCACCTCGCCGCGCTGGTCGCCGTCGGCCGCGCGGCGGTGCGCGCCGGCGTGCCGCGGCCGATCCTGGCGCTGCTGCAGCCGCGCGAGGAGACGTCGCCGCCCGGCGCGGTCGACATCGTCGAGTCCGGGGTGCTGGCCGAGCACGGCGTGGACGCGGTGATCGGCGCGCACGTCCAGCCGCGGATCGCGCACGGCGTCGTCGCGGCGGTGCCCGGCCCGGTGAACGCGTCCACCGACGAGTTCGAGGTGACCCTGCACGGCCAGGGCGGCCACGCCGGCTACCCGCACCTGCTGCGCGATCCGATCCTGGCGCTGTCGCAGCTGGTCGTGAGCCTGCAGCAGCTCGCGTCGCGCCGGATCGACCCGGTGTTCGGCGCGGTCTGCTCGGTCGGGCGGATCCAGGCGGGCGCGGCGGCCAACGTCGTCCCGAACAGCGCGACCGCGTTCGGGTCGCTGCGCCTGATGCGAGAGAAGGACCGCGACCGCGCGCTGGAGGCGCTCGCCGACATCGTGCACGGCACCGCGCGGGCGCACGGCTGCACGGCCGAGCTGGAGATCAGCCCGTGCGAGCCGGTGCTGGACAACGACGCCGCGCTGGCGACCGGAGCCCAGCGCTGGCTGAGCCACGCGGGCTTCGCCGTCGACGACCAGTTCCGGTCCTTCGGCGCCGACGATTTCGCCCACTACTGCGGCGGCGCGACCCGCGGGCTGATGCTCTTCGTCGGCCTCGGCGACACCGCGGGCGTGCCCAGCCTGCACGACGAACGCTTCCTCCCGCGCGACGAAGCCGTCACCCACGTCGCGCACGCGCTGGTGGCGGGGTACCTGGCCGCCTTGGATGGTCCGGGCCGGTAGCGCTACGGTGGCCGCGTGATGAGCGCCTACCTCGCGACGATCCCCAGTCCCGACCGGGGGGTCTGGCACCTGGGACCGATCCCGCTCCGCGCGTACGCCCTGTGCATCATCGCCGGCATCATCGTGGCGATCTGGTGGGGCGAACGGCGCTGGGCCGCCCGCGGCGGCACCAAGGGCACGGTGATCGACATCGCGGTGTTCGCGGTGCCGTTCGGCCTGGTCGGCGGCCGGTTGTACCACGTGATCACCGACCCCGAGCTGTACTTCACCGAGGGCAAGAACCCCTGGAACGCGTTCGCGATCTGGGACGGCGGCCTCGGCATCTGGGGCGCCATCGCCCTCGGCGCGGTGGGCGCGCTCATCGCGTGCCGCCGCAAGGGCATCCCGCTGCCGGCGATGGCGGACGCGATCGCCCCGGGCATCGTCGTCGCGCAGGCCATCGGCCGCATCGGCAACTACTTCAACCAGGAGCTCTACGGCGCGCACACCGATCTGCCGTGGGGCCTGGAGGTCTACCAGCGGATCAACATCGACGACCCGAGCAATCTGCTCAACGGCGTCGCGATCGACCACATCCCGCTGCCGGAGAGCCCGGTCCACCCGACGTTCCTGTACGAGCTGATCTGGAACCTGCTGGTCGCGCTGCTGGTCGTCTGGGCGGACCGGCGCTTCAAGCTCGGGCACGGGCGGGCGTTCGCGCTGTACGTCGCCGGCTACACGGTCGGCCGCGGCTGGATCGAGATGATGCGGACCGACACCGCGAACCACATCCTCGGCCTGCGGGTGAACGTGTGGACGTCGATCCTGCTGTTCGCCGCGGCGGTGGTGTACTTCGTGCTGGCCGGGAAGCGGGGGCCGCGGGAGCTGCCGGAGACGCTGGTGAGCAAGGACGCGCCCGGGCCGGACGAGGTGCCGGTCGACGGCGCTTCCCCGGCGGACGGGGAGCCGGAACACGCGAAGGTGGCAGCCGAGGCCCCGGCCGCGGAGAAGCCCGCCGACGAAGCCCCGGCCGAAGAGCCCAAGAAGACCGACGAGAGCTGACCGTAGCCATGAGGGGCACCCTCATGACTTTGCGAACCGCTGGACCTGGGGCGGCCGATCCGGCTTAGCGGGGCCCCTGGCTTTCACGGCCACGAGGGTGCCCCTCAGGACAGGTCGGGCAGGCCCAGCTCCAGGTTGGGTGTCTGCAGCCCGCCGTCGACCTCGAGGATCTTGCCGGTGATGTACCCGCCGGCCCGCGAGGCCAGGAACACCACCGTCGCCGCGATGTCCTCCGCCTCGCCGATCTTGCCCAGCGGGGTGGCCGACTCCATCTTGGCCTTCAGCTCCGGGTTGCCCACCACGATCTCCAGGGCCGACGTCGCCACCGAGCCCACCGAGATCGCGTTCACCCGGACCTTCGGGGCCAGGTCGGCCGCGGCCAGGCGGGTGTAGTGGGCCAGGGCCGCCTTCGCCGTTCCGTACGCCGCGAAGCCGCGGCCCGAGACGCGGCCCATCACCGACGAGATGTTGACGACCGAGCCGCCCGCTTTCACCAGGGCAGGGGCGGCCGCCGCCGTCAGCGCGTGCGCGGTCGAGACATTGAAGCGGAACGCTTCCTCCAGGAAGTCCGGAGTGGTCTCCAGCAGGGGCCGCGGGTACGTGCCGCCGACGTTGTTGACCACCAGGTCGAGGCGCCCGAACTTGGCCACCGCCGTCTCGGCCAGTGCGGCCGCGGCGTCCGGTGTGGAGAGGTCGGCGGGGACGGTGACGGCGCGGCGACCGGCCGCCGACACCCGGGCGGCCACTTCTTCGAGCTGGGCGGCGGTCCGGGAGGCGATGACCACGTCGGCGCCCGCTTCGGCGAGGGCCACGGCCGTGGCCGCGCCGATGCCGCGGCCGGCGCCGGTGACCACCGCGACCTGGTCGGTGAGCTTGAACCGGTCGAGGATCATGCGGCGAAATGTAACACGTTCTAGTGACGGCGGACACAGGCCGGATGTGCCGGGTCGGACTGGTCACGTTAGGCTCGGCCGGAGTTTCCGGGCCGTATACTTAGCGCCGCGAACTACCGGGAACCCATCAGGAACTACGTCGTTCCGCGCTGCCGGATCGTTACCGTCCGGCGCTGTTCGGGGCAGTCCGAATTGATGCTGACGTGTTTCCCAGGTGTTAAAGTCGCGCTAACAAGCGGGCCATCGTCGTCCCGTGCGCTCCCGGCCGGTAGCCCGGCCCCGCACGACAGACGACGAAGGAGGTCCCTTCTTCATGATCTTCTCCGCCATTCCCGGCAAGCAGGGTCTCTACGACCCGGAGACCGAACAGGACTCCTGCGGTGTGGCCATGGTGGCCGACATCCGCGGGCGCCGCTCCCACGGAATCGTCACCGACGGCCTGGCCGCGCTGACGAACCTCGACCACCGCGGCGCCGCCGGCGCCGAACCCACCAGCGGCGACGGCGCCGGCATCCTGCTGCAGCTACCCGATGTGCTGCTGCGCGCGGAAGCCGGCTTCGCGCTGCCCGAACCCGACGAGCGCGGCCACCACACCTACGCCGCCGGCATCGCGTTCCTCCCCCAAGACGCCGAGCAGTGCCGCAAGGCCGTCGAGCTGGCCGAACGCATCGCCGTCGAAGAGGGCCTGGAGGTCCTCGGCTGGCGCGAGGTGCCGGTCGACGCCGACCGCGCCGACATCGGCCCGACCGCGCGCTCGGTGATGCCGCACTTCGCCATGCTTTTCGTCACCGCCGACGGAAAAGCGGGCCTGGAGCTCGACCGCTTGGCCTTCTGCCTGCGCAAGCGCGTCGAGCACGAAAGCGCGAACTCCGGCTGTGGCACGTACTTCCCGTCGCTGTCCTCGCGGACGATCGTCTACAAGGGCATGGTGACGCCGGAGCAGCTGCCGGCGTTCTTCGCCGACCTCCGCGACGAGCGGCTGGAAAGCGCCATCGCGCTGGTGCACTCCCGCTTCTCCACCAACACCTTCCCGTCGTGGCCGCTGGCCCACCCGTTCCGGTTCGTGGCCCACAACGGCGAGATCAACACCATCCGCGGCAACCGCAACCGCATGCGGGCGCGCGAGGCGCTGCTGGAGTCCGAGCTCCTCGACGGCGACCTGTCGCGGCTGTTCCCGATCTGCTCGCCGGACGCTTCGGACTCGGCGTCCTTCGACGAGGTCCTCGAGCTGCTGCACCTGGGCGGCCGGTCGCTGCCGCACGCGGTGCTCATGATGATCCCGGAGGCGTGGGAGAACCACGCCACCATGAAGCCCGAGCGTCGCGCGTTCTACCAGTTCCACGCCAGCCTGATGGAGCCGTGGGACGGCCCGGCGTGCGTCACCTTCACCGACGGCAGCCTGGTCGGGGCGGTCCTGGACCGCAACGGCCTGCGCCCCGCGCGCTGGTGGCGCACGGCCGACGACCGCGTCGTCCTCGCCAGCGAGGCCGGCGTCCTGGACGTTCCCGCCGCCGACGTCGTGGCCAAGGGACGGCTCAAGCCCGGCAAGATGTTCCTCGTCGACACCGAGGCCGGCCGGATCGTGGACGACGAAGAGGTCAAGTCCGCCCTCGCCGGCGAACTGCCCTACGACGCCTGGCTGCACGCCGGGCTGCTGAAGATCGCCGAGCTGCCCGACCGCGACCACGTCGTGCAGAGCCACGATTCGGTGCTGCGCCGCCAGCTTTCCTTCGGCTACACCGAAGAAGAACTCAAGATCCTGCTCGCGCCGATGGCGGAGAAGGGCGCCGAGCCGATCGGCTCGATGGGCTCGGACACCCCGCCCGCGGTGCTGTCGCAGCGATCCCGGCTCCTCTACGACTACTTCAAGCAGAACTTCGCGCAGGTCACCAACCCGCCGCTGGACGCGATCCGCGAAGAGCTCGTCACCTGCATGGCGCGGATCATGGGCCCGGAGCGCAACCTCCTGGCCCCCGGCCCGGCGTCGTGCCGGCACCTGAAGCTGCCGTACCCCGTCATCGACAACGACGAGCTGGCGAAGCTCATCCACATCAACGACGACGGCGACCTCCCCGGCTTCGCGTGCAGTGTCCTTTCCGGACTGTACGAAGTGGACGGTGGCGCCGAGGCGCTGGCCGGTGCGATCGAGCGCGTCCGGCGTGAGGCGTCCGAGGCGATCGCGGCCGGCGCGCGCACGCTGGTGCTGTCCGACCGCGACTCCGACCACCGGATGGCGCCGATCCCGTCGCTGCTGCTGGTTTCCGCGGTGCACCACCACCTGGTCCGCACCAAGGAGCGCCTGCGCGTCGCGCTCGTCGTCGAGTCCGGCGACGCCCGCGAGGTGCACCACATCGCGCTGCTGCTCGGCTACGGCGCCGCCGCGGTCAACCCGTACCTGGCCTTCGAGACCATCGAGGACATGATCGGGCAGGGCGCGGTCACCGGCATCGAGCCCGCCAAGGCGATCCGCAACTACGTGCAGGCGCTCGTGAAGGGCGTCCTGAAGATCATGTCCAAGATGGGCATCTCGACGGTCGGCGCGTACACCGCCGCCCAGGTCTTCGAATCCCTGGGCCTGGCCCAGGACCTGCTCGACGAGTACTTCACCGGGACGTCGTCGAAGCTCGGCGGCGTCGGCCTGACCGTGCTCGCCGAAGAGGTGGCCGTGCGCCACCGCCGCGCGTACCCGGACAACCCGACCGAGCGCGTCCACCGTGGACTCGACACCGGCGGCGAGTACGCCTACCGCCGCGAGGGCGAGCTGCACCTGTTCACGCCGGAGACGGTGTTCCTGCTGCAGCACGCGTCCAAGACCGGCCGCGAAGAGGTGTACCGCAAGTACACCGACGAGGTGCACCGCCTCTACCGCGAAGGCGGCACGCTGCGCGGGCTGTTCGCCTTCCGCGACGGCGTCCGCGAGCCGGTGCCGCTCGACGAGGTCGAGCCCGCCGAAGCGATCTTCAAGCGCTTCAACACCGGCGCGATGTCGTACGGCTCGATCTCGGCCGAGGCGCACGAAACCCTGGCCATCGCGATGAACCGCATCGGCGGCCGGTCCAACACCGGTGAGGGTGGCGAGGACCCGGAACGGCTCTACGACCCCGAGCGGCGCAGCGCGATCAAGCAGGTCGCTTCGGGCCGCTTCGGCGTCACGAGCGAGTACCTGGTCAACGCCGACGACATCCAGATCAAGATGGCGCAGGGCGCCAAGCCCGGCGAGGGCGGCCAGCTGCCGCCGAACAAGGTGTACCCGTGGATCGCGCGGACCCGGCACTCGACGCCGGGCGTGGGCCTCATTTCGCCGCCGCCGCACCACGACATCTACTCCATCGAGGACCTGGCCCAGCTGATCCACGACCTCAAGAACGCCAACGAGCACGCCCGCATCCACGTGAAGCTGGTGTCCTCGCTGGGTGTCGGCACGGTCGCGGCGGGCGTGTCCAAGGCGCACGCGGACGTCGTGCTCATCTCGGGCCACGACGGCGGCACCGGCGCGTCCCCGATGAACTCGCTCAAGCACGCGGGCACGCCGTGGGAGATCGGCCTCGCCGAGACCCAGCAGACGTTGCTGCTCAACGGATTGCGCGACCGGATCACCGTGCAGGTGGACGGCGCCATGAAGACCGGGCGCGACGTCGTCATCGCGGCGCTGCTCGGTGCCGAGGAGTACGGCTTCGCGACAGCACCGCTCGTCGTCGCGGGCTGCATCATGATGCGCGTCTGCCACCTCGACACCTGCCCCGTCGGCGTCGCCACGCAGAGCCCCGAACTGCGCAAGCGCTACACCGGCCAGGTCGAGCACGTCGTGAACTTCTTCAGGTTCATCGCCGAAGAAGTCCGCGAAACCCTTGCGGCGCTGGGCTTCCGCACACTCGACGAGGCCATCGGCCACGCCGAGCTGCTGGACACCGACGAGGCCGTCGACCACTGGAAGGCGTCCGGTCTGGACCTGGCGCCGATCTTCGAGATGCCGTCGGAGACCCCGTACGGCGGCGCCAAGCGGCGCACCCGCGGCCAGGACCACGGCCTCGAGCACGCGCTCGACCGCACGCTCATCCAGCTCGCCGAGGCGGCGCTGGAAGACGCGCACCACGTGAACATCGAGCTGCCGGTGCGCAACGTCAACCGGACCGTCGGCACGCTGCTCGGCTCGGAGATCACCCGCCGCTACGGCGGGGACGGCCTGCCCGAGGGCACGATCAACGTCACGCTCACCGGCTCGGCGGGGCAGTCGCTCGGCGCGTTCCTGCCGCGCGGCATCACCCTCGACATGGTCGGCGACGCGAACGACTACGTCGGCAAGGGTCTCTCCGGCGGCCGGATCGTGGTCCGCCCCGACCCGGTGGCGTCGTTCGCCGCCGAGGCGCAGACGATCGCGGGCAACACGATCGCCTACGGCGCGACCGGCGGCGAGATCTTCCTGCGCGGCCAGGTCGGCGAACGCTTCTGCGTCCGCAACTCCGGCGCCACGGTCGTCGCCGAGGGCGTCGGCGACCACGCCTTCGAGTACATGACCGGCGGCCGCGCGGTGGTGCTCGGCCCGACCGGGCGCAACCTGGCGGCGGGCATGTCCGGCGGCATGGCGTTCTTGCTCGACGTCGACCGCAAGAAGGTCAACCAGGACATGGTGGACCTGCTCAAGCCGACCGCCGACGACCTGGCGTGGCTCAAGAAAACGGTGCAGCAGCACCACGATCTCACCCGCTCCGCGGTGGCGGCCTCGCTGCTCGGCGACTGGCCGCGCCGCTCGGCGGCGTTCACGAAGGTGATGCCGCGCGACTACCAGCGGGTCCTGGACGCGGCGAAGGCGGCCAAGGCCGCCGGCCGCGACGTCGACGAGGCGATCATGGAGGCCGCTCGTGGCTGACCCGACCGGTTTCCTGAAGTACGACCGCGAAGAGCCGCCGAAGAAGTCCTACGAGGAACGGCTTTCTTCGTGGGGTGAGGTCTACGCGGACGTTCCTTCCGCCGAGCGCAACGAAAAGGTGCGCAAGCAGGCGTCGCGGTGCATGGACTGCGGCATCCCGTTCTGCCACTCCGGCGGCTCGGGTTGCCCGCTGGGCAACCTGATCCCGGAGTGGAACGACCTGGTCCGCCGCGGCGACTGGGCCGCGGCGAGCGACCGGCTGCACGCGACCAACAACTTCCCGGAGTTCACCGGGAAGCTGTGCCCGGCGCCGTGCGAGGCGGGCTGCGTGCTGTCGATCTCGCCGGACTCCGGCGGGCCGGTGGCGATCAAGCGCGTCGAGCAGACGATCGCCGACCAGTCGTGGGAAGCGGGCTACGTCCAGCCGCAGATGTCCGAAGTGGCCAGTGGCCGCCGCGTCGCGGTGGTCGGCTCCGGCCCGGCCGGCCTCGCGGCCGCCCAGCAGCTGACCCGCGCGGGCCACGAGGTCACGGTGTTCGAGCGCGACGACCGCCTCGGCGGCCTGCTGCGCTACGGCATCCCCGAGTTCAAGATGGAGAAGAAGGTCCTCGACCGCCGCCTCGCGCAGCTGCGCAAGGAGGGCACCCGGTTCGTCACCGGCTGCGAGGTCGGCGTCGACCTCTCGGTGGAAGACCTGCGCGCGCAGTACGACGCCGTCGTGCTGGCGGTCGGCGCCCTGCGCGGCCGCGACGACACGACGACGCCGGGCCGCGAGCTCACGGGCATCCACCTGGCGATGGAACACCTGGTCCCGGCCAACAAGTACGTCGAGGGCGACGGCCCGCCGTCGATCGACGCCCGCGACAAGCACGTCCTCATCATCGGCGGCGGCGACACGGGCGCGGACTCCTACGGCACGGCCACCCGCCAGGGCGCGCGCTCGGTGACCCAGCTGGACCAGTACCCGACCCCACCGTCCACAAGGGACAACGAGCGCTCACCGTGGCCGACTTGGCCGTACATCCTGCGCACATACCCGGCCCACGAGGAAGCGGGCGAGCGCAAGTTCGCGGTGGCGGTCAAGCGTTTCGTCGGTTCCGCCAAGGGCCACGTGACGGCGGTGGAGCTGCAGCAGGTCCGAGTCCAGAAGGACCCGACGACGGGCCGCCGCGAGGTCATCCCGGTGACGGAGGAGATCGAGACGGTCCCGGCCGACCTTGTTCTGCTGGCGATCGGCTTCGAAGGCGTCGAGGAGATGCCGTTGCTCGACGGGCTGGGCCTTTCGCTGACCCGGCGGGGAACGCTTTCCTGCGGCGCGGACTGGCAGACGGAGACGCCGGGGGTGTTCGTTTGTGGTGACGCGCACCGTGGAGCGTCGCTCGTGGTGTGGGCGATCGCGGAGGGCCGTTCGGTGGCCAACGCGGTGGACACGTACCTGACTGGCGCTTCGGACCTCCCGGCGCCAGTGCACCCGACGGCGCTGCCGCTCGCGGTGGTCTGATCGGTTCGTTTCGAAGGCCCCTTCGCCGCCCGTGAGGGGGCCTTCGGCGTTCCGTGTAGGGCTTCCGTGTAACGTGCCCACTTCCTCGAACGACGCTGGAAGAGCAGCTGACTGTCACGGAAGGCCGACCGATGATGCAACCAGAGGACGCCAGGTCGGGTAGCGAGAATCTCATAGCGGGCGACGTGTCCGGTACAGTTTTCCAGGCGCAGCAAGTCTCGGGCGATGTCTATCTCGGTGAGCGTAACAATACGAAGTCGCGTTATCTGGAAACCGTTCGCGAGATCGCTCCACGTGTCTTGGCAGGACGAGACAGCGAACTGGCGGAACTGGTTCGCTTCTGTGAGGCTCCGGACTCGTCGACGCAGTATGTCTGGTGGCGAGCTGAAGCCTGGACAGGCAAGACGGCGCTCGTCTCGTGGTTCGTGCTGAATCCTCCGGAGAACGTTAGGCTTGTGTCGTTCTTCATCACGGCGCGGTTCGCCGGGTACGACACGCGAGCGGATTTCCTGACCGTCGTTCTCCCACAGCTGTCGGAAATGCTGGGTATCGAAGTTCCCGATGGGGATGGCCCTTCGAACTTCCGTGGCTTGCTTGCCGAAGCTGCGGAACTTTGCGTGAGCCGGGGCGAACGTCTTGCGCTTGTCGTCGACGGACTGGACGAAGACCGAGCTGCGGGCGAAGCCGGTGGAGCGAAGAGCATCGCGGCGCTCTTGCCTCGTAGTCCCGCGCGCGGCTTGCGGATCATTGTCACCGGCCGTCCCAATCCCGCACTGCCTGAGGTGCTTGCCGCTGATCATCCGTTGCGCGATCCCGAGGTCGTCCGCGAACTGGTTCCTTCAGCCGCCGCTTCCGCAGCCCGGGAGACAATGGAAAGCGACCTGGATCGTCTACTCGGTGTAGAGGTTGCGGAAGCTCGAGCGGTGCTGGGATTCCTCGTTTCTGCGCGTGGTGGCCTCAGTAAACAGGATCTCGTCGAACTCGTCGGTCTGGCGCAAGAGAGACAGGTTCGGATGACGCTCAACAGTGTCGAAGGGCGGGTATTCAGTCGGCGCCCCGCCAGATGGAATCCGGTCGAATCTCCCGAAGTCTACCTGTTGAGCCATGAAAATTTGCAGACAGCGGCGGCCGACCGGCTGGGTACGGCGGAGATGCGGGGGTATGCCGAGAGAATCATTGAATGGGCCGAAGGATATCGGGCTCGTGGTTGGCCGGTCTCGACTCCACAGTTCCTTCTTCACAGCTATCCGAGGATCCTGCAGGAGAACGGCCGCCTTAGTTTGATGGTCGAGTGTGTGACGGACTTGGCAAGGCAGAACAGGCTTCAGCGAGTCACCGAAGGTGAGGCGGCGGCGCAGGCAGAAGTTGCGGCGGCACATGCGTTGGCCACCGCGTCTGCTGATCCCGACATCGTCGATGTGCTCACCCTGACGATGCACCGGACTGCGCTCAGGGAGCGCAACGCTCGGACGCCAGATCGGCTTCCCGCCTTATGGGCTCGTCTGGGCGAGATCGGTCACGGAGAAGCGCTGGCGCATTCTTTCTCCGTGCCGCATCGGCGGGTCGAAGCCGTTGCCGAACTCGTCGACGTACTGGTCGAGGCTGGCCATGCCGGTCGCGCCGAACGGTTGGTCGAGGAGACGGCCGACGAGGCGAAATATCCGGGACCGTGGTCGCGTCTTGCACGCGCGATTGCGGCGAAGGGTGATACCGCCAAGGCGATTTCGATCCTTGAACGCATCGTTGACCTGGATTGGCGCCGTAGGACGCTCGTCATGATGGCTGCTGATCAACGACAAGTCGAAATTGAGCCTCTGCTGGTTGTGGCGAGCGAGATCAAGAACGTGGACTTGCAAGGGATAACCCTATCCGACCTCATGGGTCTGCAGCTGGAACGGGCGTTCGGGAAAGTCGTGAATATCCCGAAGGGGATCTCGCCGTTGGATCGAATCGATCCGATCGGCCGGCTCGTTCGCGGATTGGCTGCTACCGGTGATTTTGCGGCGGCACGCCAGGTTATCGAGTCGGAGAGTGGGGAGGGTCAGGTCGAAAGCCTGGGCCTCAGGCTGAGGTTTTACGCATCGCTGGAAGAGGATCCAGTCCAGACGCGAACCCAATTGGCCGACATGGAAGATGATTCTCTTCGCGATGAAGTCAGTTTAAGTCTCATTGATCTGGCGCTCGTCAAGGGGCTCGTCGAGTTCGCCGGTTCTCTGGTTCTGGACCTGTCCGTCATGTACCGGGCCATGGGCCTTTACGCGGTTCTCCGGGCGTACGGGTCGGCTGGGCTGTACGACGACGGGATGGCTCTCCTGGAAGAAGTACTGTCGAGTCTGAATAAGCGACCCGGTCTGTCGTCTCGGCCGGACGCTATGACTGCGCTCGCTGAGGGCCTTGTCCTTTCCGGTGACATCGAGCGGGCGCGAGTCCTGGCTGGCGAGGCGGAATTCCTGGCGCGTCAAGAAGGTGGGGCGTTAATTTATAGCCAGCCTTTCCGAAAGTTCGTTGATCTAGTCGTTTATGGCCGTGACGTGGCGGTTGCCGAACGGATGGCGCGCATTTGCCTGACTGTCGACGTTGCGCAGGACGATGTCGTGAAGCTTTCCCGGCTACTGGCCGAATCGGGGGATGTGAATCTGGCTGAAGAGCTTGCGTTTCGGCTGGTCGACCTGCCTGCCTCGGTCAAGGAGCTCGTGGTGCTGCTGCGTCGGCTGAGGCAGAGCGGTGAGAACGATTCGATCCTCCGGTTGGTTGCCAGAGTCGAGGACTGTCTGAAGAGTATAGGCTCCGGGCGAGTGCGGGGTGATCAGCATGTATGTTTCGTGGAATTCTTTTGTGTTGCAGGCTTTGTGGGGCGGGCGCTCGAAATTTCGCAATCCTTTGAATCATTGCATGATCGCAGAAGATCGTACCTGCTCATTGTCAAGGAACTGTGTGTGACCGGTGAAGTCGATGCGGCGGTTGAATGCGTCCGCGATCGCATTGCGGACGGCGATCGCACGCACGAGCTGTCGGTCGTCTTGGCGGAGGGGTTGGCGAAGGCCGGCTGCGAGGACGGTATGCAGATCCTTGCCGGACTCGGGCTGGCGGCGGGTTCGGCGGCAAAGGTCTTCATTGAGAGGCTTGCTGAACGCGACGGTCCTCGTGCGCTGGAGCTGGCGAAATCGGAACTGAAGTCGTTTGACCGGATCTCGGTCATGCTGTCTATCGCCGGTCGGCTCGCCGAGCCGCTGCGATCCGAAGTTTTGGTTGATCTCGCGTCGGGTGACGAGTGGTCGCAGGTGCTGTCGGTGCTGCCGTCTACGGATCACCCCGGTCTCGCCCGGATGGCCGACCAGTACATCCGATTACAGGAAGCGAGACTCGGGCTGCGATCACCCGACGACCGACCCGCCTGAAGCGTTACGCCGAACGGCGGCTGTGCTCTGCGTACACGGACAACTACTTTCGAGTAGCTGTGCCGCTTTTGCGGCAATTCACTTTCGCGGAAGGTGGGTGTCTTGAAGCGCACGACATTCCGGGCCGCGGTCCTCACCGCCGTCCTTTCGCTTACTTTCGGCCTCGTCAGCGCGCCCGCGCGAGCAGCGGCGAAACCCTTCTGGACGCCCGATGCCATGCGGGCGGCCGTTCCGATGGACAACCTCGTCAAGGTCCCCGCCTCCACGCCGAAAGACGTGGCCAAGGGGCAGAGCGCGATCATTCAGAGCATCCCCAACGGCGGAGGAGCCTGGACCGGCGGTGGCAAGGTCACCCAGACCGCCGGGCGGGTGTTCTTCCTCTTCAACGGGCAGAAAGCGTCCTGCTCCGGGGACGCCGTCACCAGCGCCAACGGCAGTGTCGTCGTCACCGCCGGGCACTGCGTCAAGTACCAGGGCACCTGGCACACCGAATGGGTCTTCGTGCCCGGGTACACCAACGGCAACGCGCCCTACGGCCAGTGGGCCGCGAAGACCACGCTCACCACGCCGCAGTGGGAAGCCGGTGAGGACATGAACTACGACGTCGGCATGGCCGTCGTCAACCCGCTCGACGGGCAGCGGCTCACCGATGTCGTCGGCGCGCAGGGCATCGCCTTCAACCAGCCGAAGAACCAGAGCATGTACACCTTCGGCTACCCGGCCGCCGCGCCGTACGACGGGACGAAGCTGATCTACTGCAGCGGGAGTACCTTCACCGACTTCCTGCTCACCAAGGACCACGGCATGAACTGCGACATGACCGGCGGCTCCAGCGGCGGGCCGTGGTTCCTTTCGTTCGACGAGAGCACCGGCACCGGCGTGCAGGCTTCGGTCAACAGCTTCGGCTACACCTTCCTGCCCGGCTACATGTTCGGGCCGTACTTCGGCACCGACGCGCAGAACCTGTACAACCGCGCGCAAGCCGCGTGACCGTCGTCAGCCCGGGGGTGGAGCCGCGGTTCCGGCCCCTGGGCTGACGTCCGCCGCGCATCGGCGGGCCAGGCTTGCGGGCATGCGGAAAATCCTGCTGTCGCTCGCCTTCCTGCCCGTTCTCGCCGCTCCGCCGGCCGAAGCCGCCCCGAGTCCGAAGTGGACGGTTCCCTGCCCGGACTACGGCCTGAGCCCGTCTCCGACCGTGGGGCTCGAATGCGCGACCTTGCGCGTCCCGCTCGACTACGCGCACCCGGAGCGCACCATCGAGCTGACCCTCTCGCGCCGCGCCGGTGTCCCGGGCAAGAGGCGCGGGGTGCTGCTGATGAACCCCGGCGGGCCCGGCAGTCCCGGGCTCGCCATGCCCGCCCAGCTGGCGCAGCGGATGGGCGGGTCCGGCCTGCCCGGCGCCTACGACGTCATCGGTTTCGACCCCGGGGCACCGGCTACAGCACGCCGGTCACCTGCGATCTGACGCCGGAGCAGCGCGGCGCGGTGCTCGGGCCCTACGCCGAAGGACCCCGGGACGTCGCCGCCACCGCCGCGAAAGCGCGGGCCGTCGCGCGGCAATGCGCGACCGCGTCCACAAAGGACCTGCTGCCGCACATGACGACCGCGAACACCGCGCGCGACCTCGACCGGATCCGCGAGGCGCTCGGGGAGGAGAAGATCTCCTACTACGGCGTCTCGTACGGCAGCTACCTCGGCGCCGCCTACGCCTCGATGTTCCCCGGGCGCGGGGACCGGATCGTGCTGGACAGCGTGCTCGGGCCGGGCGGCCTGGACTACCGCGCCCAGCTGCGGTTCGCGGAAGGGTTCGACGACCGCTTCCCGGACTTCGCGGCGTGGGCCGCGCGGCGCGACGACGTCTACCACCTGGGCCGGACCGAGGCGGCGGTGACGGCGAAGTTCTTCGCACTCGCCGCCGCTCGTGGACCGGGGTTCCGGGCCGGCACGTGGAACGCGCTCTACGACGACGCGCTGTTCCCCGTCCTCGCCGCGGACTGGGCGGGCACCGCGCGGGCCGCGGGCGGGTCCCTCGACGGGGACAACCACGCCGCCCTCCAGCTGCAGGTGCTGTGCAACGACTCCGACTGGCCCGGGCGGATCGGCACCTACCAGCTCGTGGTCGAGCGCGAACGGCGCCGCCACCCGATGTTCGGCCCGGCCGCGGCGAACGTGAACCCGTGCGCGTTCTGGCCCGCCGGACGCGCGGAACCGGCGGTGCGCGTGGGCGGCCCCGGCCCGGCGAACGTCCTGCTGGTGCAGAACCTGCGCGACCCGGCGACCCCGCTGTCCGGCGCGCGCGAAACGCGAGCGGCTTTCGGGTCCCGGGCGCGGCTGGTGACCGTCGACGCCGGCGGGCACGGCGTCTTCACGCGGGAGAACGCGTGCGGCAACCGACTGGTGCTGGGCTACCTGCGCGACGGGGTCTTCCCGGCGGCGGACGGGCCGTGCCGATGACGTCCGCAGCTCAGGGGGCCTGGGCTGACCGGGCGGAACGCCGTGAGGCGCGAACCTTATCCTGGTCTGCGTGAACTGGACTGTGGACGTCCCCGTCGACACACTGCCCGAACTGCCGCCGCTGCCGCCCGGTCTGCGGGAGCGGCTGGACGACGCGCTGGCCCGGCCGGCCGCGCAGCAGCCGGAGTGGCCCGACCCGGACGCGACCCGCCGGGTCCGCGGCGTGCTCGAGAGCGTGCCGCCGATCACGGTCCCGGCCGAGATCGACCGGCTCAAGGACCGGCTGGCCATGGTCGCCCGCGGCGAGGCGTTCCTCCTGCAGGGTGGCGACTGCGCCGAGACGTTCGAGTCCAACACCGAGCCGCACATCCGGGCCAACCTGCGCACGCTGCTGCAGATGGCCGTCGTGCTGACCTACGGCGCGAGCCTGCCGGTGGTCAAGGTCGGGCGCATCGCCGGCCAGTACGCGAAGCCGCGGTCGGCCGCGACGGACGCGCTGGGCCTGCCGGTCTACCGCGGCGACATCATCAACTCGCTGGTCGCCAAGCCCGAGCTGCGCGTGCCGGACCCCGGCCGGATGATCCGCGCCTACGCGAACGCGGGCGCCGCGATGAACCTGGTCCGCGCCCTCACCGGCGCCGGCATGGCCGACCTGCACCAGGTGCACGACTGGAACAAGGACTTCGTGTCGGCCTCGCCGGCGGCCCAGCGCTTCGAGGCGCTGGCCAACGAAATCGACCGCGGCCTGCGGTTCATGTCGGCGTGCGGGGTCACCGACACGTCGCTGCAGTCGACGGAGATCTTCGCCAGCCACGAGGCGCTGCTGCTCGACTACGAGCGCTCGATGCTGCGCCTGGACAACGCCGACGCGGCCGACCCGAAGCTGTACAACCTCTCCTCGCACTTCCTCTGGGTCGGCGAGCGGACCCGCCAGCTGGACGGCGCGCACATCGCGTTCGCCGAGCTGCTGGCCAACCCGATCGGGTTGAAGATCGGCCCGACGACCACGCCCGACCAGGCCGTGGAGTACGTCGAGCGGCTCGACCCGCGCAACGAGCCCGGCCGGCTGACGCTCATCGCGCGGATGGGCAACGGCAAGGTCCGCGAGGTGCTGCCGGCGATCGTCGAGAAGGTCGAGGCGTCCGGGCACAAGGTCATCTGGCAGTGCGACCCGATGCACGGCAACACGCACGAGTCGTCCACCGGCTACAAGACCCGGCACTTCGACCGGATCGTCGACGAGGTCCAGGGCTTCTTCGAGGTGCACAACAAGCTGGGCACCTACCCGGGCGGCATCCACGTCGAGCTGACCGGCGAGGACGTCACCGAGTGCCTCGGCGGCGCCCAGGAGATCTCGGACGTCGACCTGTCGGGCCGCTACGAGACGGCCTGCGACCCGCGGCTGAACACGCAGCAGTCGCTGGAGCTGGCCTTCCTGGTCGCGGAGATGCTCCGCGGCTGACGGCTCAGGCGCCCGCGCCGCCGTCGACCGGCACGATCGCGCCGGTCACCATCGACGCGCGGTCGCTGAGCAGCCAGGCGGCCGCCTCGGCGACCTCGCGGGGTTCGGCCATCCGCCCCAGCGGGATCGAGGCGGTGATCCGCTCGACGATCCCGGGGGTCGCGGCTTCCCACTCGTCGATCATGTCCGTGGCGGTGCCGCCGGGGGTGAGGCCGTTGACGCGGATGCCGTGCGGGCCCCACGTCACGGCCGCGGTCTCGGTGATGCTGTTCAGCGCCCGCTTCATGGCGCCGTAGGCGGGCAGGGCGGGGTTGGCGCGGCGGCTGCCGATGCTCGACGTGTTGACGATCGCCCCGCCGCCCGTGCGGCGCATGAGCGCGGCCTCCGCGGTCATGGCCGTCCAGTGCCCGCGGAAGTTCACCGCGAACTGCCGGTCGATGTCGTCCTCGCCGGTGGTGTCGAGCGGACCGGGGGACTGGCCGGCCGCGCCGTTGTTGAACGCGCCGTCCAGCCGGCCGTGCCGCCGCTCGACCTGGTCGACGGCGGCCCGGATGCTCCCGGGATCGGCCAGGTCCAGCGCGACGCCGTCGGCGGTGCCGCCCTCGGCCCGGATCTCGGCGGCGAGGGCGTCGAGGGACGCGGTGGTGCGCGCGGCCAGCACGACGGAGGCGCCTTCGCGGGCGAAGAGGCGGGCCGCGGCCGCGCCGATGCCGCGGCTGGCGCCGGTGATGAGCACGACCTTGCCGGCGAGCAGGCCGGGGGAGGGGAAGTCACGGGAGTTCGTCATGCCTTCGACGCTGCCCCGGCCCGGAGCCGCGAGACAGGCACGGGTCGTACCAGGATCCGGCGCCGCGCCCTTCGCATACTGGAGGGGTGGACAAGCAAGAGCTCGGGGCCTTCCTCCGCAGCCGCCGTGAGCGGCTGCGGCCGTCGGACGCCGGCCTGCCCTCGGGGCCGCGCCGGAGAACGCCGGGACTGCGCCGCGAGGAGGTCGCGGTGCTCGCGCACATCTCCACCGAGTACTACGTCCGCCTCGAGCAGGGCCGGGCGCCGCGCCCGTCGGGCGAGGTGCTGGCCGGTATCGCCGAGGCGCTGCGGCTGACCGGTGCCGAGGCCGAGCACCTGCACGTCCTGGCGGGGACCGCGCCGATCCGGAGCGGGCACCACCGCCGTGCCGTGCGCCCCAGCATCCTGGCGCTGCTGCAGCGGCTGCCGCAGACGGCCGCCTTCGTCGTCTCCGCCACGTTCGAGGTGCTGGCGTGGAACGACCTCGCGGTGGCCCTGATGGCGGACTTCGCCGCGGTCCCGCCCGAGGAGCGCAACCTCGCCCGCAAGGCGTTCCTCGCGCCGGCCGGGTCCCTGTACCGGGTCTCCGACACCGCCGAGTTCCGGCTCAACGTCGTCATGGAACTGCGCGCGACCCTGGCCCGCTACCCGGCCGACCCGGCGGTGCGCGGGCTGGTCGACGAGCTGCGCGCGGGCAGCGCCGACTTCGCCCGGCTGTGGGAGCGCCACGACGTGCACGCGGCGCCGGTGCTCACCAAGACCTTCCGGCACCCGGCCGTGGGCGAGGTGACCGTCGACTGCGACTCCCTCACCCTGCCGGGCGACGACCAGCACCTCGTGCTCTACACCGCACCGCCCGGCTCCCGGAGCGCCGAGGCGCTGGCGTTCCTGGAAGTGGTCGGCGCGGCGGGCGTGACACCTTAGGACGCGTCCACGAGCCGGTCCGCGGACTTCAGCACCGCGTCGCGCAGCGAGCCGACGTCCGGCACCGCCGCGCCGTTGACCTGCAACCCGACGTGGACCGAGTCGCGGTAGGTGGCCACCGCGATGCCGACCGCGTGCCGCGGGGCCAGCGGCACGAACGGGTAGATCTCCGCCAGCCGGGCGCCGTCGATCGACAGGCGGGCCGGTGGCACCGGGACCGTGGTGACGACCAGGTCGAACAGCATCGGCGCGGCCAAGCCCGCGGTGCGCGTGCCCAGGCGGTGCAGCAGCGGCGGGACGCGGTCGGCCAGCAGCGGCAGCGCGCCGGCACCCCGGCTGGGGCCCGCCGCCTTGTTGCGGGTCATCGCGCGGCGGACCGCGCGCAGCCGCTCGACCGGGTCGTCTTCGCCGACCGGCAGGTCGCACAGGTAGCCGGACAGCTTGTTGCCGCCGAGCCCACCGCCCGCCCGGCCGCGCACGCTCACCGGGATCAGCGCGCGCAGCGTGCGGCCGTCGGCGCGCCGGCCGCGGTTGACCAGCCATTCGCGCAGCGCGCCGGAGAGCACCGCCAGCACGACGTCGTTCGTGGTGCCGCCGTGGGCCTGGCGCACCCGGCGCAGCTCCGCCAGCGGCAGCCGCACGAACCCGAGGCGTCGTTCGGCCGACGTCGGCGCCGACACCGGCGAGAGCGGCGGCCGCGCGGCCCGCACGAGGGACGAGGCGATCCCGGCGGTCTCGTTCGCCTGCCCCCACGCCGTGCCCAGCGCGTCCTTCACCGTGTCCAAAGTGGAGCGCGGCGCCGGGATCGCCCGGGACGGCGCGGTGCTCCGCTCCGGCAGCTTGACGCCGTCGAGCAGGCCGGCCGCGACCGCGTACGCCCCGGCGCCGTCGGTGAGCGCGTGGTGCAGCTTGAGCAGCAGCGCGAACTTCCCGTCCGGCAGGCCGGTCACCACGGTGAGGTCCCACAGCGGGCGGGTGGTGTCGAGCGGCTCGGCGATCCACCGCGACGCGAACGCCGCCAAGGGGTCCGGATCGTAGAGCGAGCTGAGCACGACGTGGTGGATGTGGTCGGTGGCAAGGAATCCCGCGTCCTCGGTCCAGCTGGCGGCGCCGGGCGGGAACAGCTCCGCGCGCGCCCGCTGGCGCAGCTTCGGCAGCCGCGCGGCCCGGTCGGCGAGGATCGCCGTCAGAGCCCCGGCGTCCACCGGGCGGCGGGGGGTGAACGTGAGCACCGCGCCCATGTGCATCGGGGAGGTTTCGCTTTCCAGGCAAAGGAAAGCGACGTCGAGAGCGCTGAGCGGCGAGCCTGCCATGGGCGACCTTTCCTGGTTCGCGGGTGCACGGCCACGTGCGTCAGGAGGAGGGGATCCACTGCACCAGCCCGACATGACGGCGGGGTGGTCGAAGTGTTTCCACGACGCTAACTACTCACCCCGTTCATCCATTCGAGATACCCCGGGTCGCGGTGCGCGGGGTCACAGATCAGCTGGTGGTCACTCGCCCGGGGTGGATCCAGGCTGCTCCGCCCGCACCACCGGGGTCCCCCAATCGGGGGTCAGTGCCACTTGCTTGCCGACCCGGCGGACAGGCAAGCCGTTCGCCTGCCGCTTGCCGAGCCCCGGCCAGATCTCCGCGGCGTCCTTCGCCGCGGCCCGGATCGCGCCGCCGTCGAGGGTCGTCCGGGTCTCCGGGATTTCCCGGTCGGTCCACTGCACGACGAGCTTGAGCGGACCGGCCGGGGGCAGCGGCCACAGGAACACCTCGTGCTCGACGGCGAAGCGCGTACCGCCCGCCGCCTGCGCCCGCAGCACCGGGCCGTCGGGCTCGGCGGCCGAGGGCACCGAAACCGTTTCCGAGCTGGCCCGGCTGCCGTCGGCGTAGAGCACGCCGATCAGCAGCCCGTTGTAGTCCGGCTTCCGCCGGTGGTCGATCAGCCCCTCGGCGGGGTCGTCGAGCAGGCTGTCCCGCGAGTACACCGTGATGCGCAGCGTCAGCGCCTCCGGCCACACCTCGATGGCCCGCAGCGCGACCACCGTGCGCTCGGCGCGGCCCAGCGGCTGAGCCCAGCTCAGCACGGCCGGGACGATGTGCTCGCGCGGGGCGTCGGTCCAGTGCCGGCCGTTGAACGCGTACAGCTCCTGCTCCGGGACGGGGAACAGGGGACGTTCACGGGGACCGCCGGTGAAGAAGCTCATCGGGCGGCCCGCGACACGCAGTCCGGCACCATGCGCCCACGGTAGGACAACGGCCGGGGAATTGCCGCCCCCGATCGGGCGTACGGCCCCGGCTTCCCGTGATCCGGGACACCGGGGCCGTACGCTCCGTGGCCGGTCAGTCGCTCAGCTTGAGCTCGCCGTTCTTGCGCGCGCCTTCGTCGAGCTCGTTCTCGGCCGGCTTGCCCATGGCGTCCATGAGCTGCCGGGCCAGGCCGAGACCGGTTCCGCCGAGCGAAAGCGCCTTGGCGAACATGTCGGACATGCCGTCGGCGCCGTTGAGCACGACCATGTGGTCGATGTTGCCGAACGCGCTCGCGCCCGCCTCGACGATCTCCGGCCAGCGCTCGGCCAGCTGCTGCGCGACGACGGCTTCCTGGTTCTCCGCCAGCGCCGCCGCGCGCGCCTTGATGGCGTCCGCCTCGGCGAGACCCTTCGCCCGGGCCGACTCCGCTTCGGCGAGACCCTTCGCCTTCGCGGCCTCCGCGTCGGCCAGCCCGCGGGCCTTGGCCGCGGCCGCCTCCGCTTCACCGGTCGCCCGGGTCGCCCCGGCCGCCGCCTCCGCCCGGGCCTTCGTGGCCTGCGCCTCGGCTTCGGCCGCCGTCTTCACGCGAGTCGCGTCCGCCGCGGCCCGCAGCTCGGTCTCCTTCGCCTCGGCCTGGGCCTTCGCGATCGAAGCGTCACGGGCGGCGTCGGCCGTCGTCCGCGTGTCGTACGCCTTCGCGTCGGCCGGCTTGCGGACCTGCGACTGCAGCCGCTGCTCGGCCAGCGCCGCTTCCAGCTCGGCCGCGCGGGTCTCCTGGACGACGACCTCCTGGCGCGCGGTCGCCTCGGCCAGCGGGCCCGACTGCGACGCCTTCGCCCGGGCCTGGTCCACCTCGGCCTGGTAACCGGCCTGCTGGATCTGGCTTTCGCGGACCGCGGCCGCCTTCTTCGCCGCGGAGACCTGCTCGACCTCGGCGGCCTCCTGGTCGCTGCGCGCCTCGGCGATGCGGGCCGAAGCGGCGATCGCGGCGGCGTGCGGCTTGCCGAGGTTGGTGATGTAGCCCGATTCGTCGTCGATCTCCTGGATCTGCAGCGAATCCACGATCAGCCCGAGCTTGATCATCTCCGTGGCCGAGGACTGGCGCACCTCGCCGGTGAGCGCGTCGCGGTTGTGGATCATTTCCTCGATGGTCAGCCCGCCCACGATCGAGCGCAGGTGCCCGGAGAACAGCTCGTGGATCGTGTCGTTCATGCCCTTCTGCTGGTCCAGGAACCGGCGGGCGGCGTTGGCGATGGAGGCGAAGTCGTCCCCGACCTTGTAGATGACGACGGCCCGCACGGTCACCGGCAGGCCCTGCTTGGTCACGCAGGAGACCTGCAGGTTGACGCCCCGGGTGTCCAGCGACAGCCGCCGCGCGGTCTGGAAGCCGGGCAGGACGTTCACCCCGCGCCCGGTGATGATCTTGAAGCCCAGGCTGTCCGCGGTGTCCGCGCGGTCGACGCGGACGCCGAGCCCGGAGATGATCAGGGCTTCGTTCGGCTCGGCGACCTTGTAGAGCAGCCGCAGGATGCCGAAGATCACCACCAGCGCGACGATGAGACCACCGATGGAAAGCAGCACGATTTCCACGAGACTCATGGCACCGACCCCCTCGCTCTTCTGTTGTGGGTGTGTTGGTGCCTCTTCGACGCCGTCAGCGGCTCAGCGGTTGCCACCGTTCGACATAAACCGTTCGCGGGGGTTCGAAGTCGACCACGAGCACCTGCGTGCCGGAGCGGTAGGTCTCGTCCGGGTCGGCCGGGTAGGCGTAGAACGCCTCCGTGCCGCCCCGGACGTTCAGCAGCACCTCGCCGATGAGACCGGGGCCGATCGTGCCGGTGACGCGGCCGCGGCTGCCGATCACTGGCCGAAGCCCTTGAGCTTGACCTTGGAGCCCTTCTGCACGAACGACCCCGGCTGCGGGTCCTGGTTGAAGACGAAGTCGAACCCGCCGCCGCCCGGGCCGCGGCCGCGGCCGCCGTCGCGGTCGGCCTTCAGCCCGGCCTGCTCGAGGATCTTCTGCGCGTCGTCGAACGAGCGGAACCGGACGTCCGGCACCTGGACGGCGTTGTTCACGAAGACGCCGATCCGTTTTTCCTTCGCCTGCGCGCCGCCCGGCGGGTCGGTCCGGGTGACGGCGCCGCCCGGGACGTCCTGCTTGAACTCCTCGCCCGCCTGGAACGGCTCGAAGCCGGCCTGCTGCAGCAGCTGGAAGGCCTCGTCCTTGCTCCGGCCGGCGACGTCCGGGACCGGCGGCAGCGGGATCGGGCCCTTCGACACGATGATCGTGACCTGGCCGCCGATGTTCAGCTGGCTGCCGGCGGAGGGCTCCGTGCGGATGACCGCGCCCTGCGGGACCTCGGCGTCGTAGTCGTCGGTGCCGCGGACCGGGGTCAGCTGCGCGGTCTTGATCGCGTTCTCGGCATCGGGCAGCGCGGTGCCGGGCCGGACGTCCGGGACCGCCGGGCGGCCCTTGGACAGCACGACCGACACCGTCGAGTTCGGTGCCAGCGGCGTGCCTTCGCCGGGCTCGGCGCGCAGCACGGTGTTCGACGGGACGCTGTTGTCGTACTCCTGGCTGAACTGCGGGGTCAGCTTCACCGACCGCAGCGCGTCGCCGGCCGCGGCCTGGTTCAGCCCCACGAGCTTCGGCACGGTCGCGGTCTTGTCGCCGCCGGTGTCGGTGAGCATGAAGACGAACGCGGTGATCAGCCCGCCGAACAGCAGCGCCGCGCCGGCGACGATGGCGATGAGCTTGCGCTTGTCCTTCGGCTTCTCCGGTTCCGGCTCGCTCCGCCGCCGCGGCGGGTGGGAGCGGACGGGCGGGATCTGCTGGGTGATCCCCGGCGGCGGGGTGCCCGGGTGGCTCAGCGCCCGCGTCGCGTTCGGGCGGTGCACCGGCATCGTCCGCTGGCCGTCCGGCACCTGCGGGATGCGCGGCAGGGTGCGTTCGGTGTCGGCGTGGTCGCCCTGGCCGTGGGAGACCGGGATCGGCACGTTCACCGGCAGCAGCCCCAGCCGGGCGCGCACCGCGGTCAGCTCGGTGAGGAACTCGCCGGCGTCGGCCGGGCGCTGCTCGGGGTCGCGGCGCGTCGCGCGCGTGATCAGGTCGTCGAGCTCCGGCGGCAGGTCCGGGCGCAGCAGGCTCGGGCGCGGCACGTCGTCGTTCACGTGCCGGTAGGCCACCGAGATCGCCGTGTCGCCGGTGTAGGGCACCTGGCCGGTCAGCATTTCGTAGAGCAGGATCCCGGCCGAGTAGACGTCGCCGCGTGCCGACGCCGAGCCGGTTTCGACCTGCTCGGGGGAGAGGTAGGCGACGGTGCCGAGGATGACGCTCGAGCTCGTCGTGCCCGCGCTCGCCACCGCCCGCACCAGGCCGAAGTCCGCGACCTTCACCGCGCCGCCGGTGTGCGGGCCGGACCGGCCGATCAGCACGTTCTCCGGCTTGACGTCCCGGTGCACCAGCCCGGCCCGGTGCGCCGACGCCAGCGCCGAGAGCACCGGCTCGGCCACGCTCAGCGCCAGCGCGATGTCCAGGGGACCCCGCTCGTCGAGCAGGTCGCGCAGCGTCCCGCCGTCCACCAGCTCCATGACCAGGAACGCCAGCCCGGACTCGGCGCCCTGCGGCAGGTCGAAGCCCTGGTCGTGCACCGCCACGACGTGCGGGTGGTGCAGCTGCGCCGCGGACTGGGCCTCGCGCACGAAGCGGTCGACGAACGACCGGTCGTCCGCGAACCGCGGGTCCATGATCTTGATCGCGACCGGACGGTCCAGCCGGGTGTCGGTCCCCCGGTAGACGGAAGACATCCCGCCGTGGGCCAGCAGCCGGTCCACCCGGTAGCGCCGCTCGAGGAGCGTGCCGGCCAGGCTGGGGTGGGTGCGTGTCACGGGTATGGATCGTACGGAACCGCACACGCCTCGTGGAGGAGACCTCGCGGGTCACCCGTGCGCACTAGCGGGTGCGGGAGCCGAATGTGGCACAGTGTCACCTGTGAGTGGGATTCCTGTCGCCGATGACGTCCTCGACACCGCCATCGCGGTCCTCCCGTTGCCCGAGGTCGCGAAAGCGCTCGGGACTTCGACCAACAAGGTCCGGCAGATGCTGCGCGACGGGCAGCTGATCGCGCTGAAGCGCGGCGGCGAACTGTGCGTGCCCGGCGACTTCTTCGTCAAGGACGGCGTGGTCAAGGGCCTGGCCGGCACCATCACGGTGCTCGCCGACTCCGGGTTCAGCCGGACGGAGATGCTCCGGTGGCTGTTCACGGCGGACGACACCCTGCCCGGCAGCACCCCGGTCAACGCGCTGCGCACCAGCCACGGCACCGAGGTCAAGCGGCGCGCGCAGGCGATGGCGTTCTGACCTGCGCAGACAGCTGAGCGCCGCGACGGCCTGAACGGCCGCGGCGACGCCGAGGCACGCGGGGAGCGACCACGCGGCCAGCGGACCGGCCAGTGCGGCTCCCGCCGCCAGCCCGGTGATCTTCACGCTCGCCGCCGTCGTGAACACCTGCGCCCGGACGTGCTCGGGCGCTTCCCGGTGGCGGATCGCGAACAAGGCCGTGAGCTGCGGACCTTCGGCCAATCCGGCGGTGGCCGCGGCGACCAGCAGCAGGGTCACGCCGTCGGCGAGCGCGGCCAGGACGGCGCTCGCGGCCAGGACGAGCGTGCTCAGCCACACCGTCCGGTCCGGCGCCCACGGCAGCGGCTTCTTCGCGAAGACGGCGTTGACCAGCAGCGACGTCACGGCCAGCACGGTCATCAGCAGTGCGCCGTCCGTGGGGCCGCGCAGGTGCGCCGCGCCGAGGAGTGGGTAACAGACGGTGACCATACCGATCCCGGCGCAGGAGAGGGTCGAGGCGACCGTCGCCCGCCTGAGCGCGGCGTTGCGGACCAGAACCGTGAAGCCCTCCTTGAGGTGGGTCGTCGCCTTCCCGGGTTTCTTCGGCAGCGCCCACGCCACCGGCACCGCGACGCCGACCATGGCGACGGCCACGACGAGCCCGGCCGGCCCGCCGAGCAGCCCCGCGAGCCCGGGCCCGGCGAGCGCGGCGGCGGTGAAGGTGAGGGCGTCGAGCCGGCTGGCGCGGGGGAGTTCCGGACCGGCGACGCCGGGCAGCTGAGCGGTCCAGCCGCCCGCGATGGCGGGGTTGAGCAGCCCGGCCGCGGCCGCCACGGCGACCACCCCGGCGAGCGGCAGGTGCCCGAAGACGGCGGCGACGACCGCGAGCCCTCCGGCGTACCCGGCGAGCGCGACGGCGAGCAGCCGCCCGGGCACGGCACTGCGGTCGAGAAGGGCCCCGAACAGGGGGCCACCCACGGCGGCGGCGGCGGTCAGCCCGGCGAGCAGCGCGGACCCGGCGTGCGGCCCGGCGGTGAGGCCGAGCAGGAGGAGAGCGGGGCCGGACAGCTCGTCCCCGGTCCGCGCGAGCGTCGCTCCGACCAGGTAACGCCTTATCATGAGCGAGACGTTACAGTGGGGTATGGCGTTTCCGCACCGGGATTCCGTGCAGCGCGCGGTCGACCTGCTCCGGGTACTGCTCCCGGACCCCGATCCGGCGGCGGTGCGGCGCGTTTTGCTGGCCCACGGCGAAACCGACCTCTCCGAGGTCGACGTTCCGGAACTGCACGCGGCGGCTCTCGAGCTGCTTCCGGTCTTCGCGGCGCCGGACGTCGCTGCGGCGGCCGCGGTGCTGAACGGGTTGTTCGCGACGTACGCGCGCCCGCCGCGGTTGACCGACCACGACGAGGGCTACGGCTGGCACCTGCACGTCGACGCCTCGGACGACGGCCCGTGGCGCGCGTGGCTGGTGACTTCGTCGGCGCTGGGGCTGGCTTCGCTGCTGGCGGAGCGCCAGGACGTCCCGGGAGGGTTGTGCGCTTCACCGTCGTGCGGCAAGCCGTTCGCCCACACCGGCGGCGGCAGCCCCCGGCGGTTTTGTTCGCCCCGGTGCGCGACACGCGAACGCGTCGCCGCGCACCGGGCGCGAAGGTGACGCACTGAGGTCATGCCCGGGTCTTTCGGCCTGTCTTCGCTGCGGACCGCAACAACCGGCCGGACGTGCGCGACGACGCGGGGGAAGAGCCGGCGAGACCCGAATCGAGAACCGCATGACCTTCCCCGCAGTCCAGCCGCCACCCAACCCGAAGCGGCGCCCCAGGTAGCCGTGGATCACCGCGGCGGTGGGTGCCGTCGTCATCATCGGCTCGATCTCCATGGCCACCTCGCCGAAGCCGGCGCTCACGGCCGAGGCGACTTCGGACCTGACTGTCCGCACGACGGACCCGGTCGCCGCGGCCGCTGAAAGTTCCGCCGCGAAGGCGAGCTGGGAAGCCCAGGAAAGTCGGAACTCGGAGGCGGCCGATGCTTCGTCCTCGGCTGCCGAACAGTCCTCGAAGGCGGCGGCCAGCTGCCGCGGCCGAGGCGCAACGCAAGGCAGAAGAGGAAGCCCAGCGCAAGGCGAACCGCATCACCTACAGCGTCACGACGACCGGCTCGGGCGTCCGCGGCGACGGCCACGTCGTCTCGGAGAACAGCAGCTCCGGCGAGTACGCCGTCGTCAGCTGCGGCTGAAGGTGGTCGAGGCCGCTCGGACCTCGACCACCTCGAGAACTCAGCTGGTGGTCTTCTCCCGCCAAGCGACCCACTTCTCGAGCGCGCCCAGGTCGTAGTCCGGACCGCCCACGCCGACCGTGAACGTCGTGACGCCCAGGTCGAGCAGCTTCGGGCCCAGCTCGTCCGGCTCGCCCTGCACGCCGCACGAACGCTCGATCTCGCCCGGGTCGCGGCCGACGTCCGCGCAGTGCTGGTCGAGGATCTTCACCTTGCGCTCGACGACCTCCGGGTCGCCGAAGCCGTGCCAGATGTCGCCGTGCTTGGCCACCAGCTTGAGCGTCTTCTTCTCGCCGCCGCCGCCGATGAGGACCGGGATCTTGCGGGTCGGGGCCGGGTTCAGCTTGCCGAGGCGCGACTCGATGCGCGGCAGCGACTCCGCCAGGTCGTCGAGGCGGCCGCCCGCGGTGCCGAACTCGTAGCCGTACTCGTCGTAGTCCTTCTCGAACCAGCCGGAGCCGATGCCGAGGATGAGCCGGCCGCCCGAGATGTGGTCGACCGTGCGGGCCATGTCGGCCAGCAGCTCGGGGTTGCGGTAGCTGTTGCAGGTCACCAGCGCGCCGATCTCCACCCGGGACGTCGACTCCGCCCACGCGCCCAGCATCGTCCAGCACTCGAAGTGCAGGCCGTCGGGATCGCCGTACAGCGGGTAGAAGTGGTCCCAGTTGAAGACGATGTCGGCCCCGAGGTCTTCGGCGGCCGACGCGGTGCGCCGGATGGTGTCGTAGTCGGCGTGCTGCGGCTGGAGCTGCAGGCCGATCCGGATGCGTCGTTCGGTCATGATCGCAGCCTACGACCGCTCCGGAACGTTTCGCGCGCCCAGACCGCGGCCGACGGTGGTAGCGCGACTACCGGCCTGCGACGTTCAGGCTGTCTCCGACGGCGAGGTGCCGTGGTCGAGCCATGTCCGAGCCGCTCGCTCACGAACAAGCAGCTTGTCGAGACCTGCCAGATCGACAGCTGGTGGCAGCTCCTTGGGGGTCGGGTAGGGCGTGCTCAGCCCGAGCACCCTGTCCAGCTCGGCGACGACCTGGTCGTGGTCGAGGCCGTACTTCGCCGAGATGTCGCGGTCGAGCTGCTTGTTGCGGGTCCCCACCGAAGATCTTCGCCCGGTAGACGATCTGGTCCAAACCGAACCAAACCGGCACTTCAAGGTAGCCGTCGACGTAGTACTCCTGCTCGGACGTCAGCTTCCAGGCCACGCGCGCGGATGTGTCCGCCTTGGTGCGGAAGCGACCGTGGGTCTTCAGCGTCGGGCGGATGATCTTCGCCTCGAAGTACTCGTAGCCCGCGAGTGATGCCAGCGACCCGCGAATCGAGGCCACTGCTGCTTGACGCGCCGCCTGCAGGTTCGCGGCCGCCGTCGCTCGGGCGTCGGCTTCGTTGGCCCGTGCGGTCGAGTCGCCGGTGGGTCCGTCCTTGTTACGCCCGTGATCGGCGACTCAGCACGACTCTCGCCAAGGCAGGTGCGGCAACTACCAGCCTTCGCGACTTCGGCACCACCGCCCGCCGCGTCAGGATGTCGTAGTCCAGTGCGACGATCTCGTCGAGGATGCCCTGGTACAGCGTCAACGCCGTCCGCACGCACGGCCGGGATTCGGGGCGCAGCAAGGGAACCCCGGCTTCGGCCCGCCGGTACACCGCCCGCGTCCGCGCCACGAAGTACGCCATCGCGGCGCGGATCCGCGGGTCCGGCCGCCGCTCCTCGAGCAGCGAACGCGAGACGCCGAACGCGGCCAGTTCGTCGAGCGGCAGGTACAGGCGGCCCCGGTCGAGGTCCTCGCCGACGTCGCGCAGGAAGTTCGTCAGCTGGAACGCCTCGCCCAGCGCGATCGCGCCCGGCTCGGCGTCGGCCGGCGGCCCGATCGTGCCGAACACCGGCAGCATCTGCAGCCCGATCACCGAGGCCGAGCCGTACACGTACTCGCCCAGCTCGGCGAACGTCGCGAACTCGACCGGCGAAAGGTCCATCCGCATCGACTTCAGGAACGCGGCGAAGAGGTCGCGCGAAAGGTCGTAGCGCCGCACGGTGTCGGCCAGCGCCACGAGCACCGCGTCGTCCGGGGTCCCGCCGTCGAAGACGACGTCGACCAGGTCGCCGACCCGGTCGAGGGCCGCCGCCGGGTCGCTGCCCGGGGCCGGGTTGTCGACCAGTTCGTCGGCCATCCGCGCGAACCCGTACAGCGCGTGCGCCGCCGGGCGGGCGCGGGCCGGCAGCAGCCGGGTCGCCAGGAAGAACGTGCGCCCGTGGTGCGCGTTGATGCGCCGGCATTCGGTGTACGCGGCCCGCAGGTCCGGCGCCGTGATGCCCGCGGCGTCGAGTTCGTTCACCGGCCGGTGATCCTTTCCGCCGCCAGTCGTCCCGAGATGAGCACCGGCGGGATGCCGACGCCGGGGGTGGTGCCGCAGCCGGCGAGCACGACGTTGCCCGCCGCGCGCACCAGGTTCGCCGGCCGGAACGGGCCGGTCTGCGCGAACGTGTGCGCCAGCGAGAACGGCGTCCCCGCCGCGAGCCCGCGCGCCGCCCAGTCCGCCGGGGTGATGGTCTCGTCGACGCTGAACTCGTCGCCGAAGCCGGTCAGCCCGCGGGCCTCCAGCGTGCGGAACAGCTCTTCGCGGTACGGCCCGCGCAAGCGGTCCCAGTCGACCCGGCCGCGGTGCAGGTTCGGCGCGGGCGCGAGCACCGAGACGATCTCGCCACCGCGCCCGGCCAGCCCGGGGTCGGTCGCCGTCGGGCGTGTGACCAGCAGCGACGGGTCGCTCATCAGCTTCCCCTCGCGGATGATCTCCGCGAACGTCCGCTCCCAGGCACCGCCGAAGAAGATCGTGTGGTGGCCGAGGTCCCACTTCTCGGTGGTCCGCCCGTGCAGCACCACGGCGGACGGTGAGTAGCGCAACGGCACCGGCCGCCGGGGCCGCGCGCCGATCAGCCGGTACGCGGTGGACAGCTCGGTGGCCAGCACGACGGCGTCGCACGCGATCCGCTCGCCCGAGCGCGTCCGCACCGCGCGCACCCGCGAATTCACCCGTTCGAGCCAGGCGGCTTCGGTGCCGAACCGGACGGCCGCGCCCGCCCGCGCGGCGGCACCGGTCAGCGCGCGGCCGATCTCGCCCATCCCGCCTTCGGGGTAGTAGACGCCGCCGACGGTGTCCATGTACGAGATGACGCCGTACGCGCCGATCGCGCGCGCCGGGTCGAGGCCCGCGTAGAGCGCCTGGAAGGAGAAGAGCCGCCGGACGCGCTCGTCGAGCAGGTAGCGGCTGATGCGCGGGCCGAGCCTGCCGAACCCGCCCAGCGCGGCGAGCTTCGCCAGCTCGGGGCGGGCCAGGTCGGCGGGCGAGTCGAAGTTCGTCCCGATGAAGCGGTCCTTCTGCACCGCGTACAGCTCGCTCAGCCAGCGCCGCAGCGCCCGGTAACCCGCCGCTTCGCGGGCACCGGCGAACTCGCGGATCTCGGCTTCCATCGCGTCGCCGTCGGTGTGCAGCGCGAGGGAGCTGCCGTCGGCGAAGCGCGCCCGGTACGCCGGGTCGAGCCGCGTCAGGCGCAGGTTCTTGGCCAGGGACTCGCCGACCGCGGCGAACGCCTCTTCCAGCAGTTCGGGCATGGTCAGCACGCTCGCGCCGGTGTCGACCGCGTTGCCGTCGAAGCTCTGCTGCCCGGCCCGCCCGCCCGGGGTGTCCGCCTGCTCCAGCAGCGTGACGCGCCGGCCCGCGCCGAGCAGGTGCAGGGCCGCCGAAAGCCCGGCCAGCCCGGCCCCGATCACGACGACGTGGTCGGCAGGCCCCTCGATGGTCCGCACGTCAGTACGTCCGCTGGGTGGCCTTGACGACCAGGCCGGTCAGCGCCGCGGGCGCCGGCTCGGCCAGGTGCGCGCGCTCGAGCGCGGCCATCGCCGCCGTCGTCAGCTCGTCGATCCGGCGCTCGACCGCGTCGACCGCGCCGACCTGCTGCAACGCCATCCGGACGGTCTCGACGCCTTCGTCGGACAGGTCGGCGTCGCCGATCGCGTCCGCGATCACGGTGGCCGCGGCCTGCTCGCCCTTCTCGGCGGCGAGCTGCAGGCCCAGGGCCACGAGCAGGGTGCGCTTGCCCTCGCGCAGGTCGTCCCCGGCGGGCTTGCCGGTGACCGACGGGTCGCCGAACACGCCGAGCAGGTCGTCGCGCAGCTGGAACGCGACGCCGACCTCGCCGCCGAACTCCAGCAGCGTGGCGATCAGCTCGGGAGCGGCCCCGCCGAGCGCGGCGCCCAGGTGCAGCGGCCGCTGGACCGTGTAGGCGGCGGTCTTGAGCCGGTCGATCTTGAGCGCGGCCTCGACCGAGGCGTCGCCGGTGGCCTGCGTGCGGACGTCGAGGTACTGGCCGGCGAGCACCTCGGTGCGCATCGCGCGCCACGCCGGGCGGGCCGCGGCGAGCGTCCGCGCGGGCAGCGGGGCGTCGGCGAACATGTCGTCCGCCCAGGCCAGCGCCAGGTCGCCGACCAGCACCGCGGTGGCCAGGCCGAACGTCGCGGGGGAGCCGAGCCAGCCCTGGTCGGCGTGCAGCTTCGCGCCCGCGATGTGCACGGTCGGGAAGCCGCGGCGGGAGTCGGAGGAGTCGATGAGGTCGTCGTGGATCAGCGCGCACGCCTGGATCAGCTCGAGGCTGGCCACCGCCTGCAGCACGCCCTCGGCGTCCGGGCCCTCGGGGTCGCCGCCCGCGCCGCGCCAGCCCCACCAGGCGAACGTCGGGCGCAGCCGCTTGCCGCCGCCGAGCACGAACCCGCGCAGCGCGTCGATGCCGGCGGCCACCGTCGGCTCGGTCGCCAGGATCTCGGTGCCGGCCCGGTCGAGGAACCCGGCGAGCGCCCGCTCGACGTGGGCGGGCAGGTCGGTATCGGCGGGCGCGTTCATGCGGCCCATCCTCGCCGAACCCACGGGTGCGCGGCCCGCCGGGGCACCCGGATGTGGTGAATCAGACTCCGGCCGTGGCGGCCCAGAACGACCCCGTCAGGCCCGCTTCGGCGAAGTAAGCGGCCGCGCTGTCCGGTTCGCGGCGCCGGTAGCCGCGCTCGAGCCTGCCCTCGTACCAGCCGCGCGCAAGCCGCCACAGCGTCACGAGGTCCAGCACGGAACCCTTGTCCTGCCCGGATTCCGCGACCCAGGCGTCCACACAGGACTCGCAGCAGAACAGCCGCTGGTTCGCGCACGTGTGCAGCACGTCGTCCCACATCCGCGATGCGGGTACGAGGAAGTGCGCGACCTGGGCGCCTTCCGGCGGCTCGGCCCGGTTCACGACCAGCGCGTGCGGCTGGCCGCAGCCGGGGCAGCGCGTCGCGACCAGCACCTCCGGCTCGGCTTCGACCAGGTGCGGGATGGCGAAGGAGTCCCAGGCGCAGCCGCCCCACCACAGGGTGCGCGCGCCCATCACGGAGAACCCGAGCGGTTTCGCGGCGAACGGGTGCGCCAGCACGACGTGCTCGCAGTCGTCGAGCACCAGGTGGTGGGCGTCGGCGAGGCGGTGCAGCGCCTGTTTCGCGACGGCCAGCGAGCCGCCCGCCGCGTCGGCCAGCTCCGGCGCGGTCGGCGCCCGGCCGTGGTCGGCGAACGCGTGGTAGACCGCGAGGCGCACGTCCTCGTCCCAGCCGGCATCGTCCCGCACCGGACCAGGTTACCGATCCGGCCAAAAGCAGGCCGACCCCCGCGCGGGACGTGACGTTGTCGCGAAGCCGTTCGGCCGTGGCTGTGGTCGGATCGGTAACGATCGGCACAGTGTCCGCCATAGCGCCTCGAATGTGAGTCGAACCGCAGTCTCGCGACGCGGACGGGGGCTCCCGCATGGCGGGCGTCGGCCCTTAACATGCGGGTATGACGTCGGTGATCGAGCGGTTGCGCGGAGACGGGCCGAAGTTCTCCATCGAGTTCTTCCCGCCCCGGGACGCGGCGGACGAGGCCGTCCTGTGGAAGGCGGTCCGGGAGCTCGAGCCGTACGACCCGGCCTACATGTCGATCACCTACGGCGCGGGCGGCTCCAGCCGCGACGGTACGATCCGCAGCATCGCCCGCGTCGCGACCGAGACGACGCTGGTGCCGATGGCCCACCTGACCGCGGTCAACCACTCCGTCGCCGAGCTGCGCAACGTCATCGGCTGGTACGCCTCGGTCGGCGTCCGCAACATCCTCGCGCTGCGCGGCGACCCGCCCGGCGACGTCTACGGCGACTGGATCCCGCACCCCGAGGGCCTGACCTACGCCGAGGAGCTGGTGCAGCTCGTCCGCGAGCTGGGCGACTTCTGCGTCGGCGTCTCGGCGTCCACCTACGGCCACCCCCGCTCGCCGGACCTCGACACCGACACGAAGTACCTGGTCCGCAAGCTGCGCGCGGGCGCGGACTTCGCGATCGCGCAGCTGTTCCACGACGCCGAGGACTTCCTGCGGCTGCGCGACCGGGTGGCCGCGACCGGCTGCGACGTCCCGGTCCTGCCCGGCGTCATGCCGCTCACGACCATGCGGACGCTGCAGACGACGATCAAGCTGTCCGGCGCCCCGGCCCCGCGGAAGCTGCTCGACCGGCTGGAACCGCTGGCCGACGACCCCAAGGCGTTCCGCGCCGCGGGCATCGACGTCATCACCGAGCTGTGCGAGAAGCTGATCGCGGAAGGCGTGCCGAACCTGCACTTCTACACGTTCAACCGCTCGAAGGCGACGCGCGAGGTCATCGCGCGGCTGGGTCTCGTCCCGGCCCGTGCTTAAGTACGTACCACCGGGTCTGGGTGGCCCGGTAGCGTGCCCGGCATGGCTTCCACTGCTTCAGACGTCAACGGTGTCTGCGACCGCTACGTCGACGACTACGCGGCCGCGGACCCGGTCGCCGCGACCTCCTACGGCATCACCGGTCACGACCACCGGCTGACCGACTACTCCGCGGACGGCTTCGCCGAGCGCGCCGGGCTGGTCGCGCGGGCGCACGCCGCCGTCGCGGCCGCCGAGCCGCGCGACGCCGCGGAACGGGCGGCACAGGCCGTCTTCACCGAGCGCCTCGGCCTCGAGCTGGAGATCCACGAAGCCGGTCTCGACGTGGCGAGCCTGAACGTCATCTCCAGCCCCGTGCAGGAGCTGCGGATGGCGTTCGACCTGATGCCGCTGGAGTCGGAGCAGGACTGGTCGGTCGTCGCGGCCCGCATCGGCGAGGTCCCGAAGGCGCTGGCCGGCGTCCGCAGCGGTCTCCTCGCGGGCGCCGACGCGGGTCACGTCGCGGCGCTGCGGCAGGTCTCGAAGGTGGCGGAGCAGTGCGAGACGTGGGCCGGCCTGAAGGAGGCGAAGGGCTTCTTCGCCGAGCTCGTCGCCGGGGCGGCTTCGCAGGGCGAAGCGCTCAAGGCCGACCTCGCGCACGGCGCGCGCGCCGCCGAGGAGGCGTTCGCCGAGTTCGCCGGGTTCCTGCGCGCCGAGCTGGCGCCGAAGGCCCCGGTCAAGGACGCCGTCGGCGAGGACGTCTACCGCCTGTGGTCGCGGTACTTCGTCGGTGCCGCGCTCGACCTGCGCGAGGCCTACGAATGGGGCTGGGCCGAGTTTTCCCGCATCGAAGCGGAGATGCGCGCGGTCGCGAACCGCGTCAAGGCCGGCGCGACCCCGAAGGAAGCCGCGGAGATCCTCGACGCCGACCCGCGCTACCGCGTCCAGGGCCGCGCGGAGTTCGAGGCGTGGATGCAGCGCCTGTCCGACGGCGCCCTGGAATCGTTGCGCGGCAAGCACTTCGAGATCTCCGACCGCGTGATGGCCCTGGAGTGCAAGATCGCCCCGCCCGGCGGCGGCGTCGGCGCGTACTACACCGGCCCCAGCGAGGACTTCGGCCGCCCGGGCCGCATGTGGTGGTCCCTGCCGGCCGGCCGCGACGAGTTCAGCACGTGGCGCGAGACGAGCACCGTCTACCACGAGGGCGCGCCGGGCCACCACCTCCAGATCGCGACGGCGGTGGACCAGTCGGCGTCGCTGAACAAGTACCAGCGCCTGATGGCCTTCACGTCGGGCCACGCGGAGGGCTGGGCGCTGTACTCCGAGCGCCTGATGGAGGAGCTGGGCTACCTCTCCGACGACGGCGACCTGCTGGGCATGCTCTCGGAGCAGCTGTTCCGCGCCGCCCGGGTGATCGTCGACCTCGGCATGCACCTGGAGCTGACGATCCCGGCGGGCACCGGCTTCCACGAGGGGGCGCGCTGGACCCCGGAGCTCGGCCTGGAGTTCATGCTGACCCGCACGATCACCGACGAGGCCCACCTCCGCGACGAGATCGACCGCTACCTCGGCTGGCCCGGCCAGGCCCCGGCGTACAAGATCGGCGAGCGCCTCTGGCTGACCGCCCGCGCGGAGGCGCAGGCCCGCGCGGGAGCCGCGTTCGACATCAAGCGGTTCCACACCGAGGCGCTGAAGCTGGGCGGGATGGGGCTGGACACCCTGCGGGAGCAGCTGGCCCACCTGGACTGACGTGCGCGGGGTCACCGGAAAACCGGTGGCCCCGCCGCGCGGTCCGCCGTTAGGTTCCTCCCGTGCACCGGATCTTCCTCGTCACCCCACCGCCCCGCGCCTGAGCGGGGTGGTTCCTCGCCGCGTGGCCTGAGCGCCCGCGGCCGCTTCGTCTTGCGCACCGCCCCGCGTCGTCGATTTCCCCCTTCCTTCGACGCAGGAGCTTTCCTTTGGTGTCTCTGCCCACGCGCGCCCGTTCTTCGGCCGCGCTCGTCCTCGCCGGTGTCCTCTGGGGCACCGGTGGCCTCGCCGGCTCGCTGCTCGGCGACCTCGCCGGTCTCCACCCGCTCGCCGTCGCCGCCTACCGGCTGCTCGTCGGCGGCGGGTTCGCCACCCTGTTCGTCCTCCTGAAGGGCGGCACCTTCCCGCGCACGGCCGGAGCGGTCAAGCGCGTCCTCGCCGTCGGCGGGCTGTTCGCGCTGTTCCAGGCGAGCTACTTCGCCGCCGTCTCGCTGAGCTCGGTCAGCATCGCGACGATGACCACGATCGGCGCCGCGCCCGTCGTGGTCACCCTCGCCGGCACCCGGAAACCCGGCGGCTGGACGCTGGCCTCGGTGGCGGGCACGCTCGCCGGACTGGTGCTGCTGCGCTGGGCACCGGACGCCGTGGCCACGATCGGCGGTCTCGGCTTCGCGCTCCTCGCCGCGGTCGGCTTCGCGGCGTTGACGCTGCTCACGGCGAAGCCGGTCGAGGGTCTGGAGCCGCTGCCCACGACGGCGTTCGGCTGCCTGACCGGCGGGCTGCTGCTCACCCCGGTCGCGAGCTGGACCGGGATGGCGCTGCCGCTGCACGCGGACGTCCTGCTGGTGGCCTGCTACCTCGGCGCCGTCCCCACCGCGCTCGCGTACGCGGCGTACCTGCGCGGCCTGACCGACGCGCACCCCGTGCTGGGCGCGTTGTCGGCGGTGCTCGAGCCGCTGACGGCGGCGGTGCTGTCCGCGGTGCTGCTCGGCGAGCGGCTGAGCGGCACGGCGTGGTGCGGTGCGGCCGTGCTGGTCGCGGCGCTGGCGGTCGGCTACTGGCGGCCCGAACCGCGGTGAAACCCGGGTGCTGCCCCTCAGCGCGGCTCGAGGGGCAGCGCCCGCCCGAGGATCGCGAACGGCCGCGGGTCGCCGGCGAAGTGGTAGTCGCGCAGGACGTCGACGAACCCGGTCCGGCGGTAGAGCTTCCACGCCCTGCTGGTGCCTTCGGGCGTGGAGAGCAGCACGTTCGCGCTCGGCACGCCGTCGAGGAGGCCGCGCAGCAGGTCTTCGCCGATCTGGTGCCCCTGGTTCTCCGGCTTGACGTGGATCTCGGTCAGCTCGAAGTAGTCACCCAGCCAGCGGTCGGCCTCGGCGGGCCCGGAGCGGCGGCTCAGGCCGTGGCGCACCTGCTCGTGCCACCACTGCCCGGCCCGGCCGCGGTAGCCGTAGGCCAGCCCGAGCAGAACGTCGTCGGCGTCGAGCGCGGCCATGCAGCGCCAGCCCTCGCGCAGCGCGTGGGTGAGCCACATCGGCGCCCGCTGCTCGGCCGTGCCGGCCGGGTACCGCATCGCCCGCACGTAGATGTCGAGCGCTTCGGGCAGGCGCGCGCGGAACTCGTCCGTCGAGAGCTGGACGTAGCGGGAGCAGCCGGCGGGCATCGCGGTCACAGCGAGCCATCTTCCTCCGCGCCGCCGAGCGCGCCGGGGGTGCCCCCGGTCAACGCCACGAGGTCCGCGAAGGTCGTGGGGTAGACGGTCTTGGGGTGCCCGGCGGCGGCCCAGACGACGTCGTGGGCCCGCAGCGCGGTGTCGACCAGCGTCGGCAGCGGCCGCGGGTGCCCGACGGGCGCGACGCCCCCGATCGGCTGCCCGGTGTGTGCCCGCACGAAATCGGCGTCGGCCTTGCCGATTTCGCCCCCGGCCAGCCGCGCGAGGGTGGCCGGATCCGCGCGGTGCGCCCCCGAGGTGAGGGCGAGGAGCGCGTTTTTGTCGGACCCCAGGCGGAAGATGAGGCTGTTGGCGATGGCGCCGACGGGAACGCCGAGCGCGTCGGCCGCCTGGGCGGCGGTCCGCACCTCGGCGGCCAGAACGCGGATGCCTTCGGCGGCGGCGTGCTGCCCGGCTTCGGCGAGCGCGGCCGCCACCTTGGCGACGGCGGGGTGGTCCAGCGAACTCATGCGCCTATGAGATCACGCCGCCGACCTGCTGTCCCGCGGGATTCCACCCCTGGGGTTGAGCGGATGCCCGGTCCGGGGTTACTCTGGAAATTGTTCGAACAGACGTTCGACATCTGGTGAGCGCGCACCGGTCGGGTGCCCGGCTCCGGGACGGGGGAAGCGTCTCGGCGCCGGGTACCGGATCGAGCTCACGCCGCGCAGGAGGAGGGTCGCCATGTCCGTCGAGGTCGTGTCCCCCACGGAACCCGGACAGCCCCAGCTGCCCATGTCGCTGCGCCCTCCGGTGACCCCACCGGCCCCCGGCACCCACCACGGCCGTCCCCGCCGCCCGCGCCCGTCTCCGTCCGCCGCGGAGCCGAGGCAGCCGGAGCTGCCGATGTCCCCGCACCCGGCAGAGGCCGACGCGGCAGGGCGGCGGCGCCCGCGCCCGTCGGGAGCGGGGGACCCGGCGCGGCCCGGGTTGCCGCTGCGGCCGCCCGCGGCGCTTGCGGACTCGACGGCCGCGCCTGGGCAGCTCGCGTTGCCGCAGTCGCCCGCCAACGCCGCACCTGCGCAGCTTGCGTTGCCGCAGTCGCCTGCTGTTGTCGCGGACTTGCCGGCGGCCGCCTCGGCTGCCGCCACGGTGAGCTTGGCCGCCACCGCCGCTGCGCCCGCGCAGCTCGCGTTGTCGCAGTCGCCCACCGCCATCGCGGACTTGCCTCCGGCCGCCGCCACAGCGAGCTTGCCCGCCACCGCCACCGAACCCCCGCAGCTCGCGTTGCCGCAGTCGCCCGCCGTCATCGCGGACTTGCCGACGGCCGTCCCGGCCGCCGCCACCGAACCCCCGCAGCTCGCGTCGTCGCGCTCGCCCGCCGTCATCGCGGACCTGCCGGCGGCCGCCCCAGCCGCCGCCGCCACCGAACCCGCGCAGCTCGCGTTGTCGCACTCGCCCGCCGCCACCGCCACCGACCTGCCGGCCACCGTCGCGCCTGCGCAGCCCGGGGTGCCGCATCCGCCCGTTGCCATCGCGGCCTCCCCGGCCGCGGACTCGACGGCGCCCGAGCCGACACCCGCCCCGGTCCCGGATGCGCCCGAGGTCGCCGTGCCTCCTCAACGCGTGCCCCTCAGCCCGCCCGTCGCGGAGTCCGATCAGTCCCAGCTGCCCATGTCGCTCCACCCTCCCGCACCGCCCGCCGCGGCCGCGTTGCTCGCCCAAGCTCGGCGTGGGCTCGCCGAAGCCGAACGTGAGACCGCCCCCGCCGAGCGGTTCATCGGGGCCTACCTCGCCGCCCTGCGCGGGGCCGCCGCCGTGCTCGCCGCGCGGGGGCGGCCGCACCGGGGGCGGGCCCGGCCGGCCAGTAGCTGGATGCTGCTCGACTCCGTCGCGCCCGAGCTGCACGAGTGGTCCGCCTTCTTCGCCGGCAACTCCGCCACGCGCGCCGCCGCGCAGGCCGGGATCACCGGGAAGGTCACCGGGGAGTCGGCCGCTCAGCTGGTGCGCGTCGCCGGGCTGTTCCTGGAGCTCGTGCGCCGGCTCGTGCACGGCCTGCCGGTCAGTGGGGAAGCCCATGTCGCGTGAGCACGGCCCGGTCGACCCGGGGCGGCTGCTCACGGCGCTGGGGATCGAAGGCCGCGTGCTGGCCGAGGCCGTGCACGCCGCTCCGCTCGAAGCGCCGGTGCCCGCCTGCCCCGGCTGGTCGCTCGGCGAGGTGGCGCGGCACGTCGGCAGCCTCTACCGGCTCGTCCGGCGCCGGCTCGCGGACGGCCGCACCCCCGAAGACTGGCAGCGCGACCCCGAACCGGGCCGGCCGCTCCACGAGTTCCTCGAGACGGGCCTCGCCGAGCTGCTCGACGAGCTCGCCGCCCACGAACCGCGGGAGCGCGCCGACACCTGGTGGCCCGCGGACCCGACCTACGGGTTCTGGCGGCGCCGGATGCTGCACGAGACGCTGATCCACCGCGTCGACGTCGAGCAGGCGTCCGGCGCGGACCCGCGCGGCGTGCCCGACGACCTCGCGATCGACGGCATCGACGAAGCGCTCACCCTGTGGTTCGGCCACAAGCTGCCGATGCTCGGGCTGACCGGCACGAAAGCGGGCTCGGTCGGCGTGCGCACCGGCGCCCACAGCTGGATCGCGCGCGCCGGGCCCGAAACCACCGAAGCCTGGCGCTGTTCGGCCGAGGAGGCCGAGGCCGCGGACGACGTCGTCACGGCGAAGCCCGCGCAGGTCTACCTGTGGCTCTGGGGCCGCGCGTCCCTGACCTCGGTGACCGTGCGCGGCGTGCACGACCAGGCGGCCCAGCTCTGGGCGCTGCTGCGGCTCGCGACCCGATGAACCGGCCGGTGGGGAAGCCGAACCGGAACTGTCGGGGGTGGCGGTTAGCCTGCGCCGCATGAACACGCGCTTGGTGAACCTGGTGATCGACGCGGCGCGCCCGGAGGTCCTCGCGGACTTCTGGGCCGCGCTGCTCGGCTGGGACGTCGCCGTCGAAGACCTCGGCGAGGTCGACGTGCGCGCCCCGGAGACCGACGGCTGGGACCTGGACCTCGTCTTCGTCCCGGTCCCGGACCCCAAGGAGGTGAAGAACCGGATCCACCTGGACCTGGCGAGCAAGACCCCCGAGCACCAGGCCGCGCTGGTGGCGCGCGCCCTCGAGCTGGGCGGCGACCGCGTCGACGTCGGCCAGGGCGCGGTCCCGTGGGTCGTGCTGGCGGATCCGGAGGGCAACGAGTTCTGCGTCCTCGAGCCCCGCGAGCGCTACGCGGAGACGGGCGCGGTGGCGTCGATCCTGGTCGACGCCCACGACCCGGAGAAACTGGCGGCGTTCTGGGCAGGGCTCACGGGCCGGCCGGTCGAAGCCCGCGAAGGTGACGTCCTGGTCGGGCTGCGCGCGCCGTCCGGGCGCGGGCCGTGGCTGGAGTTCCTCCGCAACGACGACGCCAAGCGCGGCAAGAACCGCGTCCACCTGGACGTCGCGCCCCCGGCGGGCGCGGACCACGCCGCGGCGGTGCGGGAGGTCGTCGCGGCCGGTGCGGCACCGGCGGACCTGGGCGGGCCGCCGTTGCCGTGGCGGGTGCTGACCGATCCGGAGGGCAACGAGTTCTGCGTGCTGACCCCGCGGTGACCTAGCTTGGAGGTCATGGAGACCTTCGACTGGCAGGGGCGCCGGATCGCCTGGGACCGTGCCGGCTCCGGGCCCCCGGTGGTGTTCTGCCACGGCACGCCGTGGTCGTCGTGGCTCTGGCGGCCCTTCGCCGAAGCGCTGAGCGGCGACTTCACCGTCTACCTCTGGGACATGCCCGGCTACGGCCGATCGTCCAAGGACGCCGGGCACGAAGTCGGCTTCGACGTCCAAGCCGAGGCGTTCCGGGCGCTGCTCGCGCACTGGGAGCTCGACCGGCCGCACGTCGTCGCCCACGACTACGGCGGCGTCGTGTCGCTGCGCACCAACCTGGTCCACGGCGTGCCGTACGCGTCGCTGCTGCTCGTCGACGCCGTGGCCATCCCGCCGTCGGGCTCGCCGTTCTTCCAGCTCGTCAAGGAACACCCGGACGTGCTCGCCCGGGTGCCGCCGTACATCCACGAGGCGCTGGTCCGGGCCTACGTCGCCAACGCGAGCCACCGCGAGCTGCGCGAAGCCGACGTCGACGAGCTCGCCGCGCCGTGGCTCGGCGAAGAAGGCCAGCCGGCGCTGTACCGCCAGATCGCGGCGTACGACGAGAGCTACCTCGCCGAGATCGAGGGACTGCTGGACCGCGTCGACCTGCCCGTGCACGTGCTGTGGGGCACCGAGGACACCTGGATTCCGATCGGGATCGGCGAGCGGCTCGCCGCGGGCATCCCGGGCGCGAAGTTCACCCCGATCCGCGACGCCGGGCACCTGGTCCAGCTGGATGCCCCGGTCGCGCTGGCGACGGAGCTGCGTTCCTGGCTGACGAGTGTTTCGCCGGGGTTGCCGGGCCGCGTCGAACGCTGACCTGCGCGAAACACCGGCGTCCTGGCTTGGCAACAACCACGCGGGACCGTGGGGGCATGGAGACCTCCAGAGCGTTGCCCCAGCCGGGCCGGACGGCCGTCGTCGAGGAACCCGCCGTCGCGTCGGCGTGGCGGGTGCGGGTCCGGATGCACGACCACCCGGGCACCCTGGCTCGCCTCGCCATCCGGCTCGCCGACCTGGAGTGCAACATCCTCGGCCTGAGCGTGCTGCCGGTGCCTGGCGGGGTGCTCGACGAGATCGTGCTGCGCCCCGCGACCGGCCTGCCCCGCCGGCACCTCGCCGAGGCCATCCGCGCCGAAGGCTGCGAATGCACCGCGATCATCGACGCCGACGTCCACGAGCTGGTCGACCCGGCCGCGTCGACGCTGCTGGCGGCCCGCCGCGCCGTCGACGACCCGGCCCGCCTCGCCGAGGTGCTCAAGGACGTCCTCGCCGCGGACGTCGTGACGCTCGTGCCCGCCACCGAAGCGAACCCGGCTCGCACGGAAAGCGGGCACCGGGCGGTGTTCGCGCTGGCCGGCGACCGCGCACTGGTGGCGCGCCGCCGCTGGGCCCCGTTCGTGCAGCTGGAACTGACCCGTGCCGAAGCGCTGGTGGCGCTGCTGACGGCGGCGGCCCGGAACGCGGCCGGCCCGGTCGTGCTCGACCGCCCGGACGGAGCCGCGATCGTCCTGCGCAAAGGCCTCCCCGGCGACGCCGACGCGGTCGCCGACCTGCACCGCCGCTGCTCGATGGCGACGCTCTTCCGGCGCTACCACTCGGGCGTGCGGACGGTCCCGCGCCGCTGGCTGCACCGGCTGCTGGTGCCCCCGCGCGGAACCAGCGTGCTGGCGGTGTTCGGCCGCGAGGTGATCGGGCTGGCGCAGCTCATCCCGGGCGCGTCGGGTCCCGCCGAGATCTCGCTGCTGGTGGAGGACGACTGGCAGCAGCAGGGCATCGGCACGGCCCTGCTGGCCCGGCTCGCCGTCCTCGCGGAAACCCAGGGCATCACGGAGCTGACGGCCGACTGCCTGACCGGCGACGACGTCCTGCCCCGCACGGCGGCCCGGGCCGGCCTGCGGACGGAACGCGCCCCCGAGGACGGCGCCAAGCTCCGGCTGTTCCTGCCCGCTTAGCGCTTCCAGAACCAGTCTTTGTCCCGCGCTTCGCGCATGGCGGACTTCTTGCGCTCGGCGGTGAGCCGGTCGAGGTAGAGGACACCGTCGAGGTGATCGGTTTCGTGCTGGAGGCACTGCGCCAGCACGTCTTCGCCTTCGACCTCGATGGGCTCGTTGTGGATGTCGACGCCCCGGACCTTCGCGTGCTTCGCGCGCCGGGTGGGGAACCACAGCTCCGGCACGGACAGGCAGCCTTCGTCGATTTCGTGCGTCTCTTCGGACACTTCGACGACCTCGGGGTTGACGACGTACCCGGTCAGCCCGGCGACGTCGTAGCTGAAAACCCGCAACCCGACACCGATCTGCGGCGCGGCGAGCCCGGCCCGCCCGGCGGGTTTGACCGAGTCGACCAGATCCCGCACGAGCGCCTCGAGCTTCTCGTCGAACACGGTGACCGGGTCGCAGACGGACTTGAGGATCGGATCGCCGAAATAGCGCAGTTCGCGCATCGCCATGAGCAGAACATCCTTCGTGCGTGTCGGACTGGCAGCTTAGGGCAGCCCGCACCGAGGTCGCCGGGCAATCGGCAACCCGGCGGGCCCGGGCGCGCGGGCCACCCGCGGGCGGGCGCCGATCCCGGGTCAGGCTCGCAGGCGCAAGCCCGACGGCGTCGCCCGGAAACCCGCCTCCCGCAGCACTTCCGCCAGCTCCGAGGTCAGGGCTTGCTCGCCGTCCGCGCGCTGGACGGCCAGCTGGCCCAGCCAGCCCTCGCGGACCGCGGCCGACAGCGCTTGGGCCGCGTCCGACAACGGTTGGCGTTCCTCCGTGAAACTCAGCAGTGATCGGCCTCCTCGCTCGACGTACAGGGCCGGGACCCCGTCCACCAGGACCGCCAGCGCGCCGGCCTTGCGCGCGGGGCGGTGTTTCGTGTCGCCCGTCGCCGCCGGCCAGGGGAGGGCGGCGCCGTAGGGCTGGGCCGGGTCCGCCGCGGCCAGGACCACCGCGCGGCCCGGGGCCGGCCGGCCCGGGCCGGACAGGGCGCGCAAGCGGTCCACCGCGCCCTTCGCCGCGAACTGGGCCGCGCCGAGGCCCTCCACGACGTAGCCGCGGATCACCTGGCCGGTGTCCTCCATGCCGCGCAGGACCTTGTAGATGCCCGAGAACCCGCCGGTGACGCGTTCGGTGTCGAGCGCGCCGCGGGTCAGGACGCCGTGGCGTTCCAGGAACGCTTCCGTGCGAGCGTGGGCCCGCCGGGTCGCGTCGGTTTCGCGCGGCGGGGTCAGCGCCCACCGGCCCGCCACGGTCGGCGGCCCGGACCGCGACGGCATCTGCGGCCGGCCGGCCCGCAACCGCGCGTACCGGCCGCGGGGCGCCTGGCGCCGGGCCTTGTGCGCGCCGTGCCCGGCGACCTGGGCCCGCAGCGGGCCGAGCGTGTCGCCGGTGACGAGCCCCGCCCACACCAGGTCCCACAGCGCCGCCACGACTTCGGCGTCACCCGGTGCCTTCTCCACCAGCACGGTCGCGCGGTCCACCAGCTGCCGGAAGAACAGCGCGCCACCCTCCAAAGTGGACACGATGGCGTCGTGCAGCGGCCCGGTCGGGATGTCCTCGACGACCTCGGGCAGCAGCAGGTCGGCGACGTCCGTGGGAGCGAGGGCGATCCAGCCGTCCCCGCCGGACAGCGCGCCGCAGCCCGCCCACGTGACTTCGCCCGCCGTCGTCAGCTCGTCCAGCAGCGCGGGGGAGTAGCCCGGCAGCCGCCCGGGCAGGATCAGCGACTCCACCGCGCTCGCCGGCAGCGGCGCCCCGGCGAGCTGCTCGACCACCGAAAGCACGTCGTCCGCCGTCGGCGCCGCCCGGACGCGCCCGCCGAACCCGTGCCACGCCGGCAGGAACCGGCCCAGCGCCGCCGGTTCGACCGGCTCGACCTCGGCCCGCAGCTTCGCCAGGGACGCTCGTCGCAGCCGCCGCAGGACCGCCGAATCGCAGTACTCGACCCCTGCCCCGTGGGTGTCCGGATGCCCGACGGGACTCAGCTCGCCGCGCACCAGCCGGCCTTCGCCGGTCATCCGGTCGAGGACGCCGGTGACGACGGCCAGGCCGAGCCCGAACCGCTGGGCCACCGCCGCCGCGGCGAACGGCCCGCGACCGCGGGCGTAGCGCGAGAGGAGGTCGCCGAGCGGGTCCGCGACGGGTTCGGTGAACGCCTCGGGCACGCCCACCGGCAGCGCGGTGCCCAGCGCGTCCCGCACCTTGCCGGAGTCTTCGATGGCCAGGAACCGTTCCGTGCCGCCGATCCGCACCCGGATCGCGCGGCGCGCCGCTTCGAGCTCGGTGAGCCACTCGGCCTGGATCCCGCGCTCGGCGGCCTCCTCGACGGTCAGGTCGCCGAGGAACCGCAACAGGTCCGCGGCGTCTTCGGCCGAGCGCGCGTGCCGGTCGGGTTCGAGCCGCTGCAGCGACCGCTCCACCTCGCGCACGGCTTCCGGGTCGAGCAGTTCGCGGATCGCCTCGGTGCCCAGGAGTTCGGCCAGCAGCGCCGAATCCAGCGACAGCGCCGCCGCCCGCCGCTCGGCCAGCGGCGCGTCCGTCTCGTACAGGAACATCCCGACGTAGCCGAAGAGCAGGCTGCGCGCGAACGGCGACGCGGCCGGCGTCTCGACCTCCACCAGCCGGACCTTGCGGGCCCGGACGTCGGCCATCAGCTCGCGCAGCCCGCTCACGTCGTAGACGTCCTGCAGGACTTCCCGCATCGCCTCCAGGACGACCGGGAACCGCTCGTACTTCGCCGCCACCGAAAGCAGCTGCGACGCGCGTTGCCGTTGCTGCCACAGGGGAGTGCGGCGCCGCGGGTCCCGGCGCGGCAGCAGCAGCGACCGCGCCGCGCACTCCCGGAAGCGCGCGGCGAACACCGCCGAGCCGCCGACCTCCGCGACGATCAGCTGCTCGACCTCCTCGGGATCGAGCAGGATGTCGTCCGCGCCGATCGTGACGTCGCCGCCCTCGGCGTCGAGCGCGTCCGGCAGGCGCAGCACGATGCCGTCGTCGGAGTGCGCCACCTGCGCGTCCACCCCGCGGTTTTCCCGCAACCGCGCGGCGATGGCCAGCGCCCACGGCGCGTTCACCTGCGCGCCGAACGGCGAGTGCAGGATGATCCGCCAGTCGCCCAGCTCGTCGCGGTAGCGCTCCAGCAGGAGCGTCCGGTCGTTCGGCACGTGGCGGGTCGCGGACTTCTGCTCGGTCAGGTAGGCGAGCAGGTTGTCCGACGCCCGCTGGTCGAGACCCGCCGCGGCGGCCCGTTCCCTGGCCTTCTTGTCGTCCGATGTGGATAGTTCGCGGACGAACTTCCCCAGCGCCCGGCCGAGTTCCAGCGGGCGGCCCGGCGCGTCGCCCTTCCAGAACGGCATCCGCGCCGGCTCGCCGGGCGCGGGTACCACGATGACCCGGTCGTGCGTGATGTCGGTGATCCGCCACGACGACGTGCCGAGCAGGATGGTGTCGCCGACGCGCGACTCGTACACCATCTCCTCGTCGAACTCGCCGACGCGCGAACCGGGCTTGTCGTCCGCGCCCGGCGTCATCACGGTGAAGAGGCCGCGGTCCGGAATCGTGCCGCCGGAGGTCACGGCCAGCCGTTGCGAGCCCGGCCGCCCGCGCAGCTCGCCGCTGATCCGGTCCCACGTGATGCGGGCCCGCAGCTCGCCGAACTCCTCGCTCGGGTACCGGCCGGCGAGCATGTCGAGCACCGCGTGCAGCGCGTCGTCCGGCAGCGACGCGAACGGCGCCGCCCGCCGCACCAGCGACGCCAGGTCCGCCACCGTCCACGGCTCCAGCGCCACCATGGCCACGATGTGCTGCGCGAGGACGTCGAGCGGGTTGCGCGGGTAGCGCACGGCTTCGATGGCGCCGCTCGCCATCCGCTCCGCGACCACCGCGCACGAGACGAGGTCGCCGCGGAACTTCGGGAACATCACCCCCGAGGACACCGCGCCGACCTGGTGCCCGGCCCGGCCGACGCGCTGCAGCCCGGACGCCACCGTCGGCGGCGCCTCGATCTGCACCACCAGGTCGACCGCGCCCATGTCGATGCCCAGCTCCAGCGACGACGTCGCCACCACGCAGGGCAGCCGCCCGGACTTGAGGTCTTCCTCGACGTGCGTGCGCTGCTCCCGCGACATCGACCCGTGGTGCGCCCGGGCGATCACCGCCGGCGCACCGGTGCTGACGCCGGACTGCCCGACGGCTTCGGCCGGGAAGGCGTCGGCGGGCGTGAGCTCCGTCTGCTCGGCGGCCAGTTCGTTGAGCCGGGCCGTCATCCGCTCGGTGAGCCGGCGCGAGTTGGCGAAGACGATGGTCGAGCGGTGCTCCCGGATCAGGTGCAGCACCCGTTCCTCGACGGCCGGCCAGATCGACGGCCGCTGCACGGGGTTGCCGGCGATCTCCTCCAGCGTGCCCAGCCCACCGGGCGCAGTGACAACCGGGGCTTCACCCCGGGCCGGGGGCTTCGCCACCCGGACCCCCGAACCGAGGTCGGAGTCACCGGGAGGGAACGCCTCGGTCAGCGACTCGAGCGACTCCAGCGCGTCGAGCGGGCTCGGTGCCGGGCCGCTGCGCGGCGCGTCGAGGTTGCTCATGTCCTCGACCGGGACCTCGACGCGCACCTCGATGGTCTTCGCCAGCTTCGGCTGGACCACCCGCACCGGACGGCCGCCGGCCAGGAACGCGCTCACCTCGTCGACCGGGCGGACGGTCGCCGAGAGCCCGATCCGCTGCGCCGGCTTCGGCAGCAACGAGTCCAGCCGCTCCAGCGAAAGCGCGAGGTGCGCGCCGCGCTTGCCGCCGGCGACCGCGTGCACTTCGTCGACGATCACGGTCTCGACGCCGCGCAGCGACTCCCGCGCCGACGACGTGAGGATGAGGAACAGCGACTCCGGCGTGGTCACCAGGACGTCCGGCGGGGTCTTGTTAAAGGAGCGGCGCTCGGCCGCCGTGGTGTCGCCGGTGCGCATCCCCACTTCGATCTCCGGCACCGGCAGCCCGAGCCGCCGGGTGGCCTGGGAGATGCCGGCCAGGGGCGCGCGCAGGTTCCGCTGGACGTCGACGGCCAGGGCCTTCAGCGGGGAGACGTAGAGGATCCGGCAGCGCTTGGTGGCCTCCGCCGGCGGCGGCTCCACCGAGAGCCGGTCGAGCGCCCAGAGGAACGCCGAGAGCGTCTTGCCGGAGCCGGTCGGCGCGACGACGAGGGCGTGCTCGCCCGCGTGCGCCGCCCGCCAGGCCCCCTCCTGCGCCGCGGTGGGCGCGGCGAAGGCCCCCGCGAACCAGTCGCGGGTCGCGGGGGAGAAGAGGTCGAGCACGTCAGTGGCCACGTCGTCCATGATGCGCGGCACCACCGACAGTTTCCGATCCTCCGGCGAGGATCACGCTGTCGGCGAACTGCGGGAACGCGACGTCGACCGCCGGCCCGTCGGTGATCAGCCGGTAGTCGCGGTCCAGCGGAGCCCAGTACGAAAAAGGGGCCTGGTCCAGCTTGGAGTGGTCGGCGAGCACGTACGCCTCGCCCCCGGCGTGGAGCATCGCGTGCTTGACCACCGACTGTTCCAGTGACGGGCAGCACAGCCCCCGGCCCTCGACCACGCCGTCCGCACCCAGGAACACCCGATCGGGTGAGATGTGCCGCAGCTGTGCCAGCACGCTCTCGCCCAGGATCGCTTCGTCGGGGTGCCGCAGCCGGCCGCCGAGGACGATGAGGTCGATCCCGGCGAACCCGGCCAGCTCGCGGATGGCGTCGACGCCGTTGGTGACCACCGTCAGCCCGTCGCGGTGCGCGAGGTGCCGGGCGAGCCTGCCGGTGGTGGTGCCGGCGTCGAGCAGCACGACCTCGCCGTCCTCGACCAGCGAGGCGGCTTCGCGGGCGATGGTCTCCTTCGCCGCCGCGTGCTCCTGGTCCTTTTCCCGCGGACTGCGTTCGGTGTCGAGCGCGCCGCCGTAGGTGCGGACGACGTGCCCGGCCCCGGCGAGCGAGGCGAGGTCGCGGCGGATCGTCGACTCGGAGACGCCGAACTCCTCGGCGAGCTCCGCGATGCCGCCGGAGCCGTCGCGGACGGCTTCGAGCAGCATCGCGCGCCGGTCACGGGTTCCTGGTCGCGGCTGGGACATGCGCCGAGTCTTCCACGACGGCCGGTTTCAGCCCGAAGAACGCCAGGCCGGCGGCCACGGCGAGGAACGCGGCCAGCACCACGAACCCGGTGGTCGCGCTGCCGGTGACGTCGGTGAGCCAGCCGACCAGGTAGGGCCCGGCGAACCCGCCGAGGTTGCCGAGGGCGTTGATCAGGCCCATCGCCACGGCGACCACTTCGATGCCGAGGATCCGGCTGGGGATCGCCCAGAACGGCCCGTACGGCATGTACACGCCGGTCGCGACGACGCAGAGCAGGACCAGCTGCGCGGCCGCCGGCCAGTGCCCGAGGTTGCCGAGCAGGAGCCCGGCGATGGCGACGAGCAGCGGCACGGTGACCGCGAGCCGCCGGTTGCCGGTCCGGTCGGACCAGTGCGCGCACGCGACCATCCCGGCCAGCGCGAGGACGTACGGCACGGCCGACAGGAACCCGACCGCGGTGGCCGAGCCGCCGGTCATCGTCTTCACCGCCGACGGCAGCCAGAGCGAAAAGCCGTAGAAGCCGGTGATCCAGAAGAAGTAGACGCCGATCAGCAGCAGCACCTGGCGGTTCGCCAGCGCCTGCCGGTAGCCCTGCTTCGCGAACGCGGGCTTCGCGTCTTCTTCGGCCTTCAACGTGCTTTCGAGGTACTTGCGCTCTTCGGCGGAGATCCAGCGGGCCCCGGCCGGCCGGTCGGCCACCGCGAACGACCAGACGACCGCCCACAGCAGCGGCGGCAGGCCCTGGAGCACGAACACCCAGCGCCACGACATGTGGTCGAGCATCAGCCCGGACAGCGGCGACATGACGATCGCCGAGATCGGCAGGCACGTCATCCACAGCGCGTTCGCCCTGGCCCGTTCCGCCTGCGGGAACCACGACGCCAGCAGGATCAGCACCGCGGGCCACACGCCGCCTTCGAACAGCCCCAGCAGCAGCCGCGCCAGGTGCAGCTGCGTTTCGTTCCGCACCAGCCCGCACAGCACCGCCGCGACCGCCCACGCGACCATCAGGATCAGCACCGTCTTGCGGGCGCTCCACTTCACCGCCAGCACGGCCGCCGGGATCTGCAGCACGAGGTAGCCGAGGAAGAAGATGCCGCTCGCCAGCCCCTTCGCGCTCGCGGACAACGGGAAGTCGTCGCCGATGTAGGGCAGGATCACCGCGACGTTCGTGCGGTCGAGGTAGGCCAGCATGTACATGACCACCGCGACCGGGATGACGTACGCCCAGCGCTTGCGGGGGATCACCGGACGCCCGGTGGGTAGATCGCGGGCAGCTTCCGCGCGTACGGCGCCAGTGTCGCCGCGGCCTTGAACGCCGCGACCATCGTGCGGTGCGACGCCCGGCCGGTGCCGGCGATGTCGAACGCCGTGCCGTGGTCGACCGACGTGCGCAGGATCGGCAGGCCGACCGTCACCGAGACCGTGCCGTCGAAGTCGTACGTCTTCGACGCGATGTGCCCCTGGTCGTGGTAGAGCGAGAGCACGCCGTCGAAGCGGCCCTGGATCCCTTGGTGGAACACGGAATCCGCCGGGATCGGGCCGACCACGTCGAGCCCCGCGGCGCGCGCGGCGGCCACCGCGGGCGCGATCGCGACGATCTCCTCGTCGCCGAACTTGCCGTTCTCGCCGCCGTGCGGGTTCAGCGCGGCCACGGCGAGTCTCGGTTTCTCGGTGCCGAACACCTCGAGCGCGGTGTACGCCTCGCGGATCGCGTGCTCGATGTTCTCCCGCGTGATCCGGTTGATCGCTTCGCGCAGCGAAAGGTGCCGGGTGGCGAAGAAGATCTTCAGCCCCGACACCCAGAACATGGTGTTGTACCGGGTCGAGCCGGTCAGCTCGCCGAGCATCTCGGTGTGCCCGAGGTACTGGGAGCCGGCCGCCCAGATCGCCTCCTTGTTGATCGGCGCGGTCACGACCGCGTCGACCTCGCCGGCCAGCGCGAGCCGGGTGGCCACTTCGATCGCGCCGACGGCGGCGGCGCCCGCGGTCGCGTTGACCTCGCCCCACGGCAGGTCTTCGGTGACCACGCCGAGGTTGAGGACGTCGATCACGCCGGTGGTGAAGCGCGCGTCGGCGACCGTGGCGATCGGGTTGACCTCCAGGTGCAGGCCGAGGTGGCGGACCAGGCGTTCCAGCACGATCGCGTCGCCGACCGCGACCCCGCGCGCCAGCTGCAGGGACTCGGGCTCGGCGAGGGTCTTGAGGGTGATCTCCGGGCCGATGCCCACGGGGTCGCCGAGGGTGACGGCGAGGAGGGGGAGGTCGCTCACGGGTTCTTCCTTCCGGTGGCCAGCACGTGGTTCAGGTGTTCCGGGCAAGGGACGGCGGCGTCCCGGCCGCCGATCGACCCGCCCTTGGTGGCGAAGGGCAGCCCGGCGTGCGGACCGCCGGAGAGCCGCCCGGCGACCGCCGGCGGCAGGACTTCGGTGTCGATCTCGAAGCCTTCGGCCCCGAGGGACTTCGTGACCTCGACGGCGATGTCGCCGCCGGAGGCGTAGAGCCCGCCGATCCGGTGCGCGCCGGGCACCAGCCGGCCGCTTCGCCGAGCGCCGGCGGGATCCGCGCCGGGTCGGCCCTCGTGCCCGTGGCGGGGGCGCGCGTGCGGATGCCGGCGACCCGGTGCCCGGCTGCCGGTAGCTGTCCGGCCGCCGCCGCGACGGCCGGTGGATCGGGCCGGCCCGCCTCGACGTCGACGTACCGCGCGTCCGGCACCAGCTCGGTTTCCAGCAGCTGGTCGTGGGTCTGGCCGGTGATGCTGCCGACCACCGCGAGCACCGGCGAGACGGTGCCTTGGCCCGGCGCGAGGCCCGGCGCGAGGCCCGGCGCGAGGCCCGGCGCCGCGGCCAGCCGGACGCCGAAGGGCCCGGAGCCGACGGAGATCCACTTCGTGCCCTCGGCCGCCAGCCGGGCCGCGGCCTTGGCGACGGTGGTGAGGTGCCGGTTCGTCGTGGCGTCGCAGACGACGAGCCCGGCGGGGCACCGCAGGGCCGCTTCGACCGCGTCCACGCCCTCTTCGACGACGTCCAGCGGCAGTTCGGCGAGTTCGCGGCGGGTCGGCCCGAGGAGGGTGCGGACGCGCGAGGACGCGACCGGCGCCAGGGGGTCGCGCGCGGCGGGGCTTTCGGCTTCGGTCTCCACGCCGACGTTGCCGCTCAGCGTCGTGTCCACGCGTTTCACCGTCAGCTCGACCGGCCCGGCGAGCTCGATCGCGCGGCGGACCGCCCGCTCGGCGTGTGACGGCGAAGCGTGCCGGGTACCCAGGTTCACCACCAGCGCGTCGATCCCGCTGTCCGGGCGGAAGCAGGGCGCGTCCGGCTCCAGCGGCGCGTTGACCGAAATCGCGCGCAGTCCGAAGCGGGCGTAGAGCCCTCCGGACGCGTTGCTGCCCGTGAGGTCGTCCCCGAGGACGAGCAGCTGGGGCATCGCAACGCTCCTTTGCGCGGTTCGTGCAACTCGGTTGACCGAACTGCGCAACTATCGTGCCTCGTGATCCACCTCTCCGTCAAGCGGCGGGGGACTTTCGCGGGTCCGCACGTGCGGTGACCGCGCACGTGGCAGCATCACGGCGAACGCCGCCAAGGCGGGTTTTCGTGAAGGGAAGTGCAGTGCGGATCCTGTCGGTGGACCTCGGGACGTCCAACACCGTCGCCGTGCTTTCGGCGCACGGCATGCCGCCCCGGGTCGTCGAGGTGGACGGCTCGGCCAACATGCCGTCGGCGGTCTTCGCCACCGAAGAGGGCACGATCATGGTCGGCCGCGACGCCGAGCGCCGCGCCCGCCTCGACCCGACGCGCTTCGAGCCGAACCCCAAGCGCCGCATCGACGAACAGACCCTGCTGCTCGGCACCGACGTCGTCCCGGTGACCGACGCGCTGGCCGCGATCCTGCGCCGCGTGCTCGAAGAAACCACCCGCCAGCTCGGTGGCGAGCAGCCCGACGAGGTCCGGCTGACCCACCCCGCGCAGTGGGGCCAGACCCGCCGCAACGTCCTGATGTCCGCCGCCCGCCTCGCCGGGATGGGCCAGAACATCCTGCTGGTGCCCGAGCCCGTCGCCGCGGCGGCGCACTTCGCGTCGTTCCCCGGCAAGTCGCTCGCGCCCGGGCAGGCCCTCGCGGTCTACGACCTCGGCGCGGGCACCTTCGACGTCGCCGTCGTCGGCGCCACGCAGAACGGCTTCACCGTGCTCGCCGAGGACGGCCTGCCCGACCTCGGCGGCCTCGACGTCGATCAGGCGCTGATGGTGCACGTCGGGCGCGAGGTCTCGCACTCGGACCCGCAGCGCTGGCAGCGGCTGCTGCGGCCCGAGTCCACCGGCGACCGGCGCACCCGGCGCGCGCTGCAGGAAGACGTGAAGGCGGCCAAGGAGGCGCTGTCGCGGCACCCGCAGACCGAGGTGCCGATGCCCGAGCCGTTCAAGGACGTCCTCGTCACGCGCGGTGAGCTGGAGGGCCTGGTCCGGCCGGCGATGCTGCGCAGCGTCGAGCTGCTGTCGCGGACGCTGCGCTCGTCGGGGCTGAGCCCGGACCGGCTGGCCGGCATCTACCTCGTCGGCGGGTCGAGCCGGCTGCCGCTGGTCGGGGCCATGATCGCGGAGAAGCTCGGCGTCGTGCCGGGCAGCCTGGACCAGCCGGAGACGGCGGTGGCGCTCGGTGCCCAGCACGTCGCCCGCGACGGCATGGGCGCGCGGACGCAGAACGTCGAAGGCGCGGTGGCGGCCGGCGCCGGGCCGCACCGCCCGCAGTACGCACCGCCGCCTCCGCCGCAGCAACAGCAGTACCCGGGGTACGCGAACTTCCCGCCCAGCGGGCCGCAGCCGATGCCGTCGAACTTCCCCGCGTACTCGCCCGCCGCGGCCACCGAGCAGGCCGAGCCGAAGTCCGGCGGCAAGAAGAAGCTGCTCATCGGGATCGCGGCCGCGGTCGTCGTGGTGCTCGCCGCGGGGCTGACCTTCTTCCTGACGTCGTCGTCTTCGGTGCCGACCTACACCGCGGACCAGTGCAGGACGCCGGGTCAGGCGGACGACAAGGGCCTCACCGGCTGCCTGCGCCAGCTCGCCGGGAAGATCGCCGACACCGGCGACTGCAAGGCCGGCATGGGCAACGGCCCGGCGGCGCCGGCGAAGAGCCTCGGCGTGGCCTCGACCTGCTCTGCGCCCGGCCGCGCGGGCACGCAGGTGACCTACGTCCAGGGCGACAGCGCCGACACGCTCAAGGAGTACACCGACGGCCTGCTCACCTCCGCGGGCGGCGACCGCACCGAGGCCGACTGGGGCGGCAACGGGCTCAAGGGCCACTACTCGTCCGCGGCGGGCAAGACGTCGGCGGTGCTCGTGTTCACGGTGTCGGACCGGCCGCTGGTGGGCTTCATCTACCAGCTGAATTCGAACGACCAGGCGGCGGCGACCACACCGGACACGCTGGCCAACTACTTCGAGGCGAGCGTCCAGCCGGGGGAGTAGCCGCCGGCCCGCGACGTCATGAACGAATCGTTCACCTCGCCCGACGCGGTGAAAGGGTCGTCCATGACGTCCGGACGCGGGTCCGGCGCCACTCGCGGTGGCCGGGCGGGGCGGGTGGCGGGCGCGAACGGACCGTTCGTGCCGCCGGGTTAGAGTGGCTTCGATGCGCATCACGGTTTTCCGGCGGCTGATGGCCGAGGAGTTCGGCCCCGGACGGGCCCAGGTACTGGCCAGGGACCACGTCATCAGCGGGCTCGGCGGGCGCACCGTCGACCAGGCGCTGACCGCGGGGATCCCGGCGAAAGAGGTCTGGCGAGAGGTCTGCGACGCCTTCGATGTCCCCTTCGAACGGCGCTGACCTGCGCGGATCCGCCCGGGTCCGGACCCGGGCGGGCGAAAACCCTAGCGCAAGGGTGTGTCGCTGCCGACCTCGAACACGTGTTCGTCTATCGTGTTGTCCACATCGGGTCCAGCGATCCACAGATTGGGCGCCGCGCCTGGAATTGTCGGTCCCCGCCGCTAGCGTCGGACCGGACAGTTGAAGAACCGACACAGAGCCCTCGAGACGGGGGGCTTCGACCAGCGAGGTGGACTTCCATGCCTGCAGCACCCGACAAGGACAAGGCGCTCGAGCTCGCGCTCGCGCAGATCGACAAGCAGTACGGCAAGGGCTCGGTCATGCGGCTCGGCCAGGACGGCCGCGCGCCCGTCTCCGTGATCCCGACCGGTGCGATCGCCCTCGACGTCGCGCTCGGCATCGGCGGGCTGCCCCGCGGCCGCGTGGTCGAGATCTACGGCCCGGAGTCCTCCGGTAAGACGACGGTCGCCCTGCACGCGGTGGCCAACGCGCAGCGCGCCGGCGGCATCGCGGCGTTCATCGACGCGGAGCACGCGCTGGACCCGGAGTACGCCAAGAAGCTCGGCGTCGACACCGACGCGCTGCTCGTCTCGCAGCCGGACACCGGTGAGCAGGCGCTCGAGATCGCGGACATGCTGATCCGCTCCGGCGCGCTCGACATCCTGGTCATCGACTCCGTGGCCGCGCTCGTGCCGCGCGCCGAGATCGAGGGCGAGATGGGTGACTCGCACGTCGGTCTCCAGGCCCGCCTGATGAGCCAGGCGCTGCGCAAGATGACCGGTGCGATGAACAACTCCGGCACCACCGCGATCTTCATCAACCAGCTGCGCGAGAAGATCGGCGTCATGTTCGGCTCCCCGGAGACCACGACCGGTGGTAAGGCGCTGAAGTTCTACGCGTCGGTCCGGCTCGACGTGCGCCGCATCGAGACGCTCAAGGACGGCGGCGAGCCGGTCGGCAACCGCACCCGCGTCAAGGTCGTGAAGAACAAGATGGCCCCGCCCTTCAAGCAGGCCGAGTTCGACATCCTGTACGGCCACGGCGTCTCCCGCGAGGGTTCGCTCATCGACATGGGTGTCGACCAGGCGATCCTGCGCAAGTCCGGCGCCTGGTACACCTACGAGGGCGACCAGCTCGGCCAGGGCAAGGAGAACGCGCGGAAGTTCCTGCGCGACAACCCGGACATCGCCAACGAGATCGAGAAGCGCATCAAGGAGAAGCTGGGCATCGGCGCACAGGTCGACGCCGAGGCCGTCGAAGCTGTTCCGGCGCCGGTCGACTTCTGATCGAAGGAGTTCCAGGGTTTCGGGATCGGGCGAAGTGTGCTCGCGGAAGGCACTCGCCCCCTGGACCCCCGGCGTGGGCGCGTTGTGTGGTGACGCCTGGTTTTGGCTTGTGAAGAACGAGGAGTGAGCTGAGTGGCGAGGGCGCCGAAGGTTCCCCCGGCGGAGCTGCCTCCCGAGGAGCGCTACAAGAAGGCCAAGGAGATCTGTTACGACCTCCTGGCCGTGCGTGCGCGGACTCAGGAGGAGCTCCGGCAGGCTTTGCGCCGCAAGGGGTTCGACGAGGAGACCAGCGAGACCCTGCTCGGCAAGCTCGACCGGGCGGGGTTGGTGAACGACGCCGAGTTCGCGGAGCTGTGGGTCAAGTCCCGGCACGAGACCCAGGGCCTGTCCCGCACCGCGCTGATGGCCGAGTTGCGGCGCAAGGGCGTCGACGACGAGGTCGCGGCGCAGGCGGCGGGCGAGGTCGACCGCGAGTCCGAGGAGCAGATGGCCAGGGAACTGGTCCGCAAGCGCCTCGGCTCGCTGGGCAACGTCGACGAACAGACGGCGTTGCGGCGGCTGCTCGGCTTCCTGGCCCGCAAGGGCTACCCGCAGGGGCTGGCGTACAGCGTCATCAAGGAGGAACTCCGCGAGTACGGCGCGGAGTCCACCCTCCTCGACGACGCCTTCATCGACTGACGGTTTCGGGCGCCGGTGCGCGGACCACCGGCACCCGGCGGTCGGAGCGGTGCTTGCGGACCGCGAGCAAAAGCAGTGCGAGCAGCCCCATCGCGGCGCACGTGACCACGGCCGTCAGCAGCAGGAACTCGTTCAGCTGCCCGGCCGCCAGGTACGCGCCCAGTGCCACCGCCACCAGCGCGCACACCGCGCGGTCCACAATGGACTCCATGGACAGCAGGGTCGCGCGGTAGCGGGAGTCCGGGATGGAGTCGTTCAGCAGCTGCTTCTGCACCGGGAAGGCGATGCCGGTCGCCACCGCGAAGACGCACAGCAGCACCACCGCCGGGAAGGGCCCCGCCCAGACCAGCAGGCCGAGGCACGACGCCATCACGATCGTCAGCGTGAACACCGAGCCCACCGGGCCGATCGCGCGGCGGAGGCGGTGGGGGCGGGCCGCGCCGAGTGCTTCGAAGACCGTCATCGCGGCCAGGACGGCGCCGTACCAGTTCACCGAGAGCGACTTCGACTCCAGGATCGGCTGGAACAGGTTCACCTGGCAGATCCGGACGAGGGTGAACATCGCGATGCCCTGCACCATCAGCAAAGCCAGCCACCGGGACGACCGCAGCGCGGCCACCGCGCCGCCGACGCCCGACAGCAGCGACGCCGTCTTGCCGGAGGTACGACGGCCGCCGGGGATCGGCGGGAGCTTGCAGGCGAACGCCAGTGCCACGGCCGCGTTGATCGCCGTCAGCCAGTACGGGGAAGGGAGGTTCCACGTCATCAGCAGGCCGATCACCGGCCAGTACACGATCTTGCCGACCAGGCTGTACGCGCGGCCGACACCCTCGACGCGGAGGTAGTGCTCTCCTTCGCCGTGGGCGTGCAGGTACTCGTACAGGTACGCGCTTTGCGCGCCGGACACGAGCGAGCGGGCCAGGGCGATCAGGATGAAGTGCAGCAGGAACCCGGGGTACGAGCCCAGGAACACCGGCACCAGGTTCGCCACCACCAGCACGCCGGCGCCCGCCGTCAGCGAGGTGCGGTAGTCGAAGCGGTCGGCGATCAGGCCCGTCGGGATCTCCAGCAGGCAGAACACGACGTAGTAGATGCTCTGGATGCCGAAGATCTCGCTGTCGGAGAGTCCGACGAGCTTCTGGTACTGGTAGAAGATCGGCACCCACAGCAGCAGGCCGAAGAAGAACTGGAACCCGTAGGTCAGCCGGACGGCGCGCTGGACGGCCGGTTTCGCGGGCAGGCGAAAGCCCAGCATGGTGGTGTCTCCTGGAGGATCAAACGGAATACGGACGCAGCTGCACGATGTGGATGTGGTCGCGGTCGGCGAGCCACTCGACGTCCACCGGCGAATCGAACGTGTAGTCGGGCGAGAAGTGGCCCTGCAGCAGGCGACCGGCGACGGCGAGCCGTTGCAGCTGCGCGTGGGCGGCTTCGTCGAGGTCCTCGGGCGCGTCGCCCAGCGACACCGTGCGGCCGCCGCCCTCGACCGTCGAATACAGGTACTGCATCGGCAGGACCGAGCCCTCGACGACGTCGGTGACCCGGGGCGACACGTTGACGTAGACCGTGCGGAAGTCCGCGCGGTTCATCGGGTTCGTCGTCACCAGCACGCCGCCGAAGTCGGCCGTGACCTGCTCCTGGATCACGACACCCATGTAGCAGTCGTCGAGGGAGATCCCGGCCTGGCGGCGCAGGCGGACGCTGCGCACCGACACCAGCGACGCCCAGACCTCCTTGACGCTGGCGAAGATCCGCTCGGCGGTGGTGACGTGGTTGAGCGACTCGTAGATCCCGGCGGCCGAGAACCCGGCGAGGTCTTCGGCGTTCGACGAACTGCGCACGACGAACGCGCGCACGCCGGCCAGCTGGGACACCAGCGCGGAGTCGATCTCGCCGGCCAGCGCGCCGGGCATGCGGGCCGACCGGATCAGCGTCTGCAGCTCGACGCACAGCGGCTCGATCTCCCGCGCGTCCAGCTCCAGGGCCATCTTCAGCTTGCCGATGGCCTGCTGGATCCGCGGCGACGACTCCAGGAACCGCCGCTGCAGCGAGAACGGCAGGGCGATCCCGCGGGGGACGCGCACGCGCTCGTCGAGCAGCCGGCGGGCCGCGACGGTCAGGTCGGCGACCGCGGGGCTGGTGGCGGAGTCGGCACCCGCGAACCGATCCGGCGCCGCGGGCTGGTCGGCACCCGCGAACCGGTCCTCAGCCGCGAACCGGCCCGGCGCCGCGGGCTGGTCGGCACCCGCGAACCGGTCCTCAACCGCGAACCGCCCCGGAGCCGCGGGCTCGGCGCGGTGGTCGGACGCCGTCGGACCGGTGGGGAGGTCCAGCAGCCGGGCCAGGTACGGCAGCAGGTTCTCCCTCGGCGGGCGCGGCACCTGGTAGAAGCCGAGCAGCCGCTGGGAGCCGCGTGCCAGCACGTGGTGCAGCTCGCCGAGGTTGGCCGCCTTGGTGCCGTAGCGGTGGCGGTCGGCCGCGCGCAGGCGGGCCAGGTTCACGATCGGGCTGTGGTCGGCTTCCGGCTGCTCCAGCGTGACGCGCTGGGCGTACCAGCTCGGCGGCGTCGCGGCGGGCGGCTCGGGGATCTCGCGCAGGGAGAGCGCCTGGGTGTCCACCGTGTACTCGACCCACTTGCCGTCGAGGCCGCGGCGCTCGATCTCGGCGAGGGCGCCGAGCTGGACCGCGTTCGGGATCTGCCAGCCGGTCGCCAGCACGTTGGTGTGCGACAGCGGCGTCGTGTGGCGGGCGTTGATGATGCCCGACAGCCGCGGGACGTCGTCGGGGACGCGGTCCATCACGATGATGTCCGTCCAGTCCAGCGTCGCCGCCCGGTACTCGGCCTCGGTGCGGAACGCGCGCAGCCGGCCGGTGGCCGTGCCGGGGTTCAGTGCCACGAACGGCGCCGTCGAGAACAGCTCGTGCGCGAAGACGCGGGGCAGCTCGGCCGCCGGGATCTCCCGGACGATCCGTTCCTGCAGCTGGTTGGCCGGCTTGAACACCAGCGGCAGCGCCGGGTCGACGTGCTCGGCGACGAAGGCGTGGAACTCGCGGATCAGCGCGGACGGCATCGTGTCGACCTCGACCGTCTCCAGCGAAAGCATCTGCGGGTGCCGGGCCAGAATGCCGAGCAGGAACCGGCGATCCGGCCCGTGGTAGAAAGCCTGGTTGTAGGAGTCGATCTCCGCGCGCACCCGTTCCCCGGGGACGCCGAGGATCTCTTCGCCGATATAGATCGCGTGAAAGGAATGCCGCGCGTCGTTCAGGAAGTGGATCACCGACTTTTCCCGGTCCACCACGACCTTCACGAAGGAATAGCCGCCGAGGGTGCCGCCCAGCTGGTGGAGGGCGGACAGCGAAAGGCGTTCGCCGACCAGTGCGGCGACGTTCTCGGGGGCAGGACTGGGGGCGACCACATCGGTCAGGGACACCGGATCTCCTCGCTCGAAACAGCGAGGGTGAACGATAACAGGCCGGTAAATCACCCACCGGCGACGGGAATGCGCCATTCAGCGGAATTCATGACCGCCGCCACACCCGCTCGGAGCACCGTTCCAGAGTGCTGGAACGGTGCTCCCGGAATGCGGACGCGCATTCCGCCGTTCGGGCGCGGGTGCCGACGCGGGGTGATCTCCGCTACAGCTTCGCGGCCTCCGCGGCCAGCTTCTCGATCGTCGCGGGTTCGAGCGACGCCGTCAGCCACGAACCGCCGATGCAGCCGACGTTCGGCAGCGCCAGGTACGAAGGCGCGGACGCCACCGTGATCCCGCCGGTCGGGCAGAACTTCAGCGACGGCAACGGGCCCGCGATCGACTTCAGGTACGCGACGCCGCCGGACGCCTCCGCCGGGAAGAACTTCAGCGCCGAAAGCCCGCGCTCGGCCAGCCGCATCGCCTCGGACACGGTGCTCGCGCCGGGCAGGAACGGCAGCCCGGTCTCGAAGCACGCGTCGACGACCGCGTCGGTGCAGCCCGGCGTCACGAGGAACTTCGCGCCGGCGTCGGCGGCCTGCTTCGCGTGCTCCGGCGCGGTGACGGTGCCGGCGCCGATGACGATGTCCGGCACCTCGGCGGCGACGCGCTCGATGGCCGACAGCGCCGCCGGGGTGCGCAGGGTCAGCTCGATGACCCCGATCCCGCCGGCGAGCAGGGCCCGGGCCGTGGGCACCGCGTCGGCGGCGTCGTCGATCACCACGACGGGCATCACGGGGGACAGCGCGAGCAGGTCCTGACCGGTGGTCACTGACCGACCTCCTGGATTTCCAGAGTGTGCGTGGGCATTCCGAAGTGCTCCGGCGTCAAGGGCCCGAACACCGAAGCGCCCTGGTCAGCGGGGCCGACGGCACGGCGCAACGCGGCGAACAGCTCTCGGCCGGTGCCGGTCCAGGATGCTTCGGACGGCGGTCCGTCCACAAGCTCACGGCGGGCGAGTTCTTCGTCACCGGTGAGCACGTCGAGCGAACCGGCGGCGGCGTCCAGCCGGACGACGTCGCCGTCGGCGATGCGCGCGATCGGGCCGCCCGCCGCGGCTTCCGGCGTCACCTGGATGGCGGCCGGGATCTTGCCCGAAGCGCCCGACATGCGGCCGTCGGTGAGCAACGCCACCCGGTGCCCGCGGTCCATCAGCACGCCCAGCGCCGGGGTCAGGCCGTGCAGCTCCGGCATGCCGTTGGCCCGCGGACCCTGCTGCCGGATCACCACGACGACGTCGCGGTCGAGCTCACCGGCCTGGAACGCGGCCGTGAACGCCTCCTGCGTGGTGAACACCCGGGCCGGCGCCTCGACGACCCGGTGCTCCGGCGCCACCGCCGACACCTTGACCACCGCGCGGCCGAGGTTGCCTTCGACCATCCTCAGCCCGCCGTCCGCGGCGAAGGGGCGCCACACCGGGCGCAGCACCTCTTCGTCGAGGCTGCGGGTCGGCACGTCGCGCCAGACCAGCTCACCGTCGGACAGGATCGGCTCGGCGCGGTAGCGGTGCAGCCCGAACCCGGCGACCGTGTGCACGTCCTCGTGCAGCAGGCCCGCGTCGAGCAGCGTGCCGACCAGGAACTGGATGCCGCCGGCGGCGTGGAAGTGGTTGATGTCCGCGCTGCCGTTCGGGTACACCCGCGCCAGCAGCGGCACGATCGCCGAGAGGTCGGAGAAGTCGTCCCAGGTCAGCTGGATGCCCGCGGCGGCGGCGATCGCGACCAGGTGCATCGTGTGGTTGGTCGAGCCGCCGGTGGCGAGCAGCGCGATGACGCCGTTGACGAACGCCTTCTCGTCGAGGATCCGCGAGACCGGCGTGTACTCCTCGCCGCGCGAGATCGCGACGGCCCGGCGTCCGGCCTCCTCGGTGAGCGCCCGGCGCAGGGGAGAACCCGGCTGGACGAAGCTGGCGCCGGGCAGGTGCAGGCCCATCACCTCGACGACCATCTGGTTCGAGTTGGCGGTGCCGTAGAACGTGCACGTGCCGGCCGAGTGGTACGACGCCGCTTCGGCGTCGAGGAGGTCTTCGCGGGTCGCGAGCCCCTCCGCGTAGAGCTGCCGGACGCGCGCCTTCTCCTTGTTCGGCAGGCCGGAGTTCATCGGGCCGGCCGGGACCAGCAGCGCCGGCAGGTGCCCGAACGACAGGGCGCCGATCAGCAGGCCGGGCACGATCTTGTCGCAGACGCCCAGCAGCAGGCTTGCGTCGAACATGTCGTGCGACAGCGCGATCGCCGTCGACATCGCGATGACTTCGCGGCTGAACAGGGACAGCTCCATGCCGGCGCGGCCCTGGGTGATGCCGTCGCACATGGCCGGGACGCCGCCGGCGAACTGGGCGACGCCGCCCGCTTCGCGCACGGACTTCTTCAGCCAGGCCGGGTACTCCTGCATCGGCTGGTGCGCCGAAAGCATGTCGTTGTAGGACGAGACGATCGCGACGCCGGGGGCGCGCGCGGCCCGCAGGGCGGCCTTGTCGACGCCGTCCATCGCGGCGAACCCGTGGGCCAGGTTGCTGCACGCGAGACCGCGGCGGACCGGGCCTTCTTCGTGCGCGGCGGCCATGCGGGCGAGGTAGGCGCCGCGGGTCGCGGCACTGCGGCTCGCGATGCGCTCGGTGACGTCGGCGACGACTCGGTGCAGCTTCGTGGTGGGGGCGGGGCTCATGTCCGGCTCCGGATCACTGGTGTGTGGTGGTCCGCGGGACGGCAACGCTGACGCCTCAGGGTCGTGACCCTGGCCACACTACCTCGGGAAAACACCGAATCAAAATCGATTCAGAAGATCGACCCGCGTGACCCTGATCACCCCGCGAACCGTTAGTGTGCTAGTTGTCACACTGCACGACGCGCGGCAAAGCCGTAGGGGCGAACGCTCGCCCGGCCGGTTCCCTGTCGGCCCCACCACCACGGGAGGCATGATGTCCACCTCCGAGATCGCCGAGCTGCGGCGAACCATCGGCCAGCTCCGGCAGTGCGTCGGCGCACTGCGCTCTCGTTACGGCGACGCTTCGGCGGTGCGCCGGCTCGCGAACGACGTGGAGCGCCTCGACATCGACATCGCGGACCTCGACGGCACGCCCTTGGCCGTGCCCGCGCAGGCGAAGGCCGCCGAGCGTGTCCCGGTACCCGACACCCCCTACGACCCGGCGCTCTGGCACGGCGCCGATGACGAAGGCGTCGGCGGCTACAAGCGCGACCAGCGGTGAGCGCACCGGCTGACAACGGCGTCGGCACCGGCGTCCGGTCCCCGAAGCGGGCCCGGATCGCCGAGCGCACCCTCCGCACGGACCGGTGGTGGCTCCAGCCGCTGCTGACCGTGCTCGGACTGTCGGCGTTCATCATCTACGCGACGGTCCGCTCGTTCGTGCGCACCGCGTACTGGGTGCCCGAATACCACTACCTGACGCCGTTCTACTCGCCCTGCCTGTCCACGTCCTGCGTCGAGGGCTCGAGCCACTTCGGCCACTGGTTCGGCGACCTGCCGGGGTTCATCCCGCTCGGCTTCGTCGTGCTGCCGTTCCTGCTCGGGTTCCGCCTGACCTGCTACTACTACCGCAAGGCCTACTACCGGGCGGTGTGGTTCTCCCCGCCCGCGTGCGCCGTCGCGGAACCGAAGGCGAAGTACACCGGCGAGACGCGCCTGCCGCTGATCATCCAGAACGTCCACCGCTACTTCTTCTACGTCGCGCTGGTCGTCTCACTGATCAACACCTACGACGCGATCACCGCGTTCCACGGGAAGACCGGCGGCTTCGGCTTCGGGCTGGGCAACATCGTCCTGCTGGCCAACGTCGTCCTGCTCTGGGCCTACACGCTTTCCTGCCACTCGTGCCGGCACGTCACCGGGGGCAGGCTGAAGCACTTCTCCAAGCACCCGGTGCGGTACTGGATCTGGACCAAGGTCTCGAAACTCAACACCCGCCACATGGCGCTGGCCTGGACGACGCTCGGCACGCTGGTGCTGACCGACTTCTACGTCATGCTCGTGGCCAGCCGGACGATCTCCGACCTGAGATTCGTGAACTAGCGTCCGCCCCTCCCGACAACGACGTCCCCATTTCCGAGGTGGAATTCCTACATGACCGAGGTCGAACGGCACAGCTACGACGTGGTGGTGATCGGTGCCGGTGGTGCCGGCCTGCGCGCGGTGATCGAAGCCAGAGAACGCGGCTTCCGCGTGGCGGTCGTGTGCAAGTCCCTGTTCGGCAAGGCGCACACGGTGATGGCCGAGGGCGGCTGCGCGGCGTCGATGGGCAACGCGAACTCGAACGACAACTGGCAGGTCCACTTCCGCGACACCATGCGCGGCGGGAAGTTCCTCAACAACTGGCGGATGGCCGAGCTGCACGCCAAGGAGGCGCCGGACCGCGTCTGGGAGCTCGAGACCTACGGCGCCCTGTTCGACCGCACCGCGGACGGGCGGATCAGCCAGCGCAACTTCGGCGGGCACACGTACCCGCGGCTCGCGCACGTCGGTGACCGCACCGGGCTCGAGCTGATCCGCACGATGCAGCAGAAGATCGTTTCGCTGCAGCAGGAGGACTTCAAGGAGACCGGCGACTACGAGGCGAAGATCAAGGTCTTCGCCGAGTGCACGGTCACCGAGCTGCTCACCACCGACGGGAAGATCGCCGGCGCGTTCGGCTACTGGCGCGAGAGCGGGCGGTTCATCCTCTTCGAGGCGCCCGCGGTCGTGCTCGCCACCGGCGGCATCGGCAAGTCGTTCAAGGTGACGTCGAACTCGTGGGAGTACACCGGCGACGGCCACGCGCTGGCCCTGCGCGCGGGCGCGAAGCTGATCAACATGGAGTTCGTCCAGTTCCACCCGACCGGGATGGTCTGGCCGCCGAGCGTCAAGGGCATCCTCGTCACCGAAGGCGTGCGCGGGGACGGCGGCGTGCTCAAGAACTCCGAGGGCAAGCGGTTCATGTTCGAGTACGTGCCGGACGTCTTCAAGGGCCAGTACGCGGAAAGCGAAGACGAAGCCGACCGCTGGTACACCGACCAGGAGAGCAACCGCCGCACGCCGGACCTGCTGCCCCGCGACGAGGTCGCCCGCGCGATCAACTCCGAGGTCAAGGAGAACCGCGGGTCCCCGCACGGCGGCGTCTTCCTCGACATCGCGAGCCGGCTGCCGGCCGAGGAGATCAAGAAGCGGCTGCCCTCGATGTACCACCAGTTCAAGGAACTGGCGGACGTCGACATCACGGCCGAGCCGATGGAGGTCGGCCCGACCTGCCACTACGTCATGGGCGGCATCGAGGTCGACCCGGACACGGCCGGGGCGAGCGTGCCCGGCCTGTTCGCCGCCGGCGAGTGCTCGGGCGGCATGCACGGGTCCAACCGGCTCGGCGGCAACTCGCTGTCGGACCTGCTGGTGTTCGGCCGCCGCGCGGGGCTCGGCGCGGCCGAGTACGTGGACGGCCTCGGTGACCGGCCGGCCGTCGCGCAGTCCGATGTGGACGCCGCGGCGAAGATGGCGCTCGCGCCGTTCGACCCGCCCGCGGGTGCGTCGGCCGAGAACCCGTACACCCTGCACACCGAACTGCAGCAGTCGATGAACGACCTGGTCGGCATCATCCGCAAGGCCGGCGAAATCGAGCAGGCGCTGGAGAAGCTGGGCGAGCTGCGGCAGCGGATCCTGCGCGTCACGGTCGAAGGGCACCGGCAGTTCAACCCCGGCTGGCACCTCGCGATCGACCTGCGCAACATGCTGATGGTCAGCGAGTGCGTCGCGAAGGCCGCGCTGACACGGACCGAGAGCCGCGGCGGGCACACGCGCGACGACTTCCCGGGTATGGACGCCGAGTGGCGGCACAAGCTGCTGGTGTGCTCGGCTTCGGACGGGGACAACCCGGTCGTCCCGGACATCGGCGTCGAAGTGAAGGAGCAGGTGCCGCTGCGGCAGGACCTGCTGGAGCTGTTCGAATTCGGCGAACTCGGGAAGTACTACACCGACGACGAGCTCGAAGCGCACCCCGGGAGCAAAGCATGAGCTACAAGGCGAGTTTCCGGGTGTGGCGCGGCGACGACACCGGCGGCGGGTTGCAGGACTTCACGGTGGAGGTGAACGAGGGCGAGGTCGTCCTCGACATCATCCACCGGCTGCAGGCCACCCAGGCGTCGGACCTCGCGGTGCGCTGGAACTGCAAGGCGGGCAAGTGCGGCTCGTGCTCGGCGGAGATCAACGGCAAGCCGCGGCTGCTGTGCATGACGCGGATGTCGACGTTCACCGAGGAAGAGGTGATCACGGTGACGCCGATGCGGACGTTCCCGGTGATCCGCGACCTCGTCACCGACGTGTCCTTCAACTACACGAAGGCGCGGGAGATCCCGTCGTTCACCCCGCCCGCGGACCTCAAGCCCGGTGAGTACCGGATGCAGCAGGTGGACGTCGAGCGCTCGCAGGAGTTCCGCAAGTGCATCGAGTGCTTCCTGTGCCAGAACACCTGCCACGTGGTGCGCGACCACGAGGAGAACAAGGAAGCCTTCGCCGGGCCGCGGTACCTGATGCGCATCGCGGAGCTGGAGATGCACCCGCTCGACGTCGCGGACCGGCGTGACGCGGCCCAAGAGGAGCACGGCCTCGGCTACTGCAACATCACCAAGTGCTGCAGCGAGGTCTGCCCGGAAGGCATCCACATCACCGACAACGCGCTCATCCCGATGAAGGAGCGCGTCGCGGACCGCAAGTACGACCCGATCGTCTGGCTGGGCAACAAGCTGTTCCGCCGCGACAAGTGAGGTGACCCGCCTGGCATGGTGGGGGCATGGAGATCGTGTCCCCACCGCCGTCCGGCCTCGCTTCGACCGGGGAGATCGCCGCCGCTTCGCACCGAGCCGGCCTCGCCGAGGACTACCCGCACCTCGCGCCTTCGCTCGCGACGCCGTGCGACTTCCTGATCTACCGCAAGGACCTGGCGTGACGCTGCTCGCCGGGGCGCACGTCTTCGACCCCGAAACCGGCGACGTCGTCCGGGCCGACGTCCGGCTCGACGGGGCCCGGATCGCCGAGGTCGGCCCGGGCCTCGACGGCGACGGGCGTGTCGACTGCTCGGGCGGGTTGCTGATCCCCGGGCTCATCGACTGCCACGTGCACGTCGCCTTCCCGCGGCCCGAGCCGTTGCCGCGCAGCGCGCGGATCCTCGAAGCCGTGCCGGTGCTGCGCGGCTTGCTGGCGCGCGGGATCACCACGGTGCGGGACGCCTGGGGTGCCGACGCCGGGTTCAAGCACGCGCTGCGCGAAGGCTGGATCGACGGGCCCGACCTGCTGGTCAGCCTCCGCCAGCTGTCGCCGACCGGCGGCCTCGGCGACAGCTGGGACCCGCCCGCGGGCACGGTCGACAACTTCGGTGACCCGTCCTTGCCGGACCCGGTGTTCGACGGGCCCGACGCGGCCCGGGCGGCCGTCCGCCGCATGGTGCGCGCCGGCGCCGACTGGATCAAGGTCGGCGCCGGCGGCGCCCTGCGGGCCGTGCGCGAGGGCACGGACGTCCGGCCGGCCGACGACGAGCTCACCGCCCTGGTCGACGAGGCCCGCCGCACCGGCCGGGACGTCCTGGCCCACGCGCACACCGCCGAGTCGGTCACCTCGGCGGCCCGCGCCGGTGCCCGCAGCATCGAGCACGGCATGTTCCTCGACGACGACGCCGTGGCCGCACTGGCGAACGCCTGGTACGTGCCGACGCTCTCGCCGATCAGCGACAGCGAGTTCGCCGAAACGCACCGCGGTTCGCTCCGCCTCGCGGCGGAAGCGGGCATCCCGATCGCCGCCGGTTCGGACCTCGCTCCCCGTCCCCATGTCGACTTGACGACCGAGCTCCGCCTCCTGGCCGCGGTGCTCGGCCCCGCGGACGCCTTGAAGGCGGCGACCGCCGAGGCCGCCCGCCTGCTGCGGCTGGAGCACGACCGAGGCCGGCTCGAGGTGGGGTTGCGTGCCGACGTGGTGCTGCTCGACGGCACGGACCTGGACGTGACCGACCTGCCCACCCGGATCCGGGCGGTCTGGCACGACGGCAACCGGGTCGGCTAAGTGTTCTGTCCAGGGGAGGTCGCGACCGTGGCGACAGGTGATCGGATGCTCTGGGGGTGCGGGAGGATCTCCGGTGCCGAGGTGGATCGCGGCATCCGGGATGACTGACCGCTCATCCCGCGCGCTGACCGGCCCGGACCGGACACCTGCCCGGCTCGTACGGCGAGTCCTCGAAGTCCGGCCGGTCCGGCGATCGGGAAAGGCCGGGTTCAGCCCGCCATGACGTCGAACTCCTCGGCCAGCCGGACCAGGAACGCCCGGGACTCGTGCTCCGACAGGGCAATCTGTTCCAGCCGCGTGCGCAGGACGTAAAAGGCTTCGACCGCCACGCGTTCGTCGATGAACAGCCCGGCCGCGAAGGTCTCTTCGTAGGCCACCGGCGGGTGTTCGGCGAACTCGAGGATCGTGAACCGGCTGCCGACCAGGTGGTACGGCGGTGCGGAAGCGGGGACGACGCGGATGGTGCAGTGCGGGAGGTTGGTGGCCAGCACCAGGTACTGCAACTGTTCGTGCATCAGCGCCGGGTCGCGCAGGACCGACCGCAAGGTGTGCTCGTACACGAAGTAGAGGCACTGCGGCGGGTTCCGGCGCTGCAGCAGCTGTTGCCGGTCGATCCTCGCCTGGACGAGGGCCTTGAGCCGATCCGTGGTGTACCGGCCGGACAGCTCGTAGACCGAGCGCACGTAGTCTTCGGTCTGGAGCATGCCCGGCAGGGCCATCGGGCTGTTCGAGATCACCGCGGTCGCCAGGTTTTCCTGGATGATCAGCGACTTCATCGGGTCGACGAGCTTGTCGAAGTACGGCCGCACCCAGTACAGCTCGCTCGGCGGCCGGGTCAGGTGCAGCAGCCGGTCGCGTTCGGACGCGTTGGTTCCGCAGTGGGCCAGGTAGATCGCCGCGTCGATCGGCGAGATCCGGCGGCCGTTCTCCCAGCCGGACACCTTCGACGCCGACCAGTGGGCGCGCCGGGCTACCTCGCGCAGCGACATTTGTCTCGCCTCGCGCTGGGTTTTCAGCTCGACACCCATCTCCCGGGTGCGCACCGTGCTCTTTTCGGTCATGCCCCGCACGTTAAAGGCAAGCACCGACAAAACGGCTTCTGCCACGCAGCGGTTCACCGGAAGGGATGTTGCTGTTCTGCCTGTGTGACAACGGGTTCCGGTCGCGAAGCGCTGCGAAGCAGCTTCGCACAATGAAGCGTGCTTCGCACCTTCGCTAAGTAGCGCGGGCATTAATGGCGTCCATTTCGGGAATCGTACGAGGCGACGGCCGGGATGTCACCGGCCGCCGCGATCCGGGTGCCCGAGTGGTTCGCCGAGAACGCCGGAGCGCGTGGTGGTTGACTGCCCGCATGGCTGAACCGAAACCGCGGGACCTGGCCGCGTTGCTGCTGGCTCTCACCGTCGTCACCGGTGTCGTCGACGCCGTCAGCTTTCTCGGGCTCGGGCGCGTCTTCGTCGCCAACATGACCGGGAACGTCGTCTTCCTCGGGTTCGCCGCGGCGGGGGAGACGACGCTGTCCGTGCTCGCCTCGGTGACGGCCGTGCTGGCGTTCCTCGCGGGCGCCCTCGCCGGCGGGCGGCTGGGGCGCGCCGGGGACGACTACGACACCCTCCGGCGGGCCACCGCGGTGCAGGCGGGGCTGATCGCCGTCGCCGTCGTGCTGTCCGCGACGCTCGGCAGCGGTACGCGGCTGGGCAGCGAGCTGCTGATCGTCGTGCTCGGGCTGGCGATGGGGCTGCAGAACGCGGCCGTCCGGCGGATCGGGGCGCCCGATCTGACCACGACCGTGCTGACCATGACGCTGACCGGCTTCGCGGCCGATTCGAAGGCCGCCGGCGGGGCCGGGGCGCACCCGGTGCGGAAGGTCGCCGCCGTGGGGGCGATGCTCGCGGGGGCGCTCGGGGGCGGGGTGCTCCAGCTGCACATCGCCATGTGGACCGCGCTGACGCTCGCCCTGGTGCTCGTGCTGGCCGTGGCGGCGGTGCTGCAGACCGGGGCTAGCCGAGGGCGCGGCCGCCGTCCACCAGCAGCCGCTGGCCCGTGATGAAGCCCGCTCCCTCCGACGCGAAGAAGCTCACCGCCGCGGCCACGTCGTCGGGGGTGCCCAGGCGGCCCATCGGCACCCCGGCCAGGTAGGCCGCGCGCTCGGCTTCCGGGACGTCCGCGTGGCGCTCCACCGGGACGAAGCCCGGGGCCACCGAATTGACCGTGATGCCGTCCGGGGCCAGCTCGCGGGCCCACGCCCGGGCCAGCCCGGCCTGGGCCGCCTTGGCCGTCGCGTACGCCGAACGGCCCGGTGGCGGGCGGTCCGCCACCTCCGAATCGATGTGGACGATCCGGCCGTACCCGCGGGCGCGCATGCCCGGGAGCACCGCGTGGCCCAGCAGCACCGGCGAGCGCACGAAGAAGTCCAGGTGGCCCAGGTGCCCGGCCCAGTCCACATCGGACAGCAGGACGTCCGGCTGCGGGCCGGTAGCGTTGACGACCAGGACGCTGATCGGGCCCAGCAACGCCGTCGCCGCGTCGACCAGCTCGCCCACCGCGCGCCGGTCGGTCACGTCGGCGGCGAAGGCCGCGGCCCGGCCGCCTTCGGCGAGGACCGCCTCCGCGGCGGCCTTGAGGTCGGGATCGTCGTGCAGGCCGTTCAGCGCCACGGCGAACCCGTCGCGGGCCAGCCGCCGGGCGATCGTGCGGCCCAGGCCTCGGGAGCTTCCGGTCACCAGTGCGACACCCATGGCCCGACGCTAGGGGAGATCGGCGGACACCGAAAGGCCCCCGACGGGTACGCCGGGGGCCTTTCGGTGAGCGGGGGGACTCAGCCGCCGGCAGTGCCGGCGGCCGAACCGAGCGCGACCTGCTCGAGCTTGCCGCCGGTCCCGGCGGCGACCTTCTTGTTGCGGCGGTTGCGCCGCTCCAGGTACGTCGCCAGCGCGGTCAGCAGCAGGCACATCACGACGTAGATGACGGTCGCCACGATCGTGGACGGCACGATCGGCCGCCCGAACGTGCCCTGCGAACCGATGTACCGCGCGTAGTACAGCAGCTCCTGGAACGTGATGATGAAGCCGAGCGCGGTGTCCTTCAGCAGCACGACGAGCTGGCTGATGATCGTCGGCAGCATCGCCCGGATCGCCTGCGGCAGCAGGACCAGGAACATCACCTGCGTCTTGCGCATGCCCAGCGCGTACGCGGCTTCGCTCTGCCCCTTCGGCAGCGACTGGATGCCCGCCCGGAAGACCTCCGCCAGCACCGAGCCGTTGTACAGCGTCAGGCCGAGCACCACGCCGAGGAACGGCGTCATCGGGACGCCGATGGTCGGCAGGCCGAAGTAGAACAGGAACATCAGGATCAGGGCCGGGATGGCGCGGAAGAACTCGACGACGAACCCGGCGATCCCGCGGATCCACGCGTGGTCCGACAGCCGGCCCGCCGCGAAGATCGCGCCGAAGATCAGGGCCAGCACGGCCGCGGACGCGAACGCCTCGAGGGTCTGGAGCACCGCGTTGGCGAGGTCGCGCTGCACCTGCGCGTACTGCAGCCACTCCCACTTGCGGGCGGTGAACTGGCCGCTGTCGTAGAAGCGCCACCCGATGTAGGCGATGAACCCGACCACCGCGACGATGCCGACGACCGCGTAGGTCCGGTAGCGGAGCCGGGCCTTCGGCCCAGGGACGTCGAAGAGGACATTGCTCATCGGGCCACGCTCCAGCGCTTCTCCAGGCTGCGTTGGACGAACGACAGCACGGCGACCAGGATGATGAAGCCGAGCGCGACCCACAGCAGGCCGACCAGCTGGTTCTCACCGCGTTCGGACAGGTACGAGCGGATCGCGCCGGCCTCCGCGACGGAGAAACCGGCGGCGATCGTGGTGTTCTTCAGCAGCGCGATCAGAGTGCTGATCAGCGGGGGGACGACCGACCGCAGCGCCTGCGGCAGCACGACCTGGCCGAGGATCTGGCCGAACGTCAGCCCCAGCGCCCGGCCCGCCTCGGCCTGGCCGACCGGCACGGTGTTGATGCCCGAGCGCACGACCTCGCAGATGAACGCCGACGTGTACACGGTCAGCGCGATCACCGCGGCCGGGAAGTAGTCGACCTTGACGATGTCCAGCAGCGGGTAGGCGAACACGAAGAACGCGAACACCAGCGTCAGCGGGGTGTTCCGGGCGATCGTCACGTACGCCGTGCCGACGGCGCGGAAGACGGGCACCGGGCTCACCCGCAGCATGGCCAGGACCGTGCCGAGGACCAGGCTGCCGGCGGCCGAGAGCACGAACAGCTCGATCGTGCGGAGGAAGAACGGACCGAACAGGTCCAGGTTGTTGAAGAGGACGTCCATGAGCCTTCCCCGCGTCCGTTTCAGGCGGTGGTCAGGTGGTGGATGTGGGAAGGCCGGTGGACCGGGAACCCCGGTCCACCGGCCTCGGTGTCACGTCAGTACTTCTCGAGGGTCGGCTTCTTGGCGGCCGTGCCCGACTTGCCGAGGGTGGCGTCGTAGATCTTCTGCCAGGTGCCGTCGTCCAGCGCCTTCTGCAGGATCTCGTTGACCTTGTCGCGCAGGACCTTGTCGTCCTTGTTGAGGCCGATGCCGTACTTCTCGGTGGAGAACGTCTGGCCGACGACCTTCAGGTTGTCCGGGTCCTGGGACGCGTAGCCCTTGAGGATCGCGTCGTCGGTCGTGACCGCGTCGACGTCCTTCGACAGCAGCTTCTCGACGCACTGCGAGTACTTCTGGAACTCGACGATGTTGCCCGGCTCGGTCAGGTTCTCCGAGCGGATCTTCTGGATCGGGGTCGAGCCGGTGACCGAGCAGACCTTCTTGCCCTTGAGCGTGTCCTTGCCGGTGATCGACGAGTCGTCCTTGCGCACCAGCAGGTCCTGGCCGGCGACGAAGTACGGGCCGGCGAAGGAGACGAGCGCCTTGCGCTTGTCGGTGATCGAGTACGTGCCGACGTAGTAGTTCACGTCGCCGTTCGCGATCGTCTGCTCACGGGCACCGGAGTCGACCGTGCGGAAGGTGATCTTCTCCGGGTCGAAGCCGAGGCCGGCCGAGACGAGCTTCGCGATCTCGATGTCGAAGCCGCCGAACTTGCCGGTCGTCGGGTCCTTCTGGCCCAGGCCGGGCTGGTCGTCCTTGGCGCCGATGGTCAGCGCGCCCGCCGACTTCATCTTCGCGAACACCGGGGAGCCGGCCAGGTCGACGCCGGACGCGACCGGGTACGACGGCAGCGCGGCGGCGCTCGAACCGCTCTGGTCGCCGGCACCCGGGGTGCTCGGCGTGCCTTCCTTGCCGCAGGCGGTCAGGGTGGTCAGCGTCAGGCCACCGACGAGCACTCCCACCGCGAGGGTGCGGATCCTCATGTGAATTTCTCCTGTGTGTCGTCACCCGCGGCGCGAAGGCGCCGCGGAACGTTCTCTCAGTGGGTCAGGATCTTGCCGAGGAAATCCTTCGCGCGCTCGCTCTTGGGCGCGGTGAAGAACTCTTCGGGCGTCGTGTCCTCGACGATCTCGCCGTCGGCCATGAAGATCACCCGATCGGCTGCCCGGCGGGCGAAGCCCATCTCGTGGGTCACGACGAGCATCGTCATGCCGTCCTTGGCCAGGCCCGTCATGACGTCGAGGACCTCCTGGACCATCTCCGGGTCCAGCGCCGAGGTCGGCTCGTCGAAGAGCATGACCTTGGGCCGCATCGCCAGCGCCCGCGCGATGGCGACGCGCTGCTGCTGGCCGCCCGAGAGCTGCGCCGGGTACTTGTCGGCCTGGTTGGCGATGCCGACGCGCTCCAGCAGTTCCATCGCCGTCTTGCGCGCTTCGGCCTGCGAGGTCTTGCGGACCTTCACCGGCGCGAGCATCACGTTCTCGACGATGGTCTTGTGCGCGAACAGGTTGAACGACTGGAACACCATGCCGACGTCGGCGCGCAGGGCGGCGAGCGCCTTGCCTTCGGCGGGCAGCGGGACGCCGTCGACGGCGATCTCGCCCGAGTTGATCGGCTCCAGCCGGTTGATGGCCCGGCAGAGGGTCGACTTGCCCGACCCCGAGGGGCCCAGCACCACGACGACCTGGCCGCGGGGCACCTCGAGCGTGATCTCCCTGAGCACGTGCAGGTCGCCGAAGTACTTGTTCACGGCGGACGCCTTGATCATCGGCGCCGCCACCTCCGCGGTCATCTGGCCTCCAGGATCGGTCGAATGCGGCGTGGGTCACCACGCGATGGCGAGAACCTACCGTTGCTCTACCTGCTCGCAAGGCGGCTTGACCCATTCTTAGGGTTTCAAGTGGGTATCGATGTCCGATTCGGCACCCGGCGCGCCGACGTCCTAGAGTTCGTCGCTACCGGCGCGGTGAAGCAGGTCACCAGGGAGGGTGGACGGGTGCGGGTGCTGCTGGTGGAGGACGACGACCGGGTCGCGGGGGCGCTGATCCCGGCGCTGACCCGCCGCGGCCTGGCGATCGCCCGGCTGGCCACCGGCGCGGGTGTGCTCGAGCGGGTGAACGAGGTCGACGTCATCCTGCTCGACCTCGGCCTGCCGGACATCGACGGCGTCACGCTGTGCCACCAGATCCGCGCGGTCAGCGACGTCGCGATCATCGTCGTGTCGGCGCGCGGCGAGGTCGACGACCGGATCAAGGGCCTGCGCGCGGGCGCCGACGACTACCTGGTCAAGCCCTACGACGTCGAGGAGCTGCTCGCCCGGGTCGAGGCGGTGCGCCGCCGCCGCGGCGAGCACACGACGGCCGAGCCGGTGGTGATCCGGGTCGGGGACGTCAGCGTCGACCTGTCCCGGCACGAGGTGCTGGTCGACGGGCGCGCGGTCGCGTTGTCCCGCAAGGAGTTCCAGGTGCTCGCCCTCGTCGCGGGCGCGCGCGGTGCGGTCTGCTCGCGGGAGCACGTGCTCACCGAGGTGTGGGGCCACCGCGGTCCCGCGGAGAGCCGCTCGCTCGACGTCCACGTCGCCACGCTGCGGACGAAGCTGGGCCGCCCGGCGCTGATCGAGACGGTCCGCGGGGTCGGCTACCGGCTCGGCGGCCAGGTTTCCCGGAGCTGACGGCGTGCGCGTCCGGCTGCAGGGCATCGTGCTGACGCTGGTCGCGTTGCTGGTGTTCGGCCTGGGCATCCCGCTGGCCACCACGATCGCCGCCGGTGCGCAGCAGGACCTCTTCCTCGACCGGCTGACCGACACCGCGCGGTTCGCGTCGCTGGCGCAGCGGCCGCTGCTGGACAACAAGCCGTCGCTGCTCGACCCCGACCTGCGCCGCTACACCGAGGTGTACGGCGTCCAGGTGCTCGTCTTCGACCAGGACGGCAAGCCGGTGGGCAGCTCGCTGGGCCCGAACGCCGCACGGATCGACATGCGTGCCCCGCAGATCAGCGACCCGGTCCACGAGGCGCTGGCCGGCCGCCGTTCCCAGCCCGGCGGCGTGCTGATGCCGTGGGACGCGACCCCGTTGGTGCTGGCCGAACCCGTGCTCGCCGACGGCGAGGTGCGCGGCGCGGTCGTGACCGTGTCCGACACCGGCGCCGAGCGGGCCGACGTGCTGTGGTGGTGGCTGCTGCTCGCCGCGGGCGGGATCCTCGCGTTCACGCTGGCGCTGGCCGTGGCGATCCCGGTGGTCCGGTGGATCCTGCGGCCGGTGCACCGGCTCGACGACGCGACCGGCGCGCTGGTCGCGTCCGTGGTCAGCGGGCGCGAGGCCGAGCCGGTGGGGGAGAGCGGCGGGCCACCGGAGCTGCGCCAGCTCGGCCGTTCCTTCGACCGGATGGCCGAGAGCGTGTCGGGGGCGCTGGCCGCGCAGCGCGCGTTCGTGGCGGACGCCTCCCACCAGCTGCGCAACCCGCTGACGGCGTTGAAGATCCGGCTCGGCAACCTCGAAGGCCACGTCGACGACGAGCCGGCCGCGGCCGACCTCGAGGCCGCGCGGGTCGACGCGGGCCGGCTGCACCAGATCCTCGACGGGCTGCTGTCGATGGCCCGCGCCGAGGCCTCCGGCGGCGAGCTGGACCCGGTCGTGCTGGACGAGGCCGTCGCCGAGCGGGTCGCCGACTGGTCGGTGGTCGGCGAGGCCAGGGACGTGCGGCTGGTCGTGGACACCCCGGGCGACGGCGTGTGCGTGCGCATGCCGCCGCGCGGCGCCGAGACGATCCTGGACGCGCTGCTCGACAACGCGCTGAAGTTCACCGCGGCGGGCACCGAGATCCGGGTCACCGTCGAGCGCGACGACGACCGCGTGCGCCTGTCGGTCCGCGACCACGGCCCGGGCGTGCGGCCGGACGAGCTCGACCGCGCGCTGGACCGCTTCTGGCGCAGCCCGGCCCACCAGAACGTGCCCGGCTCGGGGCTGGGCCTGGCGATCGTCAGCGAGATCGTCGCCCACTCCGACGGTGAACTGGTCCTGGACCTGCCCGAAGGCGGCGGCCTCCGGATCTCGATGACGTTCCCGGCGGCTTAGGTCTTCTTCGCCCGGTAGTAGCGCAGCGCGCCCGGGTGCAGCGGGATCGGCTGGGTCTCGATGCCCGGGTGGACGTCGATCGACAGCGCCGCCGGGTTGGCGACGGCGAGCTGCTGCCGGGCCGCGAACAGGCCGCTGACCAGTGCTTCGGCGACGTCTTCGCGCATCGACGTCGGCACCACGAGGAAGTTCGGCACCACGAGCGTGGTCACCGGCTGGAGCTGGTCGTAGGTGCTCGCCGGGATGGTGGCGGTGCCGTAGACCTCGCTGAGCGCCTGCATCTTCGGCATCTGGTCGGCGATGTCGACCAGCCGCAGCCGGCTCTTGTTGTCCGCCAGCTTCGGGGTCGGCAGCCCGCCGGACCAGAAGAACGCGTCGACGTCGCCGTTGAGCAGCGCCGCGACGGAGTCGTCGAGGCCGCGGGTGATCGTGCTGACCGCGCCGGTCAGATCGGCCGCGGCGAGCAGCTTCCCGGCGATGTACTCGACCCCGGAGGCGGGCGAGCCGATCGCGATCCGGCGCCCGCGCAGCTGCGCCACCGACCGGATGTCGGAGTCGGACCGCACGACGACGTGCAGGTAGTCGTCGTGGATCCGGGCGAGCGCGGCGAGCCCCCGGTTGGTCCGGTACTGGTCGGCGGCGACGTCGGCGGCCACGAAGGCGACGTCGGCCTGCCCGCTCAGCACCCGCGCGACGTTGTCGGGCGACCCCTGGGTCTGCAGCACCTGCGGCCGCTCGATGTCGAGCCCGCCCTGCCACGCGGTGGCGAGGGTCTGCGCGAGCTTGTCGTAGACCCCGCCCGGGTTGCCGGCGGCGATCCGCAGCCGCACGTCGGCGAACTCGCCGGAGCAGCCGGAGAGCACCAGGAGGAGGACGGCCGCCATCGCGAGTCCGCGCAGCCGCCGGGTCCCGGTCACCCGCCGATCGTGCCAGACCCCGGCGCCTGCTGTCAGTCGGTCATCCCTTCGACCAGCGTGCGGAGCTTGGTCAGCGCTCGGTGCTGCGTCACCCGGACCGAGCCGGGTGACACGCCGACGGCAGCGCCGGTCTCTTCCGCGGAAAGGCCGACCAAGACCCGCAGGAGGACGATTTCCCGCTGCTGGCGCGGCAACAACTCCAGCAGGCGGCCGAGGCGCCCGTTGAGCTCGTTGCTCAAGGCGGTGATCTCGGGCTCGGCGCCGCTCGCCGGACGTTCGGGCAGGTCGGGGACCGGCTCCGACCGGTCCCGCGCGGCCGCCCGATGCGCGTCGGCCACCTTGTGCGCCGCAATGCCGTAGACGAACGCCAGGAACGGACGACCGCTGTCCCGGTAGGACGGCAGCGCGGTGAGTACCGCGAGGCACACCTCCTGGGCGACGTCGTCGGGTGAAACCAGCGAGTGCTTCCCGCGGCCCATCCGGGCGTGGCAGTAACGCACGACGATCGGCCGGATGTATGCCAGCACCTGTTCCGCCGACGTGCTTTCGCCGTCGATCGTGACGTGTGCACCCGGGTCAGCGTCCGCAGGCAACCGGCCCTCCCGGGTTCGCGCACGGCGCCGTGGTCTCGCGGCCGGTGATGCTGATCGGCCCGGCCGTGAAGTCGGCCCGCAGCAACCACAGCCCGCCCACCACGGCCCCGATCACCAGCAGGATCACCAGCACGGTCCGGAGGGTGTTCGGCGTGCTGGTGACCATCTTCTCGATCAGCCGGACGACGTTGCCGCTCACCGGGCCGCCTTCCGCCGTGCCTCGCTGAGTTCTTCGTAGCGGCCGGTCAGCTGCTCGACCTCGCTGTCGCGCAGGCCCGGTGCGCGCAGGAAGACGGTCATCTGGTCGGTCCGCGGCAGCGTGGTGCCGCTCAGCAGCCGGCAGAGGGTGGCGCGCGACATCGCCTTGGTGACGTCGCCGTCGGCCTCGCACAGCCGGGCCATCCGGCGCAGCACGTCGACCTTGCCGAGGTCGTGCCGGAGCATGGCCCGGCGCAGGTCGAGCGCGAGCCCGGCGAGCGCGTCGCCGGGCAGGTCCGGGTTGTGCTTCGCGAACTCCTCGAGCGCGGCGGCCCACCAGATCCGGTGGGCCTCGCGCACGGGAGCGCCCACACCGGCGGCGATGCCGCGCACGAGCCGCAGGCGGGGCAGTTCGGCGCCGCCGAGCGCGCCGGACACGGCGCTCACGGAGTAGCTCGCCGCCGCCGGGGTGCCGGATTGCCGTCCGGGCCCAAGATCCTCGGTGCGACCGAATTACCGAGATCCTGGCCCACCGCGTAGCCGCCGGCAACGGTCTGTCATATTTTCCGGAAATCGCCGTGATCGGAACGAGATTCGATCAAGGGGCGTCTTTTTCCGCTGTTCGTCTCAGCCGGGGAACGTCCGGCGGCGGCCGTGACGACAAGGGGGCGAATGGCCGAGGACCTCCGTCGCACCGTCCAGGCGAGGCTCGAAGCCGCACCGGTCCCGTTGCCGCGGGACCTCATCGCCGGGGCCGGCCTGGTACCGGCGCTTTTTCCGCTGTTCGTCTCAGCCGGGGAACGTCCGGTGCCCGCCGTGACGACAAGGGGGCGTACGGCTGAGGACCTCCGTCACTTCGTCCGGGCGAGGCTCGCAGCACCGGCCGGCCCGTTGCCGCGGGCCGCGCACCGCAGTCCATGAGACGAGCTCCGGGAACGTGCGAACCTAACGTCGGACCCATGAGTTCTGCCACGTACCTGTCCACCGCTTCGACCCGGTGGGACGCGCGGCTGTGGGGAGTTCTCCTCACCGTCTCGATCGTCACGGCGCTCGACGCCCTCGACGGGTCGATGGTCGGGGTCGCGCTGCCCGCCATCCAGGCCGAGTTCGGGTTGTCCACGAACGCGCTGCAATGGGTCGTCAGCGGGTACGTGCTGGGCTTCGGCGGGCTGCTGCTGCTCGGCGGCCGCACCGCCGACCTGCTCGGGCGGCGCCGGGTCTTCCTCGCCGCCGTTTCGCTGTTCGCGCTGGCTTCGCTGTTCGGCGGGCTCGTCGACGACGGGACGCTGCTGATCGTGAGCCGCTTCGTCAAGGGGGCGGCCGCCGCGTTCACCGTGCCCGCGGCCCTGTCCATCGTGACCACGACGTTCCGGGAAGGGCCCGCGCGCAACAAGGCGATCAGCATCTTCGCCGTGTTCGGGGCCAGCGGGTACTCCGCCGGGCTGGTCTTTTCCGGGCTGCTGACCGAACTCGGCTGGCGCTGGACGTTCCTGCTGCCCGCGCCGCTCGCCGCGGCGGTGGTGGTCGTGGCGTGGAAGCTGATCCCCGCGTACCGCACCGAGCCGTCGGGCGGCTACGACCTGCCCGGCGCACTCACCGGGGTCGGCGGCTCGCTGCTGCTCGTGTACGGCGTGGTCGAGGCGCCCGAAACCGGTTGGGTCGCGCCCCGCACGCTGATCACGTTCGCGGTCGCCGTCGCGCTGCTGGTGGCGTTCGTGCTCATCGAGAAGCGCACCCGCAACCCCTTGCTGCGGCTGGGCATCCTCCGCTCCGGCCCGCTCGCCCGCGCCAACCTGGGCGCCGCGCTGTTCTTCGCCTCCTTCATCAGCGTCCAGTTCGTCGTGATGCTCTACTTCCAGCGCGTGCTCGGCTGGTCGCCGCTGCAGACGGCGCTGGGCTTCCTGCCGGCGGCGATGATCGTGGCGTTCGGCTGCCCGCGCGTCGACCCGCTGATCGAGCGCGTCGGGACGGCCCGCGCGATCTTCGCCGGGGTGGTCGCGCACGTGCTCTCCTACGCGCTGTTCCTGCGCGTCGACGAGCACTCGGGCTACGTCGGCTCGGTGCTGCCCAGCATGATCCTGCTCGGGCTCGGCTTCGCGCTGGCCTTCCCGTCGTTCAACATCCAGGCCACGGCCGGCATCCCGGACGGCGAGCAGGGCCTGGCCGGCGGCCTGGTCAACACCTCGCTGCAGGTCGGCGGCGCGATCGGCCTCGCGGTCGTGACCGCGGTGCTGACCGCGGCCGGCGACGGCGCATCTTCGACCGCCGCGCTGCTGCGCGGATGGGTGCCGGCGCTGGTCGTGGTGACCGGGTTCACCGTGGCGGGTCTGGTCGTCGCGCTCGTCGGCCTCCTGGCCCGCCCGCGCGTCACTGCGCCCGAGCCCGAGCTGGAATCCGTCTAGCGCCGCGGTCGACGGACCTCGGACGCGGCTCCTAGCCGAGGGTCGCGATGCCGGCCAGGAAGATGTCGACGCCGGCGAGGAACTGCTCGCGGTCGTCGTGCTCGCCCAGCCGGGCCGCCGCCTTGTGCACGAACGGGTACCGGGCCGGGTCGAGCGCGGCCCACTGGGCGGCGACGCCGGACAGGAACGCCGAGCGGTCGACGTCGCCGGCGAGGAGCCGGGCATTCGCCGCGTTCTGGCTCGCCACCCCGAGCACGTAGTTCACCAGCGCGCCCGCGGCGTCGAACAGCGCTTCCCCGGGGACGTCGAGCGCGTCGAGCAGCCCGCCGATGCGCTCGTAGACCTCGAGGAGCGCGGGGCGCCACGGCTCGCGGGACAGCTGGGCGCCGACCCACGGGTGGGCGTCGATCGCGTCGAACAGGCCCAGTGCGACCGTGCGCAGGGCTTCCCGCGGCTCCGCGCCGACGACGACGCCGGTCACGACCCCGGCGATGACGTCGTCGGTGGCCGCCGCGAGCAGGTCGCTCTTGTTCGCGATGTGGTGGTAGATCGCCCCGTAGCCGGTGCTCAGCCGCCCGGTGAGCGCCCGGAAGGTCAGCGCGGCCTCGCCGCCTTCGTCGAGGAGGCCGGTCGCCGCCTCGACGATTACTTCCCGGGACAGGCCGTCCGCGCGCCGCTTCGCCATGGGCTCATCATCGCACGTTTGGATCGGCGCTCCAAAGTCGTGCTAGCTTGGTTTGGATCGACGATCCAATCGAGGGAGCGCCATGAGCGAAGAAGTCACGATCATCGGAGCCGGCTTGGGCGGCCTCGTGCTGGCCCGCGTCCTGCACCGGCACGGCATCCCGGTCGCCGTCCACGAAGCCGAGCCCTCGCCGGCCGCGCGCCGCCAGGGCGGGATGCTCGACATCCACCCGTGGAACGGCCGGCCCGCGCTGGAGGCAGCCGGCCTGGCCGAGGGGTTCCGCGAGCTCGTCCTACCCGGCCGGGAGTCCTACCGGGTCCTCGACCGGGCGGGGACAGTGCTGCTCGACCGGCCGGACGACGGCACGGGCGAGCGGCCCGAGGTGCAGCGCGGCGAACTGCGGCAGCTGCTGCTCGACGCGCTGCCGCCCGGCGTCGTCCGGTGGGGCCACAAGGCCGTCGCCGTGCGGGCGCTCGGCGACGGCCGCCACGAAGCGGACTTCGCGGACGGCACCAGCGTGCGCACGAACCTGCTGGTCGGCGCGGACGGCGCGTGGTCGCGGGTGCGCCCGCTGCTCTCCGGCGCCACACCCGAGTACGTCGGCGTCTCGGTCGTCGAGACGTTCCTCTTCGACGGCGACACCCGCCACCCGGCCGCGGCGGAAGCGGTCGGCGCCGGATCGCTGTTCGCGCTCGCGCCGGGCCACGGCATCCTCGCCCACCGGGAAAGCGGCGGAACCCTGCACACGTACGCGCAGCTGCGCAAGCCCGAGGACTGGCTCGCCGGCCTCGACCCCGTCGAGGTGACCGCGCGGGCCGCCGCCGAGTTCGACGGCTGGGCCCCGGAACTCACCGCCCTGATCACCGCGAGCGACACCCCGCCGGTGCTCCGCCGCCTCCACACGCTCCCCGCCGGGCACCGCTGGGACCGCGTGCCGGGGGTGACCCTGCTCGGCGACGCGGCGCACCTCATGCCCCCGAACGGCGAAGGCGCCAACCTGGCCATGCTGGACGGCGCCGAACTCGGGCAAGCCCTTGCGTCGCACCGGGATGACGTCGAGAGCGCGCTGGTGGCGTACGAGCAGCGCATGTTCGAGCGCGCGGCCGCCGAAGCCGCGGACGAGGACATCTACGAAGTCATGTTCGGCGCGGACGCGCCGCACAGCATGGTCGCCCTGCTGGCTCAGGCGGAAGCGTAGGAAAGCAGTTCTCCCGGATCAGACCGTGACACTGAGCCGGATGTGCGACGGTATCTCCAGCCACCAGCGTGCCGAGACGCGCGCGACTCGCGGCAGGTCCGCGGTGGCCAGGACCCAGTGGAGGAAGTTCCTCTTTTCGGTGCGGCCGGCGGCGTAGACGAGGCGGTCGATCGTGGACGTCGTGGTGCTGCCCGGCCGCCACCGGCGGGTGATCGCGAGTGCGGCGCGCCAGAAGTTCTCGTCGCTTTCCCCGCCGATGTGACCGAGGGCGAACGCCGCCGCCTCGCGTACGTCCGCTCGGGTCCCGGCGGCGAGCACCAGTTGTTCGACAAGGGCACGTTCGCGCCGGCCACCCAGCTTGCGCAGGGCTTCCGCCACGATCGCCGACTCCGGCTCGCGATGGCGCCCGGCCATGATGCGCCCCAATTCCCGCGCGATCGGCACCCGGCAGGGGCCGGCGTGGAGGAGGAACAGCGCGTGCATGCGTTCGTCGAAGACGTCGGCAGCGAGGGCTTCGGCCAAAAGGTCGTTCAGCACGTCCTGGTCGGCCGGGTGGACGGTGCCGCCGACGGAAGCGGTGACCGTCTCGATCAAGGTCCGGTGGTCGCGGGCACCGTCCCGGTCGGTCTTCGTGATCAGGCCGAACCGCTTGCGCAGCTGCGCGGGCAGGCAGGCGGCGATCGCCGCGGCGAGCGGCTGGTCGCGCAGCTCGGCCAGGACACCGCCGATGTGCACGAGCTGGCCACGGGTGAAGTGCCCCAGCCGGACCTTGCGGTGGCAGGACAGCAGCGCGCCCGAGAAGGACCGGTGTGAAGTCGGGTTCGTCAGCTGCCGCATGACGACCGAGGCCGCGGGACCGGACGAAGTGGCGTCGAGAACGGAGATCGTGCCGATGAGGCTCTGGGTCGCCCGATCGGCTGCCGCGGCCGCCGCGGTGGCCACGGCGATCTCCCCGCCGACCGGGTGGGCCAGGAGGCGGTGCAGTGCTTCCGCACGCCACAGCCAGTGCGCCCCGTCGGCGATGGCCATCTCCGCGAGCAGCCGTTCCGCCAGCCGCGCCCACGTCGAACGGGGACTCACCACCACGAGGCCCCGGGACAGGAGATCGGTCAGTGCGTCCCAGTCCCGCCCGGAAAACAGGTCGTCGCCGGTCGCCCGCTCGATCAGCCGGTCGAGCCGGGTGGACACCGATGCGGGGTCGAGCGGCGGGCGCGCGAGAGCCGGCCCCGGCCCCAGCCGGTTTCCGTAGTAGCGGGCCATGTTGTCGGCGATCGTCACCAATTCCGGTCGGTCCAAGGCGTTCGCGTAGCCGCGGACGGCGAAATGGCCGATGCCGGCGCTTCCCCGCTCCCAGCGGCTCAGGGTGCTCGGCGCGATTCCGCCACCGAGCGTGGCCGCGAACTCCCGCAGGCCGAGCGACCCACGGCTGGTGCGCAACAACCAGCCCAGCCGGCGGTTGCTCTCGCTTTGCCCGAAAGAGACCACCATTACTTGGTAGCACGGTGTTCGTCGCGGCCGCGTAGACAATAATGGGACAAGAAGTGTCCACGGAATTGCCTGATGTCGCGTTGCACGGCGATTGATGTCCGCAACGAAGCCCGTTTCGCCGGTTTTCCGTTCTAGCGTGAATCCTCGACCGTGGAATACGAGGAGGAACGATGAACATCGTGACCAGAGCACTGGCCGTGACGGCGATCGCGGCGACGGCTGCCGTGGGTGGCGTGGCGACCGCGTCGGCGGCACCGGCGCGCGGAGACTCGGTCCAGGCGGCCCGCGGGTACGTGACCCAGGGCAACCTGCGGCAGGACCCGAACCTCGGCGCCGGCATCAAGGTGACGATCTACAACCAGTGGGTGGACATCAACTGCTGGCTCGACGGCGGGGACAACGGCTTCGGGTCGAACCGCTGGTTCAAGGCCACCTACTACTCGCAGGTGGGTTACCTCAGCTCCGGCGTCGTTTCCCAGCAGCCGGCGGTCGGGCACTGCTGACGCCACCGGTGGGCCCGGCCCGGCCCGGGCCCACCGCACCCGGCCCGCGTGCCCGACCCGGGGAGGGGACGCCGAGGCGCAGGTGGGGGCGGGTCTACCCTGGAAGCCGATGACCGAGACACAGGCACCCAGGGCGTACCAGATCCGCACCTTCGGCTGCCAGATGAACGTGCACGACTCCGAGCGGCTCGCCGGCCAGCTCGAAGACGCCGGGTACGTCCCCGTCGACCACGGGGGCAAGCCCGACCTCATCGTGTTCAACACCTGCGCCGTCCGGGAGAACGCGGACAACAAGCTCTACGGCACCCTCGGGCACCTGCGTCCCGACAAGGTCGCCAACCCCGACCTGCAGATCGCCGTCGGGGGGTGTCTCGCGCAGAAGGACCGTGGGGAGATCGTCAAGCGCGCTCCCTGGGTGGACGTCGTCTTCGGGACGCACAACATCGGGTCGCTGCCGACCCTGCTCGAACGCGCCCGGCACAACGCCGAGGCCGAGGTCGAGATCCTCGAATCGCTCGAGACCTTCCCCTCCACGCTGCCCGCGCGCCGCGAGTCGTCATACGCGAGCTGGGTGTCCGTTTCGGTCGGGTGCAACAACACCTGCACCTTCTGCATCGTCCCGGCCCTGCGCGGGAAGGAGCGCGACCGGCGGCCCGGCGAGATCCTCGCCGAGGTCGAGGCGCTCGTTGCCGAAGGCGTGCTCGAAGTCACGCTGCTCGGGCAGAACGTCAACTCCTACGGTGTCGAGTTCGGCGACCGGCTCGCCTTCGGGAAGCTGCTGCGCGCCGCCGGGGGGATCGGCGGGCTCGAGCGCGTGCGGTTCACCTCGCCGCACCCGGCCGCGTTCACCTCGGACGTGATCGACGCCATGGCCGAGACCCCGAACGTCTGCCACCAGCTGCACATGCCGCTGCAGTCCGGGTCGGACCGGGTCCTGCGCGAGATGAAGCGGTCCTACCGCTCGGCGCGCTTCCTGAAGATCCTCGACGAGGTCCGCGCGGCCATGCCGGACGCCGCGATCACCACCGACATCATCGTCGGCTTCCCCGGGGAGACCGAAGCGGACTTCCAGGCGACGCTGGACGTCGTCGAGCAGGCACGGTTCTCCAGCGCCTTCACCTTCCAGTACTCGATCCGCCCCGGCACGCCGGCCGCGACGATGCCGGACCAGCTGCCCAAGGCCGTCGTCCAGGAGCGCTACGAGCGGCTGGTCGAGCTGCAGAACGCGATCTCCTGGGAAGAGAACAAGAAGATCGTCGGCCGCCGGGTCGAGCTGCTCGTCGCCGCGGGCGAGGGGCGCAAGGACGCCGAGACGCACCGGATGAGCGGGCGCGCCCGCGACGGGCGGCTCGTGCACTTCACGCCGGCCGGTGACCACGTCGACCGCGCGGTGCGGCCGGGTGACGTCGTCGAGGCGGTCGTCACCTACGGCGCGCCGCACCACCTGGTCGCCGACGGCGATCTGCTGTCCCACCGGCGAACGCGCGCCGGCGACAACGCGGAGGCCGGGCTGCGGCCGAAGACGAGCGGTGTCACGCTGGGCCTGCCGGGCTTCGGAGCTCCGGCGGCCCAGCCCGAACCGGTGAGTGGGTGTGCGCTGTGACCGAGCCCCAGGGCAACGGTGACCTGGCCGAACTGGCCGCCGAGATCGACGAAGCGGGCGTGAACGCGTCCCGGACGGTGGAGCTGGGCCGGCGCGGGTTCACCATCGCCGTGTTCTCGTTCGTGCTGCTGATCTGCCTGATCCTGCCGTGGGTCGGCGACCACGCGGGCTGGCAGGTGCTGGCCGGCGAGGGCGGCGGCATCCCGCAGCTGTTCGCGGCGACGTCGACCGGCGTCGGCATCCTCGCGTCCGCGCTGGCGCTGGTGACGCGCCGCTGGTGGCTGGCCTGGGTGTGCGCCGCCGGCGGCTGGTTCGCTTCGGTGGACGGGCTGCTGGCCATCTGGTCGCAGCAGTCGTCGCACGCCAGCGGCGCCGCGGGCGGCGGACCCGGCTTCGGCCTGATCATCGCCTGGATCGCGATGATCTGCCTCGCCGTGCAGTGGATGCGCACGGCGTTCTCGCGCTCCTAGCGCACCACGAGGCCGATCACGCTGGAGACCGCGCTGACGTAGAGCTCGGTTTCCGGGTGGTAGACGCGCAGCGTCAGGCTGGCGCGGACGCTGAAGCTCAGGCTGAACACGAAGTTCCCGTTCGGCCGGCAGGTGCCGGTGCTGAGGTCGACCCAGACGCCGGCCTGCAGCTGCTGGACGATCACCGGCTCACCGCCGGCGATGCTCTCCTGCCCGCCGAGGTCGGCGAACGAGCCCTTGATCTTCGCCGTCTCGCCGACCTTGACGCTCTTCTTGTCGGCCTGGGCCTCGACCTTGGCCTTGTGCTTCTTCCCCTGCACCGCGGCGGGCACGGGCCCGGCGGCCGCCAGCGCGACGGCCGGGGCGGCGAGCGCGACGGTGCAGGCGACGACCAGTGCGGACACGAAGTTCGATGGCTTGCTCATGATCGAAGTGCAGCACCGCGGGGCCGGGAAAGCGCCCGGTGACCCCCGGCCGTGCAGCCCGTCACACCGCTTCGGGTGACGCGTTAACCGTCCGCTTGCCGAAAAGCCCACGGAACCCAGGCCGCGGCGGTCGGCGCCTGCTCTGCGGCGGTCCGAACTCGCTTCGAAGACCGCTGCTGAGCCAGCCACCCGAGACGGCCGCGCTCGACCAGGCCTTGCGCGGGCGCTGGGAACCGCGAGCGGCAGCGATCCGGTCCCACCGCGGCTGACCCCAAGTTCGAGAGGCCGCCTTGCGGAAACCCGAGTTCCGCAAGGCGGCCTTCACGAACCCGGCCTCAGCGGTCCGCGACCGCCGCCTCCGCGGCTTCCAGCCACTCGCGCCACTGCGCGGCCTGCTCGTCGGCCTTCTTCGCCCGGCGCTCGTCGCCCGCCGCGCGGGCCTTGGCGGCCTGCGATTCGAACTGCTCGACGCGCTCGCGGAACTGCGCCGCGCGGGCCTGGGCCTCGGGGTCCGTGCGGCGCCAGCGGTTGTCCTCCGCCGACTTCACCGCGTCCTGGACCGCCTTCAGCCGGCCGTCGAGCTCGCGGATGCGTTCGCGCGGGACCTTGCCGATCTCGTCCCACTGCTCCTGGATCTTGCGCAGCGCGCCCTTCGCCGCCTCCAGGTTGGCCGCCGCGTCGATCTTCTCGGCCTCGATCAGGAGTTCTTCCTTGCGGGCCGCGTTCTGGGTGAACTCGGCGTCGCGCTCGGAGAACACCGCGGAGCGGCGGGCGAAGAACTTGTCCTGCGCCGCGCGGAAGCGCTGCCACAGCGCCTCGTCGCTGTCCTTCGGGGCCCGGCCGGCGGCCTTCCACTCGGTCATCAGGTCCTTGTAGCGGCCCGCGGTGTCGCCCCAGTCCTCGGACTCGCTGATGGCCTCGGCCTCGGCGATGAGCTCTTCCTTGCGCTGCTTGGCCGACGCGCGCTGCTTGTCGAGCTCCGCGAAGTGCGACCCGCGACGGCGGTTGAACCCCTCCCGGGCCTTCGAGAACCGCTTCCACAGCTCGTCGTCGGTCTTCCGGTCGACGCCCTTGACCGTCTTCCACTCGTCCAGGATCGAGCGCAGCCGGTCGCCCGCCGCCTTCCACTGGGTGGAGTCGGCGGCGATCTTCTCGGCCTCCTCGGCCAGCTCCTGCTTGCGCGCGACCGCGGCGGCACGGGCCTCTTCACGTTCCGCCTTCGCGCTGGCCAGTGCCTTCTCGGCGTGCGCGATGACGTACTCGAGGCGTGCGGCGAGCGCGGCCAGGTCACCCACCACGGCGGACTCGGCCAGCCCGTCCCGGATCTGGGTGGCGCTCGACAGCGCGTGCTTCGGGTCGCCGGCCCCGGAGGCCAGCCGCGTCTCCAGCAGCTCGACCTCGGTGCGCAGGTCGTCGAAGCGGCGGGCGTAGTGCACGAGACCCTCGTCGGGGCTGCCGGCCTGCCAGACGCCGACCGCGCGTTCGCCCTCGGCGGTGATGACGTAGACGGTTCCCTCTTTGTCGATCCGGCCCCAGGTGGACGGGGTGGGCTCGGCGGGCGGCACGGGCGGGGCGGCGTGCCCGGCGTGCAGCGCGTGCGGCACCGGGTGCGGGGCCGGGGTACCGGTGGAAGTGTTCTCCTGGGCCATCGCAGGCTCCTTATCGCCTGTACGCCCGCTGGCGCGGGCGCCCCGCCGCGGAAGCGGGGCCGGGTAATGCGGTCGTCACGGGCCGTGCTCGGATGCTACGGCCCCCACGCGGCATTCAAGCAGCTCAGCGCGCACCGTGGTACTGGATGAGCCACTCGAAGCTCGTGATCCTACTTCCGGTGGACGCTCCGTGTCGGCCCGCCGGTATCGTCAGCCGCCGTGAACAGCCTCGTCGCCCCGGTCGCCGTGGTCGGGCCGACAGCCACCGGCAAGACCGCGCTGGCCGTGGAGCTGGCCCTCGAACTCGGCGGCGAAGTCGTCAACGCCGACGCGTTGCAGCTCTACCGCGGCATGGACATCGGTACCGCGAAAGCCACCGAAGCCGAGCGCCGCGGCGTGCCGCACCACCTGCTCGACGTGCTGGACGTGACCGAGACGGCGTCGGTCGCGGCCTACCAGCGCCACGCGCGCGCCGAGATCGAGCGGCTCCTGGCCGCCGGCCGGGTGCCGGTGCTGACCGGCGGGTCCGGCCTGTACGTCCAGGCGGTGCTCGACGACCTGCGGTTCCCCGGCACCGACCCGGCGGTCCGGGCCCGGCTGGACGAGGAGGCCGTCCAGCTCGGCACGCCCGCGTTGTACACCCGGCTGGGTGAACGCGATCCGGTCGCGGCGGCGGCGATCCTGCCGACGAACACCCGGCGGATCGTGCGTGCCCTCGAAGTCATCGAGATCACCGGCGAGCCGTTCTCGGCGAACCTCCCCAAGCCCGGGCCCGCCCGCTACGGCACGGTCGTGGTCGGCGTCGACCGGGAGCCCGCGGAGCTCGACGAGCGCGTCGACGAACGCGTCCGGCGCATGTTCGCGGCCGGGCTCGTCGACGAGGTGCGCGAACTCGAGAAGCGGGGATTGCGCGAAGGCAAGACGGCGTCGCGGGCGCTCGGCTACCAGCAGGTGCTCGCCGAGCTGGACGGCGGCGGCGACTTCGAAGCGGCCGCCGCGGCGACCGCGCAGGCGACGCGGCGCTTCGTCCGGAAGCAACGTTCCTGGTTCCGGCGCGACCAGCGGATCCACTGGTTCGGCGGCGCCGATCCGGGGCTGGCCGCGCGCGTCCTGGATACCCTGGGCCGGTAATCTTGCCCCTATGGGCGGAATCGAGTTCCTCAAGGGGCACGGCACGCAGAACGACTTCGTGCTGCTCCCCGATCCGGCGGGCCGCCTCGAGCTGACCGCGGCCAGGGTCGCCGCGCTGTGCGACCGCCGCCGCGGCCTCGGGGCCGACGGCGTGCTGCGCGTCGTCCGCGCAGCCGCGCTCGACGAGCCGTCCGCGGGCGAGTGGTTCATGGACTACCGCAACGCCGACGGGTCGATCGCGGAGATGTGCGGCAACGGCACGCGCGTGTTCGCCCGCTACCTCGTCGAAGCGGGCCTGGCGACCGAGGGCGAGTTCGTCATCGGCACCCGTGGGGGCGACCGCCCGCTGGTGGTGCACCCGGACCGGTCGGTGACGGTGCAGATGGGCCCGGCGACGATCACCGGCACGTCGGTCACGGTGGTGGCCGGCCGCCCGTTCTCGGGCGTCGCGGTGAACGTCGGCAACCCGCACCTGGTGTCGGTGCTCGACGACGACGTCGCCGGCCTCGACCTGCGCGACCAGCCCGACTTCGACCACGACGGCTTCCCGCACGGCGTGAACCTCGAGTTCGTCAACCGCCTCGGCGAGGGCGCGCTGCGGATGCGCGTCCACGAACGCGGGGTGGGGGAGACCCGGGCGTGCGGCACCGGCACGGTCGCCGCGGTGGCGGCCGCGTTCCACCTGGCGGGCACGGACACCGGCTCGTCCACTGTGGACATCCCGGGCGGCCGGGTGGAGGTCACGGTGTCGCGGGGCGCGTCGACGTTGTCGGGCCCGGCGGAGATCGTGGCCCGCGGCGAGATCGACGAAGGCTGGTGGGCCGCCGCCGGTTCGTGACGGCGGCCCCTCGCCTCAGATCTTCGCTTCCACCGCGAACTCGCCTTCGCGCGTCTCCACCGAAGCGATCGCGCCCGCGACGCGGATGTCCGCCTGGATGTCCGCGAACCGCGCCAGCAGCTCGGCCGGGCCGGTGACCGTCAGCGTCTCGACGGCGGTCCGCATCGACACCTTCGCGTCCGTCTTCGCCCGCCGGACCGCCGCGATCACCGCGCCGGCCAGGGAAAGCAGCTCCGGGTCGCCGCCGGACGACGACGCCGTGGGCCACCCGGCCCGGTGCACCGAGCCCTCCTGCCACCACGACCAGACTTCTTCGGTCGCGAACGGCAGGAACGGCGCGAACAGCCGCAGCACCGCCGACAACGCCGTCACCAGCGCCGCCTGCGCCGACGAAGCCGCCGCCGGGCCGAGGTCGCCGTACGCGCGGCCCTTCACCAGCTCGACGTAGTCGTCGCAGAACGTCCAGAAGAACGTCTCCGTCACCTGCAGCGCCCGCGCGTAGTCCAGCGCCTCCAACGCCGCGGTCGCCGAGGACACGACGGCGTCCAGCGACGCCAGCAGCGCCCGGTCGAGGGGTTCCCCCACCACCGCGGAAGCGGACGGCACGCCCAGGCCCAGCACGAACCGGCTCGCGTTGAGCAGCTTCGTCGCCAGGCGGCGGCCGACCTTCATCTGCCCTTCGTCCACCGCCGTGTCGACGCCCGGGCGCGCGCTCGCCGCCCAGTAGCGGACCGCGTCGGAGCCGAAGCGCTCCAGCAGGTCCACCGGCGTGATCACGTTGCCGATGGACTTCGACATCTTCTTGCGGTCGGGGTCGAGCACCCAGCCCGCGATCGACGTCTCCCGCCACGGCAGCACGCCGTGCTCGAGCTCCGCGCGCACCGCCGTCGAAAACAGCCAGGTGCGGATGATCTCGTGCGCCTGCGGCCGCAGGTCCATCGGGAACACCCGGGCGAACAAGTCGTCGTCGAGGGTCCACCGGCCGACGATCTGCGGCGTCAGCGACGACGTCGCCCACGTGTCCATCACGTCGGCGTCGGCGACGAACCCGCCGGGCACGCCGCGTTGTTCGGCGGTGAAGCCCGGTGGGACGTCGCTGCTCGGGTCGACCGGCAGGTCTTCGGGCAGCAGGCGGGCGTCGTAGTCCGGTTCGCCGTGCGCGTCGAGCCGGTACCACAGCGGGATCGGCACGCCGAAGAACCGCTGGCGGCTGACCAGCCAGTCGCCGGCGAGGTTCTCCACCCACGACGAGTACCGGACGCGCATGTGCTTCGGCACCCAGTTCAGTTCCTCGCCCCGGGCCAGCATCTTCTCCCGGAACGCCGGGTCGTTGCCGCCGTTGCGCAGGTACCACTGCCGGCTCGCGACGATTTCCAGCGGCTTGTCGCCCTTTTCGTAGAACTTCACCGCATGCGTGATCGGCCGCGGCTCACCGCGCAGGGCGCCGGCTTCGCGCAGCAGGCCGACCAGGATCTCGCGTCCCGTGTGGACGGTCTTGCCGACCAGCGGCGCGTACGCCTCCGCGGGCACGCCGGCGGGCGCGTCGGGCAGGAACCGGCCGTCGCGGCCCAGCACCACCCGCGTCGCCAGCCGCAGCTCGCGCCACCACGTGACGTCCGTGGTGTCGCCGAACGTGCACACCATCGCGATGCCACGGCCCTTCCCGGGATCCGCGAGGTGGTGCGCCACCACGGGCACCTCGACGCCGAACACCGGCGTCCGCACGGACTTCCCGAACAGCGGCTTGAACCGCTCGTCGTCCGGGTGCGCCACCAGCGCGACGCACGCGGGCAGCAGCTCCGGCCGGGTCGTCGCGATCACGACGTCGCCGTCCGGTCCGTCGAACGCGAGGTCGTGGAAGGCGCCCGGGCGTTCGCGGTCCTCCAGCTCGGCCTGCGCGACGGCGGTGCGGAACGACACGTCCCAGAGCGTCGGCGCTTCGGCCTGGTAGGCCTCGCCGCGCTCGAGGTTGCGCAGGAACGCGCGCTGCGAGATCAGCCGCGAGTCGTGCCCGATCGTCTGGTAGGTCATCGTCCAGTCGACCGACAGCCCGAGCTGCCGCCACAGCTGCTCGAACACCTTCTCGTCGGTCTCGGTCAGCGTTTCGCACAGCTCGACGAAGTTCCGCCGCGACACGGCCACGACGTTCTTGCCCGGCTTCTCCGGCGGCCGGAAGTCCGGGTCGTAGGGCAGCGACGGCTCGCAGCGGACGCCGAAGTGGTTCTGCACCCGGCGTTCGGTCGGCAGGCCGTTGTCGTCCCACCCCATCGGGTAGAACACCTCGAGCCCGCGCATCCGCTTGAACCGCGCCAGCACGTCGGTGTGGGTGTAGGAAAAGACGTGCCCGATGTGCAGCGACCCGCTGACCGTCGGCGGGGGAGTGTCGATCGAGTAGACCTCTTCGCGGGTCTTCGTGCGGTCGAAGCGGTAGGCGCCGGTGGACTCCCATACGGGTACCCACTTGGCCTCCAGACCGTCGACACCGACCTTGTCCGGGACTCGCGGGCGCTCGTGTGGGTTGCTCATGAAGCAACTCTAGGCGGCCGGAGAACCGCTTTTCGCCGCGGTCGGCAGGTCGCGCATCGTCCGCAGCGGCGAGCAGACGACCCACAGCGCGGCGGCCGCCTCCCCGGCCGCCGCGACCCAGATCGCCCCGCGCAGCCCGAGCCCTTCGCCGAGCGCGCCGCCCAGCAGACCGCCGAGCGGCAGCGTGCCCCAGACGAGGAACCGGACGCTCGCGTTCATCCGGCCCATCAGCCGGTCCGGGCAGATCGCCTGGCGGTAGGAAACCTGGGCGACGTTGTAGACGATCACCCCGAACCCGTAGACGACCTCGCCGAACGCGGCGAGCACGAGCCGCCAGTCCGCGCCGGTCCAGGGGAGCAGCAGGTGCGCGGGCCAGGACAGCAGCGGGACCAGCCAGATCGTGCGGGCGTGCCCGATCCGGCGGGTCAGCGCGCCGGAGAAGACCGCCCCGAGGATGCCGCCCGCGCCGCCGACGGCGAGCATCACGCCGACCAGCACGGGGGACAGCCCGACGGTACGCGTGAAGAACAGCACCTGGACCGCCACGAACGCGCCGCCGAAGAGGTTCGCCGTCGCCGTGCACGCCACGCTCGACCGCAACGGCTTGTCGGAGAAGACGAACCGCAGCCCTTCCGCGATCTGCTGCCCCAGGCGCGTGTGCCCGGTGGGTTCCGGCGCCGGCTCGGCCGCGCGGATCCGCAGCAGGCACAGCGCCGACGTCAGGTAGCCGAAGGCGGTGACGAGCACCGTGCCGGCCGCGCTGATCAGCTGGACCAGCACGCCCGCGCCGCTCGGCCCGGCGACCTGCGCGACCGACTGGACCGCCTGCAGCTTCGCGTTGCCTTCGAGGAGGTGCTCCCGCCCCACGAGTGAGGGCAGGTACGACTGGTAGGCGACGTCGAAGAACACCGTCGCCACGCCGACGAACAGCATGACGACGACCAGCTGCGCGAGCGTCAGCACGCCCGCCCACCAGGCCAGCGGCACGCTCAGCAGCAGCGCGAAGCGGACGAAGTCGGCCGTGAGCATGACCCGGCGGCGGCGCAGCCGGTCCACCCAGACCCCGGCGGGCAGCCCGATCAGCAGGAACGCGACCGTCTCGGCCGCGGTGAGCAGGCCCATCTCGAACGGTGTCGCGGCCAGCGTCACCGCCGCGAGCAACGGAACCGCCGTGTAGCCGACCGCGGTGCCGAACTGGCTGGCCGTGTCGCCGGCCCAGAGCCGCCGGAAATCGGCGTGGAAGAACAGTGACCCCCTGCGCATGGCGACGAGTGTGCCGCGAGTGATTGGAAAGTGTCAATCACTGTTCGCTCTAGGCTGTGCCGGTGCCACCCGAGAAACGACGTACCGCCACCGAAGCCGAGGCCGCCGCGCTGGCCTCCGGAATACGGCTGCGCATCATCCGGTTGACCTTCTCGGAGGCGCTGACGAACAAGGAGCTGGCGCAGCGGCTGGGCCGGGACCCGGCGACGACGCTGCACCACGTGCGCAGGCTCGTCGACACCGGCTTCCTCGCCGCGCAGCCCCCGCGCCGCGGGACCCGCGGCGCCCGGGAAATCCCGTATCTTTCGACGGGCCTTTCGTGGACACTCGACTCATGCGGTGACAAGGACGTGGAGCAGGCGGTACTCGAGGCCTATCTGGCCGAGATCGCCGACACCGGATTCGAGGGCGTGCACCAGACGCGCCTGGTCGTCCAGGTGGCCCCCGAGGAGCGGGCGGAGCTGGAAACCCGGCTCAACGCCCTGCTCGAGGAGTTCCGCGCGCGCCCCCGCCGTCCCGGCGCCGAGCGCACCGCGGTCTACCTCGCCACCTATCCCAGCACGTAAAAGTTCGGTTCCCGCGGCGAAACGTGGGAACATGGAGGCACGATGACAGATCTGACACACACCGAAGACCACGACGACGACCTGTACGACGGCGACCCGTCGACGGGTGAGATGGAGCTCGAGGACCGGGCGTCGCTGCGCCGGGTCAGGGGACTGTCCACGGAGCTCGAGGACGTCACCGAGGTCGAGTACCGGCAACTGCGGCTCGAACGCGTCGTGCTGGTCGGCGTGTGGACCGAGGGCACGGCCCTGCAGTCCGAGGCGTCGCTGGCCGAGCTGGCGCGCCTGGCCGAGACGGCGGGCTCGGAGGTCCTCGAAGGCCTCATCCAGCGGCGGCCGAAACCGGACCCGGCCACCTACATCGGCTCGGGCAAGGTCAAGGAGCTGCGGGACATCGTCGGCTCCACCGGCGCCGACACCGTGATCTGCGACGGCGAGCTCTCGCCGGGCCAGCTGCGGCAGCTCGAGGAGAAGGTCAAGGTCAAGGTCATCGACCGGACCGCCCTGATCCTCGACATCTTCGCCCAGCACGCCCGGTCCAAGGAGGGCAAGGCGCAGGTCGAGCTGGCCCAGCTGCAGTACCTGATCCCGCGGCTGCGCGGGTGGGGTGCGTCGCTGTCCCGGCAGGCCGGTGGCCGCGCCGGTGGCGCGAACGGCGGCGTGGGCCTGCGCGGTCCCGGTGAGACCAAGCTCGAGACCGACCGGCGGCGGATCAACAAGCGCGTGGCGAAGCTGCGCCGCGAGATCGCCGCGATGGACACCATCCGCGAGACCAAGCGCGGGCGGCGGCTGGCCAACGAGGTGCCCAGCGTGGCGATCGTCGGCTACACCAACGCCGGCAAGTCGAGCCTGCTCAACGCGCTGACCGGGGCCGGGGTGCTGGTGGAGGACGCGCTGTTCGCCACCCTCGACCCGACCACGCGGCGCGCGCAGACCACGGACGGGCGCGGCTACACGCTGACCGACACCGTCGGGTTCGTGCGGCACCTGCCGCACCAGCTGGTCGACGCGTTCCGCTCGACGCTGGAGGAGGCCGCGGACGCGGACCTGCTGCTGCACGTGGTGGACGGGGCCGACCCGGCACCGGAGGAGCAGGTCAGCGCCGTGCGCGAGGTGCTCGGCGAGATCACCCGCAAGCGCAAGGAGCCGCTCCCGCCGGAGCTGCTGGTGATCAACAAGATCGACGCGTCCGACGAGGTCAGCCTCGCCCGGCTGCGGCACGCGCTGGCCGGCTCGGTCCAGGTCTCGGCGCGGACCGGGGCGGGGATCCCGGAGCTCGTCGAAGTGCTCGCCGACCGCCTGCCGCGGCCGGAGGTCACCGTCGAGGTCCTCGTGCCCTACACGCGCGGCGAGCTGGTCGCGCGGGCGCACGCGGACGGCGAAGTCCTCGAAGAGGAACACGCCGAGGACGGCACGCGCCTGCTGGTGCGGGTCCGCCCGGACCTCGCCGCGGCTTTGCGCGAGTTCGAGACCAACTCGACCAGGGCCTGAGACGTCTCCGTAGTGTGCGATCCACTGGGGTCGCACACTACGGAGGTGGCTGGGTGCGCTGGGTGGTCGCTTTCGCGGCGGTTTCGCTGGCTTTGCTGAGCGGGCCCGTCCCGGCTTGGGCGGCTCCGGCTCCGGAGCCGCTGTGCACGATGAAGGACTCGCGGATCGGCGAGCTGTCCGGCCTGGTTTCCGACGGCTCGAAGCTCTACGCGATCAACGACGGCGGCACCAAGGCCCAGGTGTTCGTGCTCGGGCGCGACTGCAAGGTGCAGAAGGTCCTCAGCGACAAGACCGACCCGTTCGACGTCGAGGACCTGGCCCGCACGCCCGACGGGACGCTGTGGCTGTCGGACACCGGCGACAACCTGAAGGGGCGGCTGACGGTCGCCCTGCTGGAAATGAGCCCGGCCGGCAAGGTCACGCTGCACCGCCTCACCTACCCCGACGGCCAGCACGACACCGAAGCGCTGCTGATGGACAAGTCGGGGACGCCGTACCTGATCACCAAGGACGTCCTGGGCGAGGCCCGCGTCTACCGGCCTTCCGGGCCGCTGGCCAGCCCGGGCCCGACGAACCTGGAGAAGGTCGGCTCGCTGAAGATCGAGACGACGGACACCCAGGGCGGGCCGGTCGGGTCGATCGGTTCGGTACTGGTCACCGGCGCCGCTTCGATGGCGGACGGCAGTGTCGTCGCGCTGCGGACGTACACCGACGCCTACGTCTACCCGGTTCCGGACGACGACCTCCTGGCCGCGTTGCAGCGCAACCCCGTCCGGATCCCGTTGCCGGGGGAGAAGCAGGGCGAAGCGATCGCGTTCGACCCCGACGGCACGTTGATCTCCGGTAGCGAAGGGGTGGGTCAGCCCCTCCGCACGGTGCGGGGCGCGGCGGCTCTGGCCGCGCAGTCCGGCGCACCGGCGGAGGGGACGACCTCGACCGGCGCCGGCGCTTCGTCCGGCTCGGGGGACGGGGCCGGGCTCCCCGTCCTGCCCGCTGCCGGGATCACGCTGGCGGTGGTCGGTGTCGGCTGGTTCGGCTTCAGCAGACTGCGTCGCCGTTCTCGCCGCTGACCTCCGGCTCCCCACGGCCGAAGATCATCCGATCCGGTGAACCTCCCGGGCCGTGCGAAAGCCCGGGAGCACCTTTTTCAAAGCCTGCGGAGCACGGCCACGACCTTGCCGAGCACCGTCGCGTCGTCGCCGGGGATCGGCTCGTACGCCTCGTTGTGCGGCATCAGCCAGATGTGGCCGTTCTTGCGCTTGAACGTCTTGACCGTGGCCTCGCCGTCGATCATCGCCGCGACGATCTCGCCGTTGTCCGCGTCCGGCTGCTGCCGGACCACGACCCAGTCGCCGTCGGTGATGGCCGCGTCGATCATCGAGTCGCCCGTGACCTTGAGCAGGAACAGCTCGCCCTCGCCGACGATCTCCCGCGGCAGCGGGAAGACGTCCTCGATGGCCTGCTCGGCCAGCACCGGGCCACCGGCGGCGATCCGGCCGACCAGCGGCACGTACGCCGCCTTCGGCATGACCGGCTGCTGGTCCATCTCGATGCCCATGGGGTTGTCGTCGGTCGCCGAGAGCACCCCGACCGCGCGCGGGCGGTTCGCGTCCCGGCGCAGGTAACCCTTGCGCTGCAGGGCGCGCAGCTGGTGGGAGACCGACGACGTCGACGTCAGCCCGACCGCTTCACCGATTTCACGGACGCTCGGCGGGTAGCCGAAGCGGCTCACCCACGAGCGGATCACGTCGAGGACCTGCTGCTGGCGGACGGTGAGGGTCTCGTCCACGTCGTACACCTCGGGCATGGCGTGCACCTTGCCCGAGCCACCGGGGGACCCACTGGTCCTGCCCGCCTTGTTCTCCTTCGCCACTGCGTCGCCTCCCAGACGTTCGCTGCACGTATCTGCGCGCCGGCCGCCGCCCGCCGGGTGCGGGCAGCCTCGCCGGGCGGCACCTGCCCGGCAGATGCCCTGGTCACCGACGTTAGCCCCCGGGCACGGCGATTTCAAACATCTGTTCGATCGACACGCCGTGTCCGCTCGATTTTGTCGGTGGTAGGTGGTAGACCTTCGCACGGGCGTTCGATAGAACGCCTGTTCGACCTTGATCCGCCGACCGGCCCCGGCCCGCGGAAACAGGCGGACACCAGGGTTTCGAGGAGGTTCGGATGTCCATTCTGGCCGAACGCGGGCCGATGCGCCCGGCGACTCCGGTCCCGGCGCAGCCCCGCCCCGTGCACGTGCTGCGCGGCCGCCGCGGCGAAGTGCAGCGCCCGCCGACCCGCGCCCGGGTCGTGGCGGGCCGCCGCCCGGCCGGCTCGCCCTGCGCGGCGCCCCGCCGGGTGCCGGTGCGGTGGCCGTGGCTCGCCGCGCTCGGCGCCGCGAGCTGCCTGGTGGTCGCCGGTCTCGGCCTGCTGGGCGGCGGCACCCCGGGTGCTCCGGTGCCCGCGCGGACCGCGACGGTGTCGGTCGAGCAGGGCGACACGCTGTCTTCGCTGGCCGCGCGCTTCGCGCCGGAGAGCGAGCCGGGTGCCGTCGTCGCCCGGATCAAGGAGCTCAACCGCCTGGACCAAGCCGTCCTCGTGCCCGGGCTGCCCCTCACGGTCCCGGTCGCCGACGCACCCTGAGCCGCCTCCCTTCTCCGGGGATGCCGAGTCCGGCTCGCCGCGAAACGGCGTTACCGGCCTGGGTGGGCACGTTCGACGGCGCCGGCCAAGATTCACTCGGCCCGGTGAAATCACCAGCCGGTCCGACGGAGTGCCGCCGCGACGGCTTGCCGCGTCGGCGAAACCGGCTCGGGCCGCTCCGGTCCATTCGCGACAGGAGCCGCCGGGACGGCGTTCGCACCCCCTCCCGCGGGAGGTCTCACCCGGCCGGGTCCGACACGCCGTTGCAGCTTGCGCGAGCTCGCGCCGAGTTCTACTGTCGCCCGCTATATGTAGTAGTTACACCGCTGTAGTTGGTCCACAGGTTGGGGTAGACTGGGCAGCAGTTGTCCACAGCTGGCCGTCTTTCACCCACCGGATGTCCACAAGTCGATCACCAGGTGCAGGGGTACCGGGCGGTCGCGGCACGGCCACGCGTGGTGGCCGGGGGACGTCGACCGGGGCGGGCGGCGATGAGGGGAAGGTGATCGGCGGATGAGGTGCCCGTTCTGCCGGCATGCGGACTCCCGGGTCGTCGACTCCCGAGAGGTGGATGAAGGCCAGGCGATCCGCAGGCGGCGCTCGTGCGCGTCGTGCGGACGGCGGTTCACGACGTCGGAGACGATGGTGCTCGCCGTCGTCAAGCGGTCCGGGGTCACCGAACAGTTCAGCCGGGACAAGGTGGTGAGCGGCGTCCGCCGCGCCTGCCAGGGCAGGCCGGTCGACGACGACGCGCTGCAGCAGCTCGCGCAGCGCGTGGAGGAGTCGATCCGCTCCGCCGGTCTGGCGGAGATCCCGAGTCACGAGGTCGGCCTGGCCATCCTGGGCCCGCTGCGTGAGCTCGACGGGGTCGCCTACCTCCGGTTCGCCAGCGTCTACCGCTCCTTCTCGTCCGTCGAGGACTTCGAGAAGGAGATCGCCGATCTGCGTGAGGCCATGGCGGGTTCTGCTGCTCCGGAGGAGAGCGATCAGCGCGAAGACGGCGATTGAGCCGTCCCGCTGCGGGAGTGAGGGTTCGACCGATGACCGAAACCGTGGGAACCGGGACCGGCGCGGCCGCCGGCAAGAAGAGCAAGGCAGCCGGCGGGCTGAGCGTGAAGCGCGTCTTCACCACCGAAGGGCAGCACCCCTACGACCAGGTGACCTGGGAACAGCGCGACGTCGTGATGACGAACTGGCGCGACGGCTCGGTCAACTTCGAGCAGCGCGGCGTGGAGTTCCCCGACTTCTGGTCGGTCAACGCCACCAACATCGTCACCAGCAAGTACTTCCGCGGCGCCGTCGGCAGCCCGCAGCGCGAGCGCAGCCTCAAGCAGCTGATCGACCGGGTCGTGAAGACCTACGTCAAGGCCGCGCTCGACCACGGCTACTTCACCTCGCCGCAGGACCTCGAAATCTTCGAGCACGAGCTCACCTGGATGCTGCTGCACCAGGTCTTCAGCTTCAACTCCCCGGTCTGGTTCAACGTCGGCACGGCGTCGAAGCAGCAGGTCAGCGCCTGTTTCATCCTCGCCGTCGACGACACGATGGAGTCGATCCTCAACTGGTACCGCGAAGAAGGCCTGATCTTCAAGGGCGGCTCCGGCGCGGGCCTGAACCTCTCCCGCATCCGGTCCTCGAAGGAACTGCTCACCTCCGGCGGCACCGCGTCGGGCCCGGTCTCGTTCATGCGCGGCGCCGACGCGTCCGCGGGCACCATCAAGTCCGGCGGCGCCACCCGGCGCGCGGCGAAGATGGTCGTGCTCGACATCGACCACCCGGACATCGAAGAGTTCGTCCGGACGAAGGCCCGCGAAGAGGAGAAGATCAAGGTCCTCCGCGACGCCGGGTTCGACATGGACCTCTCCGGCGCGGACATCTCCTCGGTACAGTACCAGAACGCGAACAACTCGGTTCGCGTGTCCGACGAGTTCATGCAGGCGGTCGAGAACGGCACCGACTTCGGCCTGCGCGCCCGGCTCACCGGCGAGGTGATCGACCGGACCGACGCGAAGAAGCTGTTCCGCGGCGTCGCGCAGGCCGCGTGGGAGTGCGCCGACCCCGGCATCCAGTACGACGGCACGATCAACGACTGGCACACCTGCCCGGAGTCCGGCCGGATCACCGCGTCGAACCCGTGCAGCGAGTACATGCACCTCGACAACTCGAGCTGCAACCTCGCGTCGCTGAACCTGCTCAAGTTCGTCACGCCCGAAGGCACGTTCGACGCGCCGCTGTTCGCCCGCGCGGTCGAGTTCGTCATCACCGCGATGGACGTCTCGATCTGCTTCGCGGACTTCCCGACCGAGCCGATCGCCGACACCACGCGGAAGTTCCGCCAGCTCGGCATCGGCTACGCGAACCTCGGCGCGCTGCTGATGGCGCTGGGCCACGCGTACGACTCCGACGGCGGCCGCGCGCTCGCGGCGTCGATCACGTCGCTGATGACGGGTGTTTCCTACCGCCGCTCGGCCGAAATGGCCCAGGCGGTCGGCGCGTACGAGGGCTACGCGCGCAACGCCGAATCGCACCAGCGCGTGATGCGCAAGCACGCGGCGGCGAACGAGCTCGTCCGCACCTACCACTCGAACGACGCCGCGGTCCGCGCGCTGGCGACGCAGGAGTGGAAGAAGGGCATCGACATCGGCACGAAGCACGGCTGGCGCAACGCGCAGGCGTCCGTGCTCGCGCCCACCGGCACCATCGGCTTCATGATGGACTGCGACACGACCGGCATCGAGCCGGACTTCTCGCTGGTCAAGTTCAAGAAGCTCGTCGGCGGCGGCTCGATGCAGATCGTCAACCAGACGGTGCCGCGCGCGCTCGAAGCGCTGGGTTACCAGGCCGAGCAGGTCGAGGCGATCGTCGAGTTCGTCGCGCAGAACGGCCACGTCGTCGACGCGCCGGGCCTGCGTCCCGAGCACTACGAGGTGTTCGACTGCGCGGTCGGCGAGCGCTCGATCGCGCCGATGGGCCACGTCCGGATGATGGCCGCGGTGCAGCCGTTCCTGTCGGGCGCCATCTCGAAGACGGTCAACATGCCGGAGTCGGCGACGGTCGAAGAGGTCGAGGAGATCTACTTCCAGGGCTGGAAGCTCGGCCTCAAGGCCCTCGCGATCTACCGCGACAACTGCAAGGTCGGCCAGCCGCTGTCGACGGCCAAGAAGGACAAGGCCGTGGCGGAGCCGGAGAAGGTCGTCGAGTACCGCCCGGTCCGCAAGCGCCTGCCGAAGAAGCGCCCGAGCCAGACGGTGTCGTTCACGGTCGGCGGCGCCGAGGGCTACCTGACGGCGGGTTCGTACCCGGACGACGGCCTCGGCGAGATCTTCGTCAAACTGGGCAAGCAGGGTTCGACCCTGGCGGGCGTGATGGACGCGTTCTCGATGTCCATTTCGGTCGGCCTCCAGCACGGCATCCCGCTCGAGTTCTACGTCTCGAAGTTTTCGAACCTGCGCTTCGAGCCGGCCGGCATGACCGACGACCCGGACATCCGCATCGCGACGAGTGTGATGGACTACCTCTTCCGCCGCCTGGCCCTGGACTACCTGCCGCACGAAAAGCGCACGCAGCTGGGCATCCTGTCGGCGGACGAGCGTTCGGCGGAGGTCGAGGCGAACTACGGCACGCCGTCGAACGTCGACCTCGAGGCCCTGCAGTCCACAGTGGACTCCTCGCCGGAGCCGCACGCGGAGGAAACGGACCACCCCCACCGCGAAGCCCAGACGACGACGGAGCTGATGGAGCTCCGCCTCGGCAAGGCCGCGGACGCCCCGCTGTGCATGACGTGCGGAACGAAGATGCGCCCGGCAGGCTCGTGCTACGCCTGCGAGGGCTGCGGCGCGACTTCGGGTTGTAGCTGACGGCGCCGGGTGGCGGGACGCACGCGCGTCCCGTCACCCGGCTCGGCCCGGCGGGCAAACGCGTTGACCCCGCGCGAATACTGGACGGGTGGAGTATGTCCTGGCCGGCTACGCGGCGCTTCCCCGATCGAGCACCGTCTCGGTGAGCGCCTGCCTGGCCGACCTGGTCCCCGCCGAGCCGGACTGGGACGACTGGTTCCCCGACGCCGCCGCGGCCGCTCGCACCGGCCACGCGGTCTACGAGATCGGCTTCCCGGCGAAGGACGTACCGGTGCTGCTCGCGGAGTTCGCGGCCGCCGGCGCGGGCGGCCTGCCGGACCGCCTGGCCAGCGCCGAACCGCCGCACCACCTCGGCGACGGAAAGCTGCTGGGCTTCGAGCCGGTGGGCTTCGACTGCGGTCTCTGCCACTCCTGGGGCTGCCTCGGCGGTCTGATCGACGACGTCCGCCGCGCCACCGGCATTCGTGCCCGCGACGGCCTGATCGAGGATGAAGCCGCCGCCGTCGAGGCGGCCCGCTGGCTCACGGCGTCCGGCCTCGGCGACCCGAAGGTCTTCTTCTGGACCCCGGCGGTGCTGATCGGCGTGCCGGCTACTCCACTCCGTGGGACAGGCCCTGGATGATGAAGTTGCGCGCCAGCCCGACGTGGTGCAAGCGCTCGATCTCCGCTTGGTCGAACTCGATGTCCACGTACGGGACCTTGATCGGCCCGCGGGGCGGCCCGAAGACGTACGGCTTGAGCACCCCGATCGTGTAGTGCGTGCGCCGCCGTCCGTCGGCCCGGGTCGCGCGGCCCAGGACGCGGTAGCGGAAGTCGTTCATCGCGTACCACCAGTCTTCGCTCTGCGTGGCGCCGCTGCCGTCGTCCTGGACGTCGGTGTTCTGCCAGCCGGTGTCGAAGTAGCCCTCGTCCGGCGCCGAGCGCAGGGCGTTCTGGACGATCGCTTCGAACAGCGGGAGATCGCGACGGATTTCCGCCGGGCTGACGTACTTCGTGGCCCCGGAGCTCCGCAGCCAGTGGCGGAGGTGGTCGCCGCCGTGCGGCCGGCCCGTGACGCTCAGGATCCCGGCGGCGTCGGCCAGCACGACCCGCAGGCCTTCGTCGTCCTTCGTGGCGGTCAGGTCGCCCCGCGGCTGCTCGGCCGTGTCGGTGTGGGCCTCCTCGACCGGCTGGAAGCGGTTGGCCTCGTCGACGACCTCCTGCGCGGCGATCTTGGCCTGCCGCAGGTGCTCGTCCGCGTCGGCGACCGACGGGATGCGCTCCACCGAAGGCGACGGCGGGTGCCACAGCAGCGACGCCGTCTTCCGGTCGACGACGTCGGCCAGGTGGAGCAGCTTGTGGACGGTGCCCTGTGCGTTCATCATCCGCACGATCGGCGGGCGGTCCCACGGGAACAGGTCCGGCTCGTGGTCGAACGAAACGCCGCCGTCGTCGTGCACGGTCGCCCACATCTCCGGCTCGGGGAGCCCCGCCTGCCAGATCCCGTGGTGTGCCGCCTCGAGCAGCACGGCGTTGGCGTCGACGTACTTCTGCGTGGCACCCAGGCGGTCGCCGGCCTGGTGCACGGCGGCGCGCGCGGCGTCGCCTCCGCTGCCCCGCCACGCCGGATCGTCGACGGGCCGCACCACCGTCCGGTCGAAGTCGGCGACCTGGCCGCTCAGGGCGTCGGCGAGCGAGCGCCAGCCTTCCGCGCACTGGTTGAGCCGGCCGATCGGGAAATCCTTGAGTGCCCGGTAATCCGCTCGCATGGCCCCCCTAGCCCAAGATCGCTCGCAGCTTCTCGCTGTGCGTCTTTTCCGCGCCGGCGTAGAGTTTCGACGCTTTGTCGATGTTCCGGCCGAGATCGCGGATGTTCTCGGCGAGCGCGTGCAAGGAGCCTTCCCAGGGCGCGATCATCGCGCGGACTTCGTCGCCGACCGCCCAGTCCCCCTCGGGCAGTCTCAGCGGGGAAGCGTCCGCGACGGCGTCACCCGCTTGCGCGGTGTCATGCGCGACCCGCCCCGCGGCGGCGGCGATTTCCCCCAGCGCGGCCGGTTCGACCGTGTAGCCGTCTTCGATCGACATCGGAGCCCCCACCTCGTAAGTCGAATGCCGAGCAGTTTACGCGCGCGGCATCATCGACGCGATGACTTACGCACAGTGGCTCCAGGACTTCGAAATCGAAGCCGAACGCCGTGAACAGCGCGAAGATCCGCACTGGGCGCGGGGTGCGCGCCTGCATCCCGACGTCGCGAAGAGCATCCAGCGGTTCCAGGTCGGCGAAGCCGGCGACGGGGCCAACCTCATCGCGAAAGCCGGCAGCGGCGACTACCTCGCCGCCGTGAAGCTCTTCGTCGCCGAGGAGCAGAACCACGCGCGGATGCTCGCCGAGCTGCTGGCCGCCGCCGGGGTGCCGACCATCGGGGCGCACTGGTCCGACACTGTGTTCGTCCGGTTGCGGCGCGCGCTCGGGCTGCGGCTGGAACTCATGGTGCTGCTCATCGCCGAAGTCGTCGCGCTGCGGTACTACCGCGCCCTGCGTGACGGCGGCGGCGCTCCGCTCCTCACCGAAGTCGCCGCCCGGATCCTCGCCGACGAAGAGCGGCACGTGCCCTTCCACTGCCACCGGCTGCGCGGCGAGTTCCCGAAAGCCGTGCGTGCCCTCGTGTTCGGGGCCTGGCGGGTCCTGCTGCTCGGCGTCACGATCACCGTCGCGGCCGACCACGGCCGCGCCTTGCGGCAGCTCGGCGTCGGGCGGCGGGAGTTCACCGTCGACGTCCTAGCCGCCTTCGACGCCGCCCTCGCGAGGCTCCAGTAACCCGGCCAGCTTCCGCAGCGCCGCTGTGATCCGCGTCGGCGACACGCCTCGCGACGTCTGGTGCAGGAACAGTTCCGGTGCCAGCGGCGCCAGGAGGACGTCCGCCAGCACCTCCGGATCGGCGACCCCCGCCGCCTCCGCCAGGACCCGTACGTGCGTGCGCCAGAACCCGTACGCGCCCGTCGTGAACCGCGAGTGGCCGACCTCCGCGCCCAGCACCAGGTGCGCGTGCCGCTCCAGCAACCCCACCATCGCCTCGTAGAACGCCGCCAGCCGCGCGGGTGGGGGAGCGCCCGGGCCCAGCGGGGGCTCGCCGCGCAGCAGGGACTCCTGCAGGCGGCGCTCGTGCTCGTCCAGCAGCGCCACCGCGATCGACGCGCGGTCCGGGTAGCGGCGGTACAGCGTTCCGCGGCCGACGCCGGCCGCGCGGGCGATGTCCTCCATCGTCACCTCGGCCGCGCCGCGGGCGGTGAACAGCTGCTCGGCCGCGGCCAGGATCTTGGCGCGGTTGCGGGCCGCGTCGGCGCGTTCGGGCATGTCCGCGAGCCTAGGGAATAACCGGACGGGGTGTCCAGTTGAGCGGAAGTGGACAAGGCGTCCACTTGAGGAGGAACCGTGACCCACCTGCTGCACCTCGACTCCAGCGCCCGCCGCCGGTCGTTCTCCCGCGAGCTTTCCGCCCGCTACGCCGAAGCCTGGGACGGCACCCGGACCTACCGCGACCTCGCCGCCGACCCGGTGCCGGTGATCGGCGAAGCCTGGACGGAGATCTGCGACGCGCTCCTGACCCGCGGCATCACCGACCCGGCCCGGTACGCCGAAGCCGTCGAGACGCCGGAACAGCGCACGGCCTGGGCGGTCGTCGAGCCGCTCCTGGCCGAACTGCTCGAAGCCGACGTCGTGCTGATCGGCGCGCCGATGTACAACTTCTCGATCCCGGCCGCCCTCAAGACCTGGATCGACCAGGTGACGTTCCCGCGGATGTCCCTCAGGGGCACGGCGTTCGTCATCGCCGGCGCCCGCGGCGGAACGTACGCGCCCGGCACCCCGCGGGCCCCCTTCGACCACCACGAGCGCTACCTGCGGGACTTCATCGCCGGGCACTACGACGTCGACGACGTCCGCTTCGTGCACGCCGAGCTCACCAACGCCCTGGTCGACCCGCACCTGGCCGCGCGTGAAGACGAGCGCGTCGCTTCGCGCGAAGCCGCGTTCAGGGCGCTCTGATGGGCTGGGTGACGCTCGTCTTCGCCGGGTTCGTCGAGATCGCCTGGTCGCAGAGCATCAAACCGACGGAGAACTTCACCCGGCCGTGGCCGACGCTGCTGTGCTTCGTGCTCGGCGCGGCCGCCGTCTACCTGCTCTCCCGCGCGATGGACACCGTCCCGGTGGGCACGGCCTACGCCGTGTTCACCGGGATCGGTGCCGTCGGGGCGATCGTGCTCGGCGTTGTCGTCAACAAGGATCCGCTGAGCGTCGGCCGGGTGGCCGCGCTGGCCCTCGTCGTCGGCGGCGTCGTGCTCGCGCGCGTCACTTCGTGAGCTGCTCCCACAGGAACTCGAACACCAGCGCCCACTTGAACGCCAGCTGCTCGTTGTCCGCCGCGGCACCGTGGCCGCCCTCGATGTTTTCGTGATACCGGACGTCGTGCCCCTGCTCACGCATCCGCGCCACCATCTTGCGGGCGTGGGCGGGGTGCACGCGGTCGTCGCGCGTCGACGTCACGAACAGCGAAGGCGGGTACGAACGTCCACTGTGGACGTTCTGGTACGGCGAGTACTGCGAGATGTACTCCCATTCCGCGGCCTCGTCCGGGTCGCCGTACTCGGCCATCCAGGACGCGCCGGCCAGCAGCAGGTGGTAGCGGCGCATGTCCAGCAGCGGCACCTGGCTGACGATCGCGCCGAACCGCTCCGGGTAGCGCGTCAGCATCACGCCCATCAGCAGCCCGCCGTTGCTGCCGCCCTGGATCCCCAGCTTCGCCGGCGTCGTGATGCCGCGCTCGACCAGGTCCGCGGCCACCGCGGCGAAGTCCTCGTAGACGCGGTGGCGCTCGGCCTTGATCGCCTGCGTGTGCCAGCCGGGCCCGTACTCGCCGCCGCCGCGGATGTTCGCGACGACGTACGTGCCGCCGCGCGAAAGCCAGCCGCGGCCGATCATCCCGCTGTAGGACGGCGTCAGCGACACCTCGAAGCCGCCGTAACCGGTCAGCAGGGTCGGGCCACCCTCGGCGCCGGACGGCCGGACGACGAAGTACGGGATCTTCGTGCCGTCCTCCGACGTCGCGAAGTACTGCGCCACGCTCATGCCCGAAGCGTCGAAGAACGCCGGAGCCTGCTTCAGCACTTCGACCTCTTCGCCGACGTGGCCGTAGCTCAGCGTCGACGGCTGCAGGAAGCCGCTGGAGTTGATCAGGTACTCGTCGCTGACGTCGGGATCGGTGTCGAAGATGTCCGCGCTGCCGAACTCGGGTCCGCCGGACAGGGGTTCCTCGGTCCAGCCGTCCGGTCCCGGGGTGAGCGTGCGCAGCTCGGTGCGGACGTCGCGCAGCGTGCCCAGCAGCAGGTGGTTGCGCGTCCAGGCCCAGTAGTCGAGCGACGTGTGCTCGTCCGGCGTGAACAGCGTGGCGAAGGTGCGGTCGCCGGCCATGAAGTCGTCGAAGCGGATGCCGATCAGCGAGCCGGCCGGGTGCTCGGTGCCCTCGACCGTCCACGCCGTGCGCGGCCGGACCAGCAGCCATTCGCGGTGCACGGACGCGCTCGCGTCGTCGGGGACGTCGATCTTGACGAGCGCGCCGCCCGTCCGCAGGTACAGCTCCGAGCGGTAGAAGTCGATCGCGCGGCTGACGAAGTCGCGCTCGAAGCCCTCGGTCGGGTCGTGGGACGCGCCGATCGAGACGTCGTCGGGCTTGCCCTCGTAGACCAGGGTCGCGGCTTCGAGCGGCGTGCCGCGCCGCCACTCCTTCGCCAGCCGCGGGTAGCCGGAGCTGGTCAGCGTGCCCGGGCCGAAGTCCGTTCCCAGGTAGACGCGGTCCTCGTCGATCCAGCCGATCCGCGTCTTGGCCTCGGGGACGGTGAAGCCGTCCTCGACGAACTCGTGCGCGTCGAGGTCGAACTCGCGCACGACGGTGGCGTCCGCGCCGCCGCGGGACAGCTCGACCAGGCCGCGCCGGTAGCCCGGCCGCAGCACGGTGGCGCCCTGCCAGACCCAGTTCTCGCCCTCGGCCTCGGCCAGCGCGTCGACGTCGAGCAGCAGCTCCCACTCGGGCTCGGCCTGCCGGTAGGACGCCAGCGTCGTGCGCCGCCACAGGCCGCGCGGGTGGCTCGCGTCCTGCCAGAAGTTGTAGAGGAACTCGCCGCGGCGGCGCACGTACGGGATCCGGTCGTCGGCGTCGAGCACTTCGCGCAGCTCGTCGCGCACCTCGGCGAAACGCGCTCCGGTGGTCAGCTCGGCCAGCGCCTCACCGTTGCGGGCGCGCACCCAGTCCAGCGCGTCGTCGCCGGTCACGTCTTCCAGCCACAGGTACGGGTCCTCGACACTCATGCCCCCAGTCTTGTCCGAGAGCGGCCCTGGCGGCCACCGGGTGGCGTTTTCGTTTCGTGATCCCCGCCTCCCGGGTGGTCCGTATGCTGGTGCCACCGAGCAGGGGGAGATCGTGAACGACGCCGAGCCGTCACCGCCGGGGACGGTCCGGCCGTCCGAGCCCGCGTGGGTGCCGGAGCCGAACCCGTGGGCCCCGAACTGGGCCGCCGCGCCTCCCGTCCCCATCGCCCCGCCGCACAACCGGCTCTGGGGTGCCGTCGCCGGAGTCCTGATCGTCGTGCTGACGATCTCCCTGGTCGCGGCCACCATCCCGACGCGGGTGGATGGGCGTGCCTTCGCCGCGCAGGGTGCCGACACCGGCCGGGCCTTCGGCGGCACCGGCTCGACGGTGAAGTCCGTGCCGGAGCTGGCCCGCAACCCGCTGCTGTCTGACGGCATCACGCCCGGGCCGGCGACGTGCGCGCTGCCCGACCTCGGCCGGTCCGCCGACCAGCTCGAGGCGTACTACGGCAGGCTTGCCGACTGCCTGGCGGAGTCCTGGCGCCCGGCCCTGGAGAAGGCGAACGAGCCGAGGCTGATCGTCACGGTCTCGGTGAAGCTGCCCGAGCACAGCGCGTGCGGCGACGCGCCGACCGAGAACGAAGCCGTCGCCTACTACTGCGGCGGCGACACCACCATCTACGCGCCGACCGACTGGATGCTGGCGGACGCCGGGCTCAACAAGGCCCGGCACATCGCGACCATCGCCCACGAATACGGCCACCACGTGCAGCGCGAGAGCGGCATCCTGTCGGCGGCGGCGGACAAGATGACGTCGCCGAACGAGGACAGCGCGGCCGACAAGGAGGTCGTGCGCCGGATCGAGCTGCAGGCCAACTGCTTCGGCGCGCTCTTCCTGGCAGCCGTCGCCGGTACCGGCTCGATCAGCCGGTCGCTGGCGAACGCCGCCGTCGCCGACTACGGCCGGGCCAACGACAGTGACACCCACGGCTCCCGCAAGCACCAGCTTTCCTGGGCGAAGGCGGGCTACGACGGCAAGACGACGAAGGCGTGCGACACCTGGAGCGCCCCGGTCGCCGAGGTCAGCTGACCGTCCAGGCGGGATCGCGGCCGAGCAGGGCCAGGAACCGGTCCAGTTCGCTCGCGTCCGCGGGGACCTCGACGCTGCGGGCGAACGAGTTGTTCTTCTCGCGGCCTTCGTCCGGGATCCGCTCGGCCAGCTTGAGGGCGAGGTGCACGGCTTCGGCGTCCGGCTCGTAGGGCAGGCCGAGCGTGCGGGCCAGGTCCCAGCCGTGCGCGACGGTGTCGACCAGGTGCATGTGGGCGGCGATCGGGCCGGGGAACGTGCCGAAGTGGTTGATCGTGAGCTGCCGCTCGAGCACGGCGTCGTCGGCGAAGGCGTCGAGGAAGTCGTCGACGGAGGCCGCGTACGCGCCTTGGGCGTCGTCGCCGAGCTCGCCGGCGTCCCAGTCCGGCGCCGAGCCTTCACGGGCGGCCGTCGCGAAGGCGTGGTTCTCGCTGACCTGGTGGCGGAGCAGGTCGGCCAGCGTCCAGCCCGCGCACGGCGTGGGGCGGGCGAGGTCGGCGGGCGTCACGGTCGCGACGATCTTGTCGAGGACGAGCAGGGCGCGGCGGTCGAGTTCGCGGAGATCCATGCCTCGCACGCTAGGCGGGCCAGCGGACCACGGACAGTGCCAAATCCGTGGCACCTGTGGTGGGCCAATCTAGACTGGTGCCGGTGGAGATCCACATCGACCTGACCGGCACGCGCGGGCACCGCGACGCGATCTACCGGCAGCTCCGCGCGGCGATCCTGGCCGGCCGGATCCGGCCGGGGGAGGCGCTGCCGCCGACCCGCGAGCTCGCCCAGCGGCTGGCGGTGTCCCGGACGACGGTCAGCGCGGCCTACGACCGGCTCACCGCCGAGGGCTTCCTGGCCGGCCGCGTCGGCGCCGGCACGTTCGTCACGGCGTCCGCGGCGGCGCGCCCGGAGCCCTCACCGGTGTCCGGCGTGCGGCCGCTGCCGGAGTGGGACGCCGTCCCGCCGCCCCCGGCGCCGTTCGCCCCGGCGCCGGAGTTCGACTTCCGGCCCGGCGTCCCCGACCTGACCCGGTTCCCGTTCGACACCTGGCGCCGCCTGGTCACGCAGCGGCTGCGCGCCGGCCAGGCCGACCTGATGACCTACGGCGACCCGCAGGGGCTGGCGTCGCTGCGCACCGAGATCGCGCGGCACGTGGCGGTGTCGCGGGACGTGCGGGCGAGCGCGGCGCAGGTCGTCGTCACCGCGGGCGCGCAGCAGACGACCGACCTGGTCGCGCGCGTGCTGCTGCGCACCGGTGACCTCGCCGCCGTCGAGGACCCCGGTTATCCGCCGCCGCGGCTGGTGCTCGCCGCGCGGGGGATCCGGGTCGCGCCGGTGCCGGTGGACGCGTCCGGCATCGTCGTCAGCGCGATCCCGGCCGGGACGCGGCTGGTGTACGTGACGCCGTCGCACCAGTACCCGCTGGGGCTGTCGATGTCGCTGGACCGGCGGCTCGAGCTGCTCGACTGGGCCGAGCGGAACGACGCGGTGCTCGTCGAGGACGACTACGACACCGAGTTCCGCTACACCGGGCGCCCGCTGGAACCGTTGCACAGCCTCGATTCCCGCGGCCGGGTCGTGTACGTCGGCTCGTTCTCGAAGGTGCTTTCGCCCGCGCTGCGGCTGGGTTTCCTCATCGCGCCGCCGTCGCTCGTGCCCGCGTTGGTCAAGGCCCGGTACCTGACCGACTGGCACGCGCCGAACGTCGAACAGGCGGCGCTGGCGGCGTTCATGGCCGAGGGCGGCTTCGCCCGGCACGTCCGGCGGATGCGGAAGGTGTACCGCGAGCGGCACGAGCTGCTGTCCCGGTCACTGGCATCGTTCGCGGACTTCCTGACGCCGTTGCCGTCGTCGGCGGGCCTGCACCTGAGCGCGGTGGCGCCGTCGGATTGCGGTCCGCTGGTCCGCGCGGCCCGACGGCACGGCGTACGGCTGTACTCGTTGGGGGACTTCGGGGTGGGGGAGCGGCGGCACGGGCTGGTGTTCGGTTACGGTGCGGTCGCGGCCGAGCGGATCGAGCCGGGACTGGCCCGGCTGCGGGCACTGGCGGACGGGGGAGCGGCATGACCGACGACGTGATGGTGGCGATCGACGCCGGTCTGCGGCAGCACATCGGCGGCGACCGCGCCGGCGCGTACGCGACGTTCACGGCGTTGTGGGACTCGATCGGCCCGGACGGCGACCCGCTGCACCGCGTCGCACTGGCCCACCACATGGCCGACGTCTGCGACGACCCGGCCGAAGAGCTCGAGTGGGACCTGCGCGCGCTGGCGGCGGCGGATTCCCTGACCGACTCGCGGGCCCAGGAGTACCACGCGTCCCTGGCGGTGCGCGGGTTCTACCCGTCGCTGCACCTCAACCTGGGCGAGGACTACCGCAAACTGGGTGACCTGGCGGCCGCCCGCGAGCAGTTGGCCCTGGCCCGGGCCCGCCTCGACGCCCTCTGCGACGACGATTACGCGGCCGGAATCCGCTCGGCACTGGACGGCCTGGCCGAACGCCTCGGCTGAATCGGTTCGAATACCACGAACACGCCCCGTTTGCCGGACTTTCGCCCGGTGCCGGTGGCACCTACCCTGTGGTGATCCAGCTCACCGACGGGAAGGATCGCCATGCGGATTGCGGATCTGCTGCGCACGAAGGGGACCGCGGTCGCGACGGTCACCCCGGAAACCACGGTGACCACACTGCTGACCGCCCTGGCCGAACACAACGTCGGCGCGATGGTGGTCGTCGCCCCCGACGGCTCGATCGCGGGCATCGTCTCGGAGCGCGACGTGGTCCGCCGCCTGAACGAGCGAGGCCCGGCCCTGCTGGACGGCCAGGTGTCGGAGATCATGACGAAGCTGGTGGCGAGCTGCTCCCCGGACGACTCGGTGGACCAGCTGTCGGTCCTGATGACGGAACGCCGCATCCGCCACGTACCGGTCCTGGCGGACGGCCGCCTGGCGGGGATCGTGTCCATCGGGGACGTGGTGAAGAACCGGATGGAGCAGCTGGAGCAGAGCCAGGAACAGCTACAGGCGTACATCGCCCAGGGGTAGAGGTCGTGTCGGTGCCACGGCGGGAGCACCAGTGGGCAGTCCTGCCGTGGCACATCTCTCTTCTCCCGCTGAATTACTTCTCGTCACCGAGCCGCGTTAATGCCGGGCAGAGCAATTTGTAAAGCTAAGTGTCGTTTCTTGAGGACTTACGAACATCTGAAGCACGGTTAGGGCGAGGGAGTCGAAGGGTTTACTTCCTCGCTTGATATGGATGCTAGAGCCCTGATCTACCGAAGTTTTTGTCGTCCGTCCGGTGCGACGTCGAACGGTTCCTGCGTTTGTTCGACCACGGTCCAGTGGACTGGCGGTACTCCTGGCTCGTGTCCGACTATTGCTCAGGCTCAATCCGGCCGATCCGTGATTCATCGAGTTTGCGTTTAGAGAATCCAGTAAGCGATCGAGTAGCCGTGTTGCGTTGCGGGCTGGCGAATCACCTTCGTCGACCTGGAACGAGACGACCAGATCACCCGGCGCCTTTTCAGGCTTCCCCTGGTGTGTCAGCTGGCCGGAGCGCTTGACTGGCCTGGCGCTGGCTGCGCGGATGCGCTGCCTGCCGCCGGGCGAACCTGTCATCGCTGCCGTCAGCCTCCGGCCGCGCCGAGTTGCGGGATAGCTCCGAGGAGAGGCCATCTTGTGGTGCCGGACTTTTCAGTGATCGATCTCTGACTAAATCGGAGTCGAGTTGGTTATTTTCTTCTTAACTCAACTTTTGGGCCGCGAGTTGGCGGCGGTCGCGTGGGCGTGGTGGTGAAGGTGACCGGATTGAGACAACCTATTCCGTAACGTGTAGCCGTGCTGGCAACGACTCTAAAATTATCAGCGACAAGCTGGGTGCGAGAACTTGTTTAGAGGGAATAGACGCGGCACCTTCGGCCTGCTCGCTGATTTTGTACGAAGTCTTGATGAGAGGTGAATTCGAATGCAGCGCGCCTTCCTGTGTCACTCGTCTGATGACAAAGAGTATGTCCAGGTCGTAGCGAGTAAACTTACCCGTGCGCGCGTGGTTTTCGATGAATTTTCTTTTCAGGCAGGCCAGGATTTTCGTGAAGAGATCAGGCATCACCTGTCTGACGGTAACTTGTTTGTGTTCATTGCCTCGCGGCGATCGTTGGAATCATCTTGGTGCAAGTTTGAGTTGGATGAAGCTGAGCTTCAGCGTATGAGTGGCGGAATAGCTGGACAAATCACGCTGATTGTTGACCAAGATGTCTCGTTCAAGGAGCTTCCGAATTGGTTGAGTCGGTCGCGGGCATTGATTCAGCCTCGCCCGTCGCAGGCTGCTCGGGACATCGAATTCGGATTAATTGCTACGCAGTCGCTGGATGATCGTCGGCCGCTGGTTGGTCGCGAGCTGGAACTCAAGCAAATTCGTGAGGAAATACTACAATTCGGAAGCGTGGTCCCTCGAATTCTTCTTGCTCGAGGTCTTCCTGGGGTTGGGCGGAGGTCGCTGCTGGAACGTGCAACCTTTGATAATCTGGATCTTCGGTTCGGTCCTTACTTCGAAGTCGACCGCAATCAGCGACTAGAGGATCTGTATCTTTTCTTGGTCGACGAGACGGGTGACCTTGAGACTCGTCGGCGTATGGCAGAAGCACTTGCTGCCTTTCGTGAGCTCGAGCAGTCATCGCAATCGAAAGAAATATGTAATAAGATAGATATTCTCTGCGACAACCGCTCGGTTCCTACGTTGATCGATGCGGGCGGTCTGCTCAATGATGAGGGCGCTTATCAGGTGCAGTGGCAGGCTGTCATCGAAGAATTTTCAACTCGTAAATCTGACAGATATATCGGATTGATTCACCGTCGGCGACCCTATATTCATCGTGAACTCGATCAGCATGTACTGATTGTAGACGTTTCGCCACTGGATCCGCCGAGTACTGAAACTTTACTGCGTCAAATTTTCAAGCGCTCGGATACTGAGTTCAATTCGGGCGAAGTGAAGGAGTTGGCTGAGTATGTCGCAGGCTATCCGCCGGCTGCATATGCGGCGGATGCGCTGGCGCGCAGGTACGGCTTAGATCACCTGTTGGTTGATAAGACTGAACTGGTCGATTTCAAGGCGAAGACATTCCAGAGATTTGTGCATGAGCTTCAACTGTCCGATATTCAGTGGACTCTTCTGCGTTTTCTTGGAAATGAGCGACCGCTCACGCTTAATGCTTTGAGGTCGGCTCTCGGCTGGTCGGATGAGGAGCTTTCAGAAACTCTGAAGTCGCTCATAGATTTATCTCTTATAAATATCAGGGATCGAGCGTACTTCGTTTCTTCGCCGATCAAGGAGTCAATATTTCGTGTGCATGGATTTCTTGGCACTGACTTCTATAGGGATGTCGCTAACAGGATGACCGAAGAGTATTGGAAGCCGGGAGCTCTTGCTCCTCCTCTTGCTGTAATTGACGCGACGCTTCATGCTGTTGCGATGGCTGATATTGCTGAGCCGACTGAAGTTTCGTCGCTCGTTCGTGTTTCCACCGTCGAGCAGGCGGCGGGTGAATATTACAATCGTGCAGACTACGAGAAGGCGCTGCAGTATGCAACGCGTTGCCAAGATATGCATGAGGGTGACAACAGGAATATTCGTGAGCTGCGTTATAAGTGCTTGGTTCGACTTGAGAAATGGACTGACGCTGAAGAGCAGCTTCGAGAAATCGAAGCATCCGCAGACCGTCGATATTGGTTCCTGAAGGGCTTTGGGTTGCGTCGTCGCGGCTTGGTTGGCGATGCGGAGAAATCGTTCAATACTGCCCTCAAGGTCGGCGACAGAAGTATTTCCGTTTTCCGTGAGCTGGCCTTCTGTCAGTACGCCGGCGGGCGGTATGGTGAGGCGAGGAAATCTTGCCTGACCGCGTTGGGGCGGGATAATGGGAACGCATTCTTGCTGGATCTCCTGGTCAAGATAAACCTTGCAATGGAAGACTTTGTCGCTGCATCGGATGCGCTGAAGAGGCTGGAAAGCGTCGACGTGTTGCGCAAGTTTATTTACCATCGGCGTGCAAGTTACTTTGCCAAAAGGAAAAACTACGACGCTGCTTTGCATGAGCTCAATCAGGCGATTGAGGGAAGTTCTGGTCTGTTTGAAGCGTATGCAATGAAAGTTGGTGTACTGATTAACGCGGAGAAGTATCCTGAGGCCGAAGACGCTATGAGGGCGCTTTTGGAGCGTTTTCCGCATGAGCGGCACGATGTGAAGATCGGGTTGCAGGTTAAGAGTCTTGCGAGGCAAGGAAGTTGGCAGGAGGCTTACATTGTGTGGCATAAGCTGCATGCCAAAGATCTTCCGGTGCATCAAGCCTTGCTGAAGTCAATTCTGCTGATCAAGTCGGAAGATCCAGCGCTAACTATTGACCAGCGAAACCATGCAAAGGATCAAGCTAGATTGATAGCCTCGGACTTGGCTGTCGTGAATGACATTCTCAATGAGCTTCTGGGCTGAATCAACTCAGCACCAACGCGCTGGAGGGAGTGAATGTCATTCTCGCCACCCCGACAACTCCACCCCCTTCGCCACATCCACCCGGTAAGCCAGCTTCACCTCACCGGTCTCCCCAGCCCCCAGCGTCAGCTTCCACGTGAACTCGCCCAGCGCCGAAGTCTCCACCGGCTCCGGCGAAGTCTTCACGTCCTTCACCGTCACCGCGTCGTCCCGGGAAACCGGTGCCTGGTCCAGCACCGTCACCACGGCCTCCCGGGGCCCGTGGTTCGCCACCGAAATCCGGTACTCCACCTCACGCCGCTTCTGCCCGCCGATGACCGCCTTCGACGCGGAACGCCGCACCAGTTCCCGTTCCACCCGGATCCGGTCGTCGACCCCCAGAGCCAGCTCCAGCTCCTCCCCGGGAGCCCACGCTTCCAACGACGTCGTCCCCACGAACTCCGCCTCGTGGAACACCGAAGCCCGCCCCGGCCGCAGGGCGAGCGAAGAAGAATTGACCACGACAGCCCGCAGGTAAGCCTCCTCGGCCAGCACCGGCGCCGTCACGTAACCCAAAACCGCCGTGAGCGAAAGCGAAGCCAACGTCGTCCGGTGCCCCTGGGCTCCCGAAGGCACCGCCACCGGACGTGAAGGCCGGTACGTCACCGCCGTCGTCCCCTGCTCGACCGAAGCCAGCTTCGGTGCCATCGCGGGAGCAGCCATCGCGAACCGGGCCATCCGCGCGCCTTCCGGAATCCCGCCGCCCGAACCCCCGTAAGCCGCGGCCGGAGCCGCCGGCACCGGGTGGACGCGGTCCAGGTACCACGGCGAAAGCTCCGGCACCACCACCGAAACCGCGGGCCGCGCGGTCGACAAAGCGAGTTCGCACTCCGGCCAGTCCTCGCCCGTGTACTGGCTGACCAGCCCGTACGACACCACGGTCACGTCGGTCCCGCGCACCCGGATGTCGTACCCCGGCTCCCAGCTCGCCCCGGGGACCACATAGGACAGTTCCAGCTCCGCCGATCCGGCCGGATCCGAGATCTCCAGCTCCACCACCACCGAAGTACTGTCCTCTTCGGACTGTGCGCTGTGCTCGCCGATCCGCCGGTCCAGCGCCTCGAGGTCCTCGCGCAGGCGGGTGATCCGATCCGACAGCACCCGGCGGGACTTCAGCGCCGCGGCCAGCCGCGAGCTCAGCGCGTCCGTCACCTCACCCACCCGCGCGGGCTCCGCCGTCCCGGCCGCCAGCGCCTTCGCGAAGCTGCCTCCGCTCCGCTTCGCCAGCGAAGTCAGCAGATCCACCTTCATCGCTTCGGCCGCTTCGTCGTCCACGACGCCGTCGAGCGTCGCCTGGTCCGCGCGCCGCTGCTCGACGAGCGCGCGCAACGCCGCGTCGGCCGGCGAAGCGTGCCGCTCGGTCCGCACGTCCACCCCGGTGATCAGCGCCGGGCCCGTGCCGGTGACGCGCACCGAAGCCGGGTCGAGGGCCAGGGGCAGGCCCGCGAACGTCAGGCGCGGCCCGCCGTCCAGCGGCGCTTTCCCCCGGCGGGTGATGCGGGCCTGCTGCGGGTAGACGGTCACGGCGGCGATCGGAGCTTCCACGGTCGGCATGCCTCCGACGTTAGTCTCTTGACACCCCGGAGGCCGGGACGGAAGTGTCGGACCTCGTCCGCTTCGCCCGGCTTGGGGGTTTGTGTGAAAGCCGCAGTCGTGCTCGCCGCCGTCCTCGCACTGCCGCTGACCGCGGTCGCCGCGGAAGCCGCCGATCCACCCGCGCCGGTGTTCTCCGGCGGCCAGGCGCAACCGGTGTTCAACCCGGCCGACGTCGTGCGCGAAGACGTCTGGGTGACCGCGCCGGTCGACAGCGACCACGACGGCGCCGACGACCTCGTGCACGCCCAGGTCGTCCGGCCGCGCGCCACGCAGCAGGGGATGAAGGTCCCCGTCGTCTACCAGGCCAGCCCGTACTACGCCGGCGGCAACGACGTCGCGAACCACAACGTCGACGTCGAGCTGTACGCGCCGGGGTACGCCCGCGGTCCGGAAGGCCCGCGCGTCGCCGCGCACGGGGTCGGCCCCGCCACCCCGATCACCTGGCGCTACCAGGACTACTTCACCGCGCGCGGCTTCGCCGTCGTCTACGGCGAATCGCTCGGCAGCGGCCTCTCGACCGGCTGCCCGACCACCGGCGACGTCAACGAGACGATCGGCGCGCGCTCGGTCGTCGACTGGCTCAACGGCCGCGCGGAAGCGAAGGACGCGAACGGCGCCGCGGCGAAGGCCGACTGGAGCACCGGCAAGACCGGCATGATGGGCGTGTCCTACAACGGGACGCTGCCCAACGCCGTCGCGAGCACCGGCGTCGAGGGCCTGGAGACGATCGTCCCGATCGCCGCGATCTCCAGCTGGTACCAGTACTACCGCAACGACGGCGCCGTCGTTGCGGCCGGCGGCTACCAGGGCGAGGACGCCGACGTGCTCGCCGAGTACGTCCACACCCGCGCCGACCGGCAGGTCTGCCGCCCGGTGATCGACGCGCTGACCCGCGACCAGGACCGCGTGACCGGCGACTACACGCCGTTCTGGGACGTCCGCAACTACCGCAACGACGTCGGACGAGTGCACGCGTCGGTGCTCGCGGTGCACGGCCTCAACGACTGGAACGTCAAGACCGACCAGGTCGCCGAGTGGTACGAAGCGCTCAAGGCGCACGGCGTCGAGCACAAGATCTGGCTGCACCAGTCCGGCCACGCCGACCCGTACTCGCTGCGGCGCGACGTCTGGCTCGCCACGCTCAACAAGTGGATGTCGCACTACCTCTACGGCGTCGGCAACGGCATCCAGGACGAGCCGAAGGCGACCATCCAGCGCGAAGACCTCTCGTGGACCGACGAAGCCGACTGGCCGGCGCCGGGCACCGCCGACGTCCGCGTCTACCCGTGGCCGGGCGGCCGGTCGAAGGGCGCCATCGACACGCGCAACCCGGTGCCGGGCAAGGCGGCCGTCGAAACCCTCGCCGACGACTCCTCGAAGACGATCGAGCAGCTGGCCGGCGCGGCTTCGTCCGGGAACCGCCTGCTGTACGCGACTTCGGCGGCGAAGCAGTCCGTACGGCTCTCCGGCACCGCCCGCGCCGACCTCGCGCTGGCCTTCGACCGGCCCGCGGCGAACGTCTCCGCGATCCTGCTCGACCGCGCCCCCGACGGCACGTCGCACGTGATCAGCCGCGGCTGGACCGACCCGCAGAACCGCACGTCGCCGTCCCGCACCGAGCCGATCACGCCCGGGCAGACCTACCGGATCGGCGTCGAGCTGATGCCGAAGGACTACGTCCTCGCCGCCGGCCACCGGCTCGAGTTCCTGCTCGCCTCCAGCGACCACGACTACACGCTGCGGCCGAAGCCGGGCGCGGGGCTGGCGCTCGACCTGACGAGGACGTCGGTGACGCTCCCGGTGACGGGCGGCAAGCCGGCGCTGCGAGCCGCGTTCGGCTGATGCTGCCGGAGCACCTCCGCGCCGACGTCGCGACGCTGTGGGAGTACCACGACCTGCGGCACGAGCCGCGCCGCTCCGACGTCGGCGTCGGGCTCGGCAGCCGGGACCCCGGCGTCGCCGTGCACACGGCGGAGCTGTTCCACGCCGGCCGGTTCCCGCTGGTCGTGTTCACCGGGGCGAACGCGCCGACGACGATCGAGCGCTTCCCGCGCGGTGAAGCGGTGCACTACCGCGACATCGCGCTGGAACTCGGCGTCCCGGACGACGTGATCCTGGTGGAGCCAGAGGCCCGCAACACCGGCGACAACATCGCGTTCACCCGCCGGCTGCTGGCCGGGCGGGAGATCCGGTCGGTGACGCTGGTGACGCGGCCGTACCAGCAGCGCCGGGCCTACGCGACGGCGAAGCGGCTCTGGCCGGGCGTCGACTTCGTGTGTGCGTCGAAGGCGGCTTCGTTCGAGGACCACGTGAGCGGGGAAGAGGACGTCGAGCGCGTGATCAGCATGCTCGTCGGCGAGACCCAGCGGGTCACCGAGTACGCCGTGCGGGGCTTCGCGATCCCGCAGCACGTCCCGGCCGGCGTCGAGCGGGCGTCCGGCCGGCTGGCCGAAGCCGGGTTCACCCAGCGCCTCCTCCGCCGCCCCGGTGATCACTCAATGTAACGATCATCGCAGGTCAGGCGACTCAAGGGCACCTGCGAGAGGAGCCGCCATGACCTCGACCGCCGACCCCACCCTGGAGAGCTTGCGCGCCCGCCTGTCCGGCACGGTGCTCACCGACGGTGAACCCGGCTACGACGTCGCCCGTTCGGTCTGGAACGGCGAGATCGACCGCCGGCCCGCGGTCGTGGTGCGCCCCGCCGGGGCCGCGGACGTGGTGGCGGCGCTCGCGTACGCGGGCGAAGCGGCGCTCGACGTCTCGGTGCGCGGCGGCGGGCACAACTACGGGGGAGCCGCGGTCGTGGACGGCGGCCTCTGCCTCGACCTGAGCTCGCTCGACGCGATCACCGTCGACCCGGCCGCCCGGACCGCCCGCGTCGGCGGCGGGGCGACGTGGGCGCAGCTCGACGCCGCGACGCAGGAGCACGCGCTCGCGGTGCCCGGTGGCACGATCAGCCACACCGGTGTCGGCGGCCTCACCCTCGGCGGCGGTTTCGGCTGGCTCACCGGCAAGCACGGGCTCTCCTGCGACAACTTGCTCTCGGCGGAGGTCGTCACCGCCGACGGCGAGGTCCTGCGCGCGTCCGCCGACGAGCACCCGGACCTGTTCTGGGCACTGCGCGGGGGCGGCGGCAACTTCGGCGTCGTCACCGAGTTCGAGTTCCGGCTGCACCCGGTCGGCCCGATCGTCCACCTGGGCCTGTTCTTCTGGGGGCTCGAGGACGGCACCGCCGCACTGCAGCAGTCCCGGGCGGTGCTCGAGACGCTGCCCGGGGAAATGGGCGCGCTCGTCGCCGGGCTCAACGCGCCGCCCGCGCCGTTCGTGCCCGAGGCCCACCACTTACGGCCCGGCTACGCCCTGCTGATCGCCGGGTTCGCGGGGGAGGAGCAGCACGCCGAGGCGATCCGGGCCGCGCGGTCGGGGCCGGCTCCGCTGTTCGAGTTCGTCTCGCCGATCCCGTACGTCGAGCTGCAGCGGATGCTCGACGACGCCGCGCCGTGGGGCATCCTCGGCTACGAAAAGGCCACCTACGCCGACGGGTTCACCGACGAGGTCATCGAGGTGATCGCGGACTTCCTGCCGCGCAAGGCGTCGCCGATGTCCATCATGCCGATCTTCTCGATGCGCGGGGCCTTCACCGAGGTCGCGGCCGACGCGACGGCCTTCGGCGGCCCGCGCCGGGAAAGCATCCTGATCAACATCGACTCGCTCGCGGCCGAACCGGGACCGTTCGCCGTGGACCGCGCGTGGGTGCGCGAGTTCTGGACGGCACTGGTACCGCACTCGTCCAACCCGGCCGGCTACGTCAACTTCATGGCCGAGTACGAAGAGGACCGCGTCCGGACGTCGTACGGGCCGGCGAAGTACGCGCGGCTCGCCCGGATCAAGGCGCGGTACGACCCGCGCAACGTGTTCCACCACAACGCGAACATCCCGCCCGCGACGTGAGTCAGCCGGCGATCCCGGCCCGGTAGGCGAAGGCGACGGCCTGCGCGCGGTCGCGCAGGCCCGCCTTGGCGAACAAGTGGTTCACGTGGGTCTTCACGGTCGCTTCGCTCACCACCAGGGTGCGCGCGATCTCGGTGTTCGACAGCCCGGCCGCGATCAGCCGCAGCACCTCGATCTCGCGCGCGGTCAGGCCTTCGACCGCCTTGACGCGCTGGGGTGCGCCGCGAGTGGCGGCTTCGACGAGCCGTCGCTGCAGCTCGCCGTCCACTGTGGACTGCCCGGCGGCCGCCGAACGCAGGGCCCTGGCGATGGCCTCGGCGTCGGCATCCTTGGTGAGGAACCCGCGGGCGCCGGCGCGCAACGCGGCCAGCAGTGACTCGTCGTCGGCGTACGTGGTCAGCACGACGACCTCGGTCCCGGGGTGCTCGGCGCGGATCCGTTCGGTCGTCTCCACCCCGTCGCAGCGCGGCATCCGCAGGTCCACCAGCACGACGTCGGGGTGGTGCTCGGCGACCAGGTCGAGCGCGGCGAGCCCGTCGGCGGCGGCGCCGACCACCTCGACGCCGGGCAGCAGCCCGAGCAGCGTGACCAGGCCTTCCCGGACCACGGCCTGGTCGTCGGCCAGCACGACGCGCAGCGTCACGCCGGCACCGTCAGGCGAATCCGCCATCCGTCCTCCCCCGGCCCGCTCTCGACGTGCCCGTCGAGCAGCGCGACCCGTTCGCTCATCCCGCGCAAACCGTAGCCTGCCGCGGGCGCGGCCGGCGGCCGCCTGCCCTGCCGGTCGGCCACCGTCAGCCGCACCGAACCGGTCGCGTAGTCCAGCGTGACCTCGACGTCGGCGTGCGCCGCGTGCTTGCGGGTGTTGGCCAGCGCCTCCTGCACCGCGCGCACCAGCGCGGTGCCGACCGCCGGGTCGAGCTCGCGCGGCTCACCGCCGACCTCGAGGTCCGCGCGCGCCCCGCTGTCCAGCCGGTACGCGGCCAGCAGGTCCGCGATCGCGCGTTCCACCGGCACAGCGTCCTCGCGCAGCGCGGCCACGGCCTGCCGCGCTTCGGCGAGCCCGTCCGCCGCCAGCTGCTGGGCCCGTTCGAGCTGCGCGACGGCGTCCGGGCTCGCCCCGTCGCGCAGCAGCATCAGCCGCGCACCCTGCAGGTTGAGCGAGAGCCCGGCCAGCGAGTGCGCGAGGACGTCGTGCAGCTCGCGGGCGATGCGGGCGCGTTCGGCCAGCGCGGCCGCGCGGGCGTGCTCCTCGTTGGCCGTCTGCGCGCGGGCCAGTGCCAGCTCGGTCTGCTCGATGCGGGCCAGCCGGGTGCGCCGGTTCAGCCCCATCAGCACGATCACGGCGAGGACCGCGTACGTCGACAGGGCGCTTTCCCATTGGTCCTGGCGGAGCACCCAGACCGTGGTGATCAGCCCGGCGTTCAGCGCGACCGCCAGCACGATCGGCACCGGGGCCTGCCGCAGCACCACGAAGAACGTCGTGCCGAACAGCGCGACCGACGCCCAGCTGCCCGGCAGGACCACCCAGAGCGCGCCCGCGGACGCGATCACGGCGAGCGCGAGGACCGCCGACGGCGTCCGGGCGCCGAGGTCCTGGACCCACGGCATCGGGATCGACAAGGCGAGGGTGATCCCGATCAGCACCCAGGCGAGTGCGTCCGCGCGGGGCATCGCGGTGACCATCGGCACCGCGATGAGTGCCCAGCGCAGCCAGCCCTGCGCCGAAGGGAACGTGACTCGTCGGGGCGTCATGCCGGGTGTCCTCCGCGGGTGCTTGTACGGAAAATGTACCGACGCGGGCTTCCCTTGGTGCGGTCAAACGTCCCGTTCGTCAGGAGGTTCCCCCATGTCCAGGTTGCGACGGCTCGCCGTGCTCGCCGCCGCCGCGGCGCTGCCCGCGCTCGGCCTCACCCTCGCCGGCCAGGCGACCGCCTCGGCCGCGCCGAACTTCCAGGTGCCGTTCAAGTGCGGGGTCACCGTGACCGCCGCGACGTTCAGCGGCCACAGCCCGGCGTACTCCGTCGACTTCCAGAAGTCGGGCATCACCGGCATGCCGGTGCTCGCGTCGGTCGGCGGCACGGTGACGCGCGTGGCGGACGAGGGCAGCACCAGCTACGGCAAGTGGATCGAGCTGGACCACGGCGGCGGCTGGCGGACCCGGTACGCGCACCTGTCGGCCCAGGAGGTCTCGGTCGGGCAGTCGGTCGCCGGCGGCAAGGAGATCGGCAAGGCGGGCGCGACCGGCGGGGTCACCGGGCCGCACCTGCACTTCGAGGAGCGGCTCGACGGCGTGGTGCAGAAGGCGAAGCTGAACGGCGTCGCCGTGCCGTACTACGGGCACACCGACTTCACGAGCAAGAACGGCTGCGGCGGCAACCCGTACTCCGCCGAAGAGGTCTGCGGCTCGGGCTTTTCGGTCATCGACAAGCAGGGTCTGGCGAACTCCTCGGGCACGGCGTACCTGCTGTACAACGCCTCCACCAAGGCGAACTGCGTGACGACGCTGAAGGCGACGTCGCTCGGCACGGCCAGCCCGGTCTCGGCGTTCCTCGAGGTCCAGGGCTCGGCCCGGACGACCGACTCCGGCAGCTTCACCTACTACGCGGGGCCGGTGAAGAAGACGGCCGGCTCCACCTGCGTGAAGTGGGGCGGTTCGGTCGGCAGCAACACCTACGAAAGCGGCTTCGAGCACTGCGGGTGACCCGTGCCGGTCGGTGGGGCCGGGCAGCATAGCCCGCCCCACCGACAGGAACGCTCCATCCGGCCGTCCCCGGGCCCGATCCGTCCACATCGGCCCCGGCCATCCACAGATTTGCCGCCGGCGCCCCAAGCGGCCCCGTCCTGCCCCACCGTGGAGGCATGACCACCGCCACCACGGCCGGCCGGCTGCCGGTCGACCTCCGAGACCCCGCGCTGCTGCTGGCCGCGCTCCCGTACCTGATCGGCTTCCGCCCCGCGAGGTCCGTCGTCCTGCTCGGCCACCGAGCCCCCGAGGGCGACCGCGCCGGCCTGATCCTGCGCGCCGGCATCCCGCGCCGGGAGGACCGCGCCCGCCAGGCCCAGGCGCTCGCACCGCTGCTCGCGGCGGGCTGCCACACGGGCGTGACCGTGGCGATCGTCGGTGGCCGGCGAAGATCCGGCAGCCCGCCGCCGCACGCGGGTCTCGTCAAGCACCTGGCGAAAGCGCTGGGCGAGTACGGCCTCCCGATCCTGCACGCGATGTGGACGACGGGCATCACCACGAACGCGCAGTGGGCCTGTTACGAGGAGGACGAGCTCTGCGGCGGCCGGCTCCCGGACCCCCGCGCGACGGTGGTCGCGGCCGCCGCCACCGAGCGTGGCCAGGTGGTGTTCGACAGCCGCGCCGAGATGGCGGCGCTGCTCGACCCGCGGTGCCCGGAGACGATCGCCCGCCGCGCCGACCTGCTGGCCCGGCTGCCCGAGCCCGGCGGCTTCGACGCGGCGTCGGAGATCCGGGCCGCGTTCGACCGCCTGCGCCGGGGCGAAGGTCCGCCGAGCGACGAGGAAGCCGTCCTGCTGGCGAACGCACTGACGATCCCGGAGATCCGCGACGAGTGCCTCGGCATGGCCGTGCCGCCCGAGAGCTCGGCGGCGCGGGAAGCGGAGCGCCTGTGGCTCACGCTGGTCCGCGAGCTCCCGGCCCCGGAACGCGCGCAACCGGCGGCACTCCTGGGCTACACGGCCTACCTGCGCGGCGACGGCACCTTCGCGGGCATGGCACTGGAGAACGCGCTGGAAGCGGACCCTGGCCACGTCCTGGCGGACCTGCTGCTGCGGGTCCTGAGCCGCGGCATGCCCCCGGAACAGCTGCTGGGCCTGGCGGAGCACGCCGACCCGGGCGGAACGGCCGGCTTCGGGCTGATCACGCCGGACGCCGAACCGAGCCAGGCCGGGTGAGGCGCGACTGTCGCGAAAGGACGGGCCGGCGGGCTCAGCCCTGTGCGCTTCCGCTTCCTGCCGAGTTCTTCCCGTGCCCGGTCACTGGCCGCCACCAGTACAGCCGGGTCGCCGCGCGGTGCGGGCCACCACGGCATGGTCGGCTTCGGCTGATCACGCCGGACGCCGAACCGAGCCAGGCCGGGTGAGGCGTGACCGTCGCGAAAGGACGGTGGCCGGCTCAGCCCTGGCTGGCGCGCCGGGCCTGGGTGAACTCCCAGGCGTCGCGCACGATCCCGGTCAGCTCGATCCGTTCCGGCTTCCACCCGAGCTCTTCCCGGGCCCGGTCACTGGCCGCCACGAGCACCGACGGGTCGCCCGCGCGGCGCGGGGCGACCACGGCCGGCACCGCGTGGCCGGTGACCTCGCGGCAGGCCTCGATCACCTCGAGGACGGAGAACCCGGTGCCGTTGCCCAGGTTGTAGATGCGGTGCTCGCCCGCGGTCGCGTGCTTCAGCGCCAGGAGGTGCGCGTCCGCGAGGTCGACGACGTGGATGTAGTCGCGCACCGCGGTGTGGTCCGGCGTCGGGTAGTCGTCGCCGAAGATCGAGATGTGCTCACGGTCGCCGGTGGCGACCTGCAGGACGAGGGGGATGAGATGGGTTTCCGTGGCGTGGCGCTCACCGAAGGCGCCGTACGCGCCGGCGACGTTGAAGTAGCGCAGGCTCACCGCGGCCAGGCCGTGCGCGGTGGCGAAGCTGGTGATCGCCGCGTCGATGGCGAGCTTCGTGGCGCCGTAGGTGTTGGTCGGCCGGGTCGGCGCCGACTCCGGGATCGGCGACTGCTCCGGCTCGCCGTAGGTCGCCGCGGTCGAGGAGAACACCAGCCGGGGCGTGCCGTGCTCCTGCATGGCCTCGAGCAGCCGCAGCGACGTGACGACGTTGCCTTCCCAGTACTTCGCCGGCTCCGCCATCGACTCGCCGACCAGCGACTTCGCCGCGAAGTGCAGCACGCCGTCGAAGCCCTCGCGCAGCAGGCTGCCCGCCACCTCGGCGGCGTCGCCCTCGATGAACCGCGCGTCCGGGTGGACCGCGTCGGCGTGCCCGGTGGACAGGTCGTCGACCACGGTGACCTGGTGCCCGGCCTCGACCAGCCGGGCCGCGCAGACACTGCCGACGTACCCCGCTCCGCCCGTCACGACCAGCTTCAGGGCGTTACTCTGCTCCGACACGTCCAGGCCTTTCTGCCGAGGGTGGTGATGCGCTTCAGTCTTCCCCCTCGGCGACGCGCGGGTCCGTCCGGGGGTTGCCCCGGACGGACCCGCGCGGCCTCAGACCTCGTCGCGGCCGGCGCCCCGCGAGGGCACCGCGGTGAACATCCGCGGGCGCCGGTAGCCGGCCTTCTCGTACGCCGCTTCGACGGCCGCCTTGACCCCGTCCAGGTCGGCGTCGCGGACCAGCGCGATCGCCGAACCGCCGAAGCCGCCGCCGGTCATCCGCGAGCCGAGGGCGCCGGCTTCCCGCGCCGAGTCGACCGCGAGGTCCAGCTCGGCCGTGGAGATCCGGTAGTCGTCGCGCATGCTGACGTGCGAGGCGTCCAGGTACGGCCCGATCTCGGCCAGCCGGCCGGCGCGCAGCAGCTCGACGGTCTCGAGCACGCGCTGGTTTTCGGTGACGACGTGGCGCACCAGCGGCACGAGGTCGTCCGGCAGCCGGTCGAGCGCCTCGGCGAGGCCCTCGACGGTGACGTCGCGCAACGCCTTGACCCCGAGCAGCCCGGCCGCCCGCTCGGTGCCGCGCCGGCGCTCGCCGTAGCCGCCTTCGGCGTGCGAGTGCTTGGTGCGGGTGTCGATGATCAGCACCTGCAGCCCGGCCTCGGCCAGGCCGAACGGCACCTGCTCCTGCTCGCCCGAACGCACGTCGAGGAACAGCACGTGCGACTCGGTGCAGCAGAGGGACGCCGTCTGGTCGAGCAGGCCGGTCGGCGCGCCGACGAAGTCGTTTTCCGAACGCTGGACCCAGCGCGCGACCTGGGGCCGCGCCGGGATGCCGTCACCGGTGCCGTCGAGCTCCAGGCCGGCCAGGCCCAGCAACGCCAGCGACACCGCGCACTCGAGCGCGTGGGAGGAGGACAACCCCGCCCCGGACGGTACGTCCCCGGCGATGACCAGGTCGGCGCCGGCGGTGAAGCCCTGGTCGCGCAGCACCCAGGCGACGCCGGCCGGGTACGCGGCCCACCCGTCGACCGTGCCCGGCGCCAGGTCGGCGATCTTGAGCTCGCCCGAGCGCTGGATCTGGCCGTCGTCGCCGAGGGTGGCCACGGACAGGACGCCGTCTTCCCGTGGCGACGCGGCCGCGGCCAGCCGGTGCGGCAGCGCGAACGGCAGCACGAAGCCGTCGTTGTAGTCGGTGTGCTCGCCGATCAGGTTGACCCGGCCGGGCGCCGACCAGACGCCCGCGGGCACGGTGCCGTGGACCGTGCGGAACGCCGCCACGGCCTCCGAAGCGGGGCTCACCTGGCCTGGGCCAGGACGGCGTGCAGCGCGGACGTCGCGACCTGGGCGGTGGTGTCCCCGCCGGTGACCTCGATGGTGCCGCCGTTGGCCTTGCCGATGGTGACCGTGCCGCCCGGCACGATGCCGACGGACTTGAGCTCGGTCATCAGCGACTCGTCCAGCTGGACGTGCTCGGCGATGCGCCGGATCTCGACGCGGCCGCCGCCCGTGCGGGCGAACTCGTCGAGCCGGACCAGGTCGGCCTCCGCGGGCGGCGCGGGGTCGCCGTCGCCCAGCTTGTCCAGGCCCGGGATCGGGTTGCCGTACGGGGAGGTGGTCGGGTGGTCGAGCAGCTTGACCAGCTTGCGCTCGACGGCTTCGCTCATCACGTGCTCCCACCGGCACGCCTCGTTGTGCACGTGCTCCCACTCGAGCCCGATCACGTCGACGAGGAGGCGCTCGGCCAGGCGGTGCTTGCGCATGACGGCGATGGCCAGTTCACGGCCGTGGTCGGTCAGCTGGAGGTGCCGGTCGTCGGCGACCACGACCAGCCCGTCGCGCTCCATCCGGGCGACGGTCTGGCTGACGGTCGGGCCGCTCTGCTGCAAGCGCTCGGCGATGCGGGCGCGCAGCGGAACGACTCCCTCTTCTTCGAGCTCGTAGATCGTACGCAAGTACATCTCGGTGGTGTCGATGAGATCGTTCACGCTGTCCCCTTCGTCCGCGTCGCTCATCGTAGTCGTTGGCACCGACAGCGGCGGCGGGCCTGGTGGATACGGTGCCGTCGGTTACCGATCCGACGCGGTCACGGCGGAAACCGTCGGCTCGCGCGGATCGATGGCGGGCCGTGTCCGACTGCTTCCGGCCGGATCGGCACCACCCCGCCGGTGGGGGAGATGTCCGCACCCCGGCGCGGCCGGGCGCCGGGCCGCTGCAAGATGGGAGCATGCGTCCGCTGATCAGCACCACCGACCTCGCCGCCGCGCTGGCGGGCCCGGCCGCCGGGCGGCCCGTCGTCCTCGACGTCCGCTGGCGCCTCGCCGGCCCGCCTGCCGCCGAGTCCTACGCGGCGGGCCACGTACCCGGTGCGGTGTTCGTCGACCTCGACCGGGTCCTCGCCGCCGAGCCGGGCGAAGGCGGCCGCCACCCGCTGCCCGCCCCCGCCGACCTGCAGCGCGACCTGCGCGCGGCCGGCGTCCGGGCGGGTCACCCGGTGGTGGCCTACGACGACGCGGACGGCTCCGTGGCGGCCCGTGCGTGGTGGCTGCTGCGCTGGGCAGGCCATGAAGAGGTGGCGGTCCTCGACGGCGGTTACGCGGCGTGGTCGGCCGAGGACCACCCGGTCAGTACCGAAGAGGCACACCCGGAACCGGGCGACCTCACGGTCCGCCCGGGCGCGATGCCGGTCCTCGACGCGGACGAGGCAGCGGCCCTGGCCCGCGACGGCCTCCTCCTCGACGCCCGCGCCGCCCCGCGCTACGCCGGCGAGACGGAACCGGTGGACCCCCGGGCGGGCCACATCCCGGGCGCGGTGAACGCCCCGTTCGCCGGCCACATCGCGGCCGACGGCCGCTGGCACACCCCGGCGGACCTGGCCGCCCGCTTCACGGACCTGGGCCTGCGCCCGGGCGAGCCGGTGGCCGCGTACTGCGGCTCAGGAGTGACGGCGAGTTCGGTGGTACTGGCCCTGGAACTGGCCGGCCACCCCGGCGCGGGCCTGTACGCGGGTTCCTGGTCCCACTGGTCCCGCAACCCCGACCGCCCCGCGGCGACCGGCCCCCTGCCCGGCTGAGCACCCGGGATCGAGCGCGTCCCGGCCCGGCCGGCCGGGCCGGGACGTGGCTGTCCGCGGGCCACCCGCCGACCGCGGCGCGGCCCACATCCGGCCCTTTCGGGTCCACACAGTCCCCCGAACGGCACTACAGTCGGACACTATGTCGCCGGCCGTCGTTTGGGACTCCGCCCTTCTCGGTTATGACCTGGGTGCGGATCACCCGTTCAACCCCGTCCGGCTGGAGCTCACGGTCCGGCTGGCCACCGAACTCGGCGTGCTCGACGACGTCCCGCTCCTCGTCCCGACCGGCGCCGGCGACGAAGAACTCCTCCGGATCCACGCGCCCGAATACCTCGCCGCCGTGCGGGACGCACCGCTCGTCGGTTGGGACGTCGGGCACGGGCTCGGCACCTCGGACAACCCCGTCTTCCCCGACATGCACGACGCCTCCGCGCTCGTCGTCGGGTCCACGCTGCTCGCCGCCCGCAAGATCGCCGAAGGCGAAGCCACCCGCGCGGTCAACATCGCCGGCGGCCTGCACCACGCGATGCGCGACCGGGCGGCCGGGTTCTGCGTCTACAACGACTGCGCCGTCGCCATCTCCTGGCTGCTCGACCACGGCTTCGAGCGGATCGCCTACATCGACACCGACGTCCACCACGGCGACGGCGTCCAGACCGCCTTCTACGACGACCCGCGCGTCCTCACGATCTCGCTGCACCAGCACCCCTTCACGCTCTGGCCGGGCACCGGCTACTCCGCCGAGACCGGCCGCGGGAAGGCCGACGGGACGGCCGTCAACATCCCGTTGCCGCCGCGGACGCGGGATCCCGGGTGGCTGCGAGCGTTCAACGCCGTCGTCCCGTCGCTGCTCGCCGACTTCGAACCGCAGCTGCTGTTCACCCAGTGCGGTGTCGACTCGCACGAAGAAGACCCGCTCGCCGACCTCTCGCTGTCCGTCGACGGGCACCGCACCATCTACGCCACTCTCCGCGACCTCGCCGAGACCTACGCCGGCGGCAAGTGGATCGCCGTCGGGGGCGGGGGCTACCAGCTGATCCGCGTGGTCCCGCGATCGTGGACGCACCTGATCGCCACCGTCCTGAACCGGGACGTCGACCCGGCGACGCCGCTGCCGCCCGGCTGGAAGACCACCGTCGGCAAGGCCGCGCCGCAGGCCGAACTCCCCAGCACGATGACCGACGACCGCGACACGGAGTTCAAGCCGTGGGGCGACGGTGAAGACGACCCGGTCGACATCGCCGTCCGGGACACCCGCCGCGCCGTCTTCCCCCTGCACGGCCTCGACCCGGACGATCCGAGGGACTGATCATGGCCGGCCGGGACCCCTTCGACTACCCCCGCGACTGGGAAGCCGACGTCGTGCTGTCCGACGGCGGCACCGTCCACCTGCGCCCGATCGTGCCCACCGACGCCGACGGGCTGGTCGCCTTCCACGGCAAGCTGTCCGAGCGCACGCGGTACTTCCGCTACTTCGGCGCCTACCCGCGGATCCCGGAGAAGGACCTCAAGCGCTTCTCCACCGTCGACCACCACGACCGGGTCGCGTTCGCCGCGTTCCTGGGCGACGACATCGTCGCCGTCGGGCGGTACGAACGGCTCGACAGCGGGCCGTCGGCGGAGGTCGCCTTCGTCGTGAGCGACGCGCACCAGGGGCGCGGGCTCGGCTCGATCCTGCTCGAGCACCTCGCCGCGGCCGCGTCCGAATGCGGGCTGCGCCGGTTCGTCGCCGAGGTGCTCGCCGAGAACGCCGCCATGGTGCGCGTCTTCCGCGACGCCGGCTACCAGGTCAGCCGCGAGATCGAGGAAGGCGTGCTGCACCTGGAGTTCGACATCGACCCGACCGAGGAGTCGCTCGCGGTCGCGCGCTCGCGGGAGCAGGCGGCCGAGGCGCGCAGCGTGCACAACCTGCTGCACCCGTCGTCGGTCGCGGTGATCGGCGCGTCGGCCGAGCCGGGCAAGGTCGGCCACGTCGCCTTCGTGAACCTGCTGGCCGCCGCGTTCACCGGCACCGTCTACCCGGTCAACCCGGAGCACCGCGCGATCCGCGGGGTCCGCGCCTACCCGTCCGTGCTGGACATCCCGGACCCGGTCGACCTGGCCGTCGTCGCGGTGCCCGCCGAGGCCGTCGAGTCCGTTTTGGACGCTTGCCTGGCCAAGGGCGTGAAGACGCTGCTGATCCTGTCGAGCGGGTTCGCCGAGGCCGGGCCGCACGGCCTGCACGCCGAGCTGCGGCTGGTCGGCGAGGCACGCGCGCACGGCATGCGCGTGGTCGGCCCGAACGCGCTCGGTGTGCTCAACACGACGCCCGGCATCCGCTTGAACGCCACCCTCGCGCCGCGCCTGCCCGGCCGCGGGCGCACCGGCTTCTTCTGCCAGTCCGGCGCGCTGGGCACCGCGATCCTCGCCGACGCGGAGGCGCGCGGCCTCGGGCTGTCGACGTTCGTCTCGGCGGGCAACCGCGCCGACGTCTCGGGCAACGACCTGTTGCAGTACTGGGAAACCGACCCGGACACCGACCTCGTGCTGCTGTACCTCGAGTCCTTCGGCAACCCGCGCAAGTTCGCGCGGCTGGCCCGCCGGCTCGCGCGCACGAAGCCGATCGTCGCGGTGAAGTCGGGACGGCACGCGGTCCGCCCGCAGCTGGCGGCGACGTCCACGGAGATCGACGAGGCCAGCGTCCAGGCGCTGTTCGAGCAGGCCGGCGTGGTGCGGGTGGAGTCACTGGCGCAGCTGTTCGACACGGCGCTCGTGTTCGCCCACCAGCCGCTGCCCGCCGGCCCGCGGGTCGCCATTGTCGGCAACTCCAGCGCGATCGGGTTGCTGGCCGCGGACACCGCCCGGATGCAGGGCCTGAGGCTCGCCTCGGACCCGGTGGACGTCGGCCCGCAGGCGAGCCCGGAGGACTTCGCGAAGGCGGTCGGCGAAGCGCTGACGTCGCCGGAGACCGACGCGCTGGTCGTCGTGTTCGCGCCGCCGATCGCGATCCCCGGCACGGCGTACGCGCGCGCCCTGCGGGAAACCGTGGTCGAACTGGGGCAGCGCAAACCGATCGTCTCGACGTTCCTCGCCGCGGAAGGCGTGCCGGACGAGCTGGCCGTGTTCAGCGAAGACGGCGTGCCGACGCGCGGGTCGATCCCGTCCTATCCGAGCCCGGAGCGCGCGGTGAACGCCCTCGCGAGGGTCGTCCGCTACGCGGCGTGGCGGCAGCGCCCGCAGGGCACCCTCGTGCGGCCGCAGGGGATCCACACGGAACAGGCCCAGGGCCTGGTTCGCGAACTCCTGGACGCCGAAAGCGGAAAGACGACGCTGCTGTCCGACACCGACGTCGTCCGGCTGCTGGGCTGCTACGGCATCGACGTCGTGCCGTTCCGCATAGTGTCCACAGTGGACGAAGCCATCGCGGCGGCGGCCGAGCTGGGCTTCCCGGTGACGCTCAAAGCGGTCGACGAACGCCTGCGCGGCCGCCCCGACCTGGCCGGCGTCCGGCTCGACCTGGCCTCCGCGGACTCGGTGCGCACGGCGTACGAAACCCTGCGCGAAATCTCCGGCGACGACGACGTGTACGTCCAGCGGATGGCACCGAAGGGCCTGTCGTGCGTGATCGGCCTGCAGGACGACCCGTCGTTCGGCACGCTGGTCTCGTTCGGGCTGTCCGGCCTGGTCAGCACCCTGCTGGGCGACCGCGCCTACCGCGCGGTCCCCCTCACCGACGTGGACGCGGCAACGCTGCTGCGCGAGCCCCGAACGGCTCCGTTGTTGACCGGCTACCGCGGCGACGAGCCGGCCGACCTGGCGGCGCTGCAGGACATGGTGCTGCGCGTGGCAGCGCTGGCGGAGGACAACCCCGAGGTCCGCTCACTGGTACTGGACCCGATCCTGGCCTCCCCGGACGGTGCATTCGTCGCCAACGCCCGCCTGGTCCTGGGCTTACCCCCAACCCGCCCCGACACGGGCCCCCGCCGCCTGCGCGCGATCAACCCGCTGGACTGAGCATGCCCACGCCAGACCCCGCCCACAACCGGCCCCCACACTCGCCCGACCCGGCTGACCCGGCCACAACGCCCGACCCAGCCCGGGCGCCCGACCCGGCTCGCGCGCCCGACCCGGCCCGTGCGGCCGACCTGACCACGCCGCCCGACCCGGCTCGCGCGACTGACTCGGCCACGCCGACCGATCCCCTTCGACACCGGCCGCCGCGATCGACCGGCTCGGCTGACCCGGCCACCCGGGCCGATCCGGCTGGCTTGGCTGCACCGACCGAGCCGGCGGAGTGGGCTGACTCTGCCGGACCGGGTGGCCAGGCCGGGTCGCCTGGGCCGGCTGCGCCGGCCGATCCGGCCACCCGGCCCGCTCCGGCTGGCTCGGCTGCATCGGCCGATCCGGCGGAGTGGCCTGACTCCGCCGCACCGACCGGCCAGGTCACGCCGCCCGGCTCGGCCACGTCGCCCGGTCCGACTGCGCCGGATGGCCCGGCCACTCCGACTGTGCCGACTGGCCCCGCTGTGCCGACTGGCCCCGCTGCGCCGGGTGGCCCGGCTGGCCCGACCGAGCCGGCCGATTCCGCCGCGTCGGCTGGCACGACCACCACACCCGGCCCAAACCGTGCCCCCGCGACCGGCCCGACCACCCTCGCCGACCTCCTGACCCGGCACGCCGCAGACCTGCCCGGCGCCGTAGCCCTCATCGCCCACGGCGACCAGGTCGAAGCGGCAGCCATAGGCTCGGCCGACGCCAAGCACACCCTCCCCATGGCGCGCGACTCCCTCTTCCGCATCGCCTCCCTGACCAAACCGATCGTCGCCGCGGCACTACTCCTACTCGTCGACGAAGGCGAGCTCGCCCTCGAAGACCCCATCGCGCGCTGGCTCCCCGAACTGGCCTCCCCACTAGTGGTCCGCACCCCACAAGGCCCAGTCGACGACGTAGTCCCCGCCACCCGCCCGATCACCGTGGAAGACCTGCTCACCTTCCGCTGCGGCTACGGCCTGGCCGCCGACATGACGCTGCCCGCCGTCGACCTGCTCCTCCAGGTCCTCGGCCACCCGGCCGCTCCGCCGCGCGGGCTCACTCCCGACGAGTGGCTGGCCGCGCTCGCGCAAGTGCCGCTGCTGCACCAGCCCGGCGAGGCTTGGCTCTACGACACCGCCTCCGATCTCCAAGGCGTGCTGATCTCGCGAGTCACCGGCCGTCCGCTGCCGGAGTTCCTGGCGGAGCACCTGTTCGAGCCGCTCGGTATGGCCGATACCGGGTTCACCGTGCCGACCGCCGCGCTGGGCCGGCTGACCAGCGCTTATCGCCGGGGCGAGGACGGGCTGCGGCTGATCGACTCGCCCGAAGGCCGCTGGAGCACCCCGCCGTCGTTCCCCTCCGGGTCGGGCGGGCTCGTCTCGACCGTCGACGACCTGCTCGCCTTCGGCCGTTTCCTGCTGGCCGAAGGCACGGCCGGCCGGCGGCTCTCCCCGCACTCGGTCCGCGCGATGACGACCGACCACCTGACACGCGAGCAGCGCGAAGCCGGCCGGGCTTTCCTGCACGGTCAGGGCTGGGGCTACGGAGGTTCGGTCGACGTCGAGCCGACGCACCCCGGCGAGGTGGCCGGCCGCTACGGCTGGGTCGGCGGTGCCGGCACCGCCTGGCACATCGTCCCCTCGACCGGCACGGTCTCGGTGCTGCTCACCCAGGTCGAGCTGACCAGCCCCGAACCCACTCCGCTGATGCGCGAATTCTGGGCGTACGCCGTTTAGCCGGCCAGTGCGTCGCCCAGTGCCAGCAGCTGCGGAGTCGCCGAACCGAGCTCGAACTCCAGCCGCTTCGCCGCCGTGAAATAGCGGTGCACCACGTGGTCGACGTCGATGCCGACGCCGCCGTGGACGTGGACCGTCGTGTGGGCCACGCGATGACCGGCCTCCGCGGCCCAGAACTTCGCCGTCGCCACCGCTTCCGTCGCGGGGAGGTCCGAAGCCAGCCGCCACGCGGCCTGCAGGGTCGTCAGGCGGACCGCTTCGACGTCGACGTACGCGTCCGCGAGCCGCTGGCGGACCGCCTGAAAACGGCCGATGACGTGGTCGAACTGCTTGCGCTCGCCCGCGTACGCCGCCGTCAGCTCCAAGGCCCGCTCGACGACGCCGAGCTGCTGCGCGCACACGCCGGCCGTCCCGCGCAGGCGCAGCCACTCGGCGATGGCGCCCAGCGAAGTTCCCTGGACGTCGGACAGCTCCAGCAGGCACGCGTCCGCGTGGTCGGTCGTGCGCTGCGGCCGCACCGACACCCCGGCCGCGGCCGCGTCGACCAGGAAGACCTCGTCCGCGGCGGCGACCAGGAACCCGTGGGCGAACGCGCCGAATGCCACGGCCGGGCGCGAACCGGACAACCGCCCACCGACGGCGGTGAAGCCGGACAGCGCCACGGCCAGCACGCGCTCGCCGCGCAGCACCGGCAGCACCCAGCGGTCCACCAGCTCGGGCGTGCCGAACTCGGCCAGCGCCGACGCCGCCATCGTGATCGAGGGCAGGTAGGGGACCGCCGCCACCGCGCGGCCGATTTCGGTGAGCACCGCGCACTGTTCGAGCAGGCCGAACCCCCCGCCGCCGAGCGACGACGGCAGGGCCGCGTCGAGCACGCCCGCCTGTCCCAATGCCGTCCACAGTGGAGCGTCGAAGCCGCCGGTGCCGTGCGGGTCGTGGGTGGTCTCGCCGGCGAGGATCCGCCGGCTCAGCGCGGCGAGGTCGGCTGACGCCTCGGAAGGGGTGAAGTCCATGGACGCTCCTAGCGCGTGACGGGCAGGCCGAGTGCGGTGGCGGCGATCATGTCCCGCTGGATTTCGTTGGTGCCGCCGCCGAAGGTGAGGATGAGCGCCGAGCGGTGCAGCCGTTCGATCCGGCCGGCCAGCAGCGCGCCCGGCGAGCCTTCGCGGACGACGGCGGCCGCGCCGAGCACCTCCATCAGCAGCCGGTAGGCCTCGATCGCGAACTCCGTGCCGTACACCTTCGTCGCCGACGCCTCCGCCGGGCCGAGCTCGCTCGCCGCGGCCGCCCAGGCGATCCGCCAGTTCCGCAGCTTCAGGTACTCCGCGCCGGCGTGCACCCGCGCGAGGTGCAGCCGCACCCATTCCTGCTCGATCGCGCCGGTTTCCTTCGCCCACGCCAGGACGTCGGCCAGCGCCTTGCGCACCGGCGCCGCCGACGTCAGCGCGACGCGCTCGTGGTTGAGCTGGTTGGTGATCAGCGGCCAACCCGCGTTCTCCTCGGCGACGCGCGCGGACACCGGCACGCGCACCTCGTCGTAGTACGTCGCGCTCGTGCCCGCGCCCGCGACCGTGTGCACCTTGGTCCACGAAAACCCGGGAGCGGACGTCGGCACGATCAGCATCGACAGCCCGCGGTGCTTCTTCGCCGACGGATCGGTCCGCACCGCGAGCCAGACGTAGTCGGCGTATTCGATCAGGCTCGTCCACATCTTCTGGCCGGTGACGACGTACTCGTCGCCGTCGCGGACCGCGCGCGTCTTCAGCGAGGCCAGGTCCGTGCCGGCTTCGGGCTCGGAGTAGCCGATCGAGAAGTGCAGCTCGCCGGCGGCGATCTTCGGCAGGTAGAACGCCTTCTGCTCCTCGGTGCCGTAGCGCATGATGGTCGGCCCGACGGTGTTCACCGTCAGGAAGGGGACCGGCACCCCGGCGACGGCGGCTTCGTCGGTGAAGATCAGCTGGTCGAGCATCGGCCGGCCCTGCCCGCCGTACTCCTTCGGCCAGCCCAGCGCGAGCCAGCCGTCCTTGCCCAGCTGCCGGACGATTTCCTTGTAGGCGGCGCCGTCGCCGTACTCGCCGCCGCCCGAGCGGAGGCCGTCACGGCGTTCGGGCGTCATCAGTTCGGCGAAGTACTCCCGAAGTTCGGCGGCCAGCTCGCGCTGCTCCGGCGTGTAGTCGATCCGCACCCGTCACCCCGATCCGGCGTTACAATAGAACCTGTTCTAGTTGTACCAGGGCTCGCGTGGTGGAGGAAGTATGGAGATCGGTGTCGACAGGCTGGCTTGCGAAGCGAACGCGGTGTGCGTCGGCTTCGCCCCGGACGTCTTCGACCTCGACGACGACGAGAACCTGGTGGTCCGGCCGGGCCCGGTCCCGGCCGATCAGGTAGAACGTGTTTCTGATGCGGTCAAGGGCTGCCCGAAGAACGCCCTGTTCATCGTCGGTTAGCGCCGTTCACTGAAAGGCTTGCCCAAACCGAGAACAGATTCTAGTCTAGGCCCGACATCTGGGACTCGACGAGGAGGCCTCGCGGTGAGCCTGACCGGCAGGATTGCGATCGTCACGGGCGCCGCCGCGGGCCTGGGCCGGGCCGAAGCGCTCGCGCTGGCCGCCCGCGGCGCCACGGTCGTCGTCAACGACATCGGCGAGCCGAAGGACGTCGTCGCGGAGATCGAAGCGGCGGGCGGCACCGCCGTCGCGGTCGCCGGCGACGTGGGGGAGCGGGCCACGGCCGACGCGCTCACGCAGGCCGCGCTCGACCTCGGCGGGCTCGACGTCGTGGTCAACAACGCCGGCGTGCTGCGCGACAAGATGCTGTTCTCGATGTCCGACGACGACTGGGACACCGTGCTGCGCGTGCACCTGCGCGGGCACTTCCTGTTGTCCCGTAACGCCGCCGAGCACTGGCGCGAGAAGTCCAAAGCGGACGGCAAGCCCGTCTACGGGCGGCTGGTCAACACGGCGTCCGAGGCGTTCCTCATCGGCTCGCCCGGCCAGCCCAACTACGCCGCGGCGAAGGCGGGCATCACCGCGCTCACCATGTCGGCGGCCCGCGGCCTCGCCAAGTACGGCGTCCGCGCCAACGCGATCTGCCCGCGCGCGCGGACGGCGATGACCGAGGGCGTGTTCGGCGCCGCCCCTGCCGAAGGCGCCGATCCGCTCTCGGTCGAGCACGTCGCCCCCTTCGTCGCCTACCTCGCCTCGCCGGCCGCCGAGCACGTCAACGGCCAGGTGTTCGTCGTCCACGGCGGCACCGTCTCGCTGGTCGAAGCGCCGCGGATCGAGCGGCGCTGGGGCCTCGACGAGCTGGAAACCTCGGTCAGCGCGTTCTTCGCCGAACGCGATCCCGGCCGGATGTTCGCCGCCACCGAAATCCTGGAGGAGTCGTGAGGCTGGACGGGAAGATCGCCATCGTCACCGGGGCCGCGCGCGGCCAAGGCGAGGCCGCGGCCCGCGCGTTCGTCGCCGAAGGCGCGAAGGTGCTCGTCGCCGACATCCTGGACGACGAGGGCAAGCAGCTCGCCGCCGAACTCGGCGAGCAGGCCGTCTACCAGCACCTCGACGTCGGCAGCGAGGACGACTGGGCCACCGCCGTCGAGCGCGTGGGCACCGAGTTCGGCGCCCCGGACGTGCTGGTCAACAACGCCGGCATCCTGCACTTCTCCGAGCTGGGCAAGACGACGCTGGCCGATTACGAACGCGTGATCCGGGTGAACCAGATCGGGGCGTTTCTCGGGATGCGCTCGGTCGTTGAACCGATGACCGCCGCCGGCGGTGGCTCCATCGTCAACGTGTCCTCTGTGGAGGGTCTGGCCGGGATGCCGTACCTGATCGCCTACACCGCGAGCAAGTTCGCGATCCGCGGGATGACCAAGGTCGCGGCGATGGAACTCGGCAAGAAGCACATCCGCGTCAATTCCGTGCACCCCGGCGCGATCGATACCCAGATGGTTTCGACCGCGGCCGGCGGCCAGAAAGTCGACATGTCCTACGTCGGCAAGAAGGTCGCGCTCGGCCGCGTCGGGCAGCCCGAAGACATCGCGAAGCTGGTGTTGTTCCTGGCCAGCGACGAGAGCGCGTACTGCACCGGGGCGGAGTTCGTCGCGGACGGGGGAGCCACGGCGTCGCACGCGCTCAACTTCTAGGCAGTGAACACCGCTAACGAAAATCGGGCGCCGGGTATGGAGAACACTCGGAGGTCAGCGACGACCTACTGGGAGGTGTGGTGAGCGAGAGCACGGGAACGCTCCCGGGAACCGCGGCCCTGACCCAGGTCGGCCGCCTGGCGACGCTCTCGTGGGAGGTCCTGCGCGCGATCTTCAAGCGCCCCTTCCAGGCCCGCGAGTGGATCCAGCAGTGCTGGTTCTTCGCCAGCGTCACGATCCTGCCCACGGCACTGGTGGCCATCCCGTTCGGCGCGGTGATCGCGCTGCAGCTCGGCTCGCTGACCGCGCAGATCGGCGCCCAGTCGTTCACCGGCGCGGCCAGCGCGCTGGCCATCGTGCAGCAGGCCAGCCCGCTGATCACGGCGTTGCTCGTCGCGGGCGCCGGCGGCAGCGCGGTCTGCGCGGACATCGGCGCGCGCAAGATCCGCGAAGAGATCGACGCCATGGAAGTGCTGGGCGTCAACCCGATCCAGCGCCTCATCGTGCCCCGGGTGCTGGCCGCGATGGTCGTTTCGGTGCTCCTCAACGGCTTGGTCAGCGTGGTCGGGGTGCTCGGCGGCTACTTCTTCAACGTCGTCCTCCAAGGCGGCACGCCCGGCGCGTACCTGGCCAGCTTCAACGCCCTCGCCCAGGTGCCCGACCTCTGGGTCAGCGAGATCAAGGCGCTGCTCTACGGCTTCGTCGCCGGCGTCGTGGCGGCGTTCCGCGGGCTGAACCCGCCGCCCGGGCCGAAGGGCGTCGGCGACGCGGTCAACCAGGCCGTCGTCATCACGTTCCTGCTGCTGTTCCTCATCAACGTCGTGCTCACCGCGATCTACCTGCGGATCGTCCCGCCGAAGGCCATGTGATGACGGCGGAACCGATCGACCACGAGCGGACGCTCGAGTACATCGCGCGCCCGGGCCAGAGCCTGGAAGGTCTCGGCAAGCAGCTCGCGTTCGCCGCGAAAGCGCTCGCCTGGTCCCCGCGCACGATCCGCCGCTACGGCCGGGAAACGCTGCGGCTGCTCACCGAGGTCTGCTTCGGCACCGGCGGCCTCGCCGTCATCGGCGGCACCCTCGGCGTGATGATCGGGATGACGCTGTTCACCGGTCTCATCGTCGGCCTGCAGGGCTATTCCGCGCTGAACCAGCTCGGCACGGCCGCGCTCACCGGGTTCATCTCCGCCTACTTCAACACCCGCGAGGTCGCGCCGCTGTCGGCCGGGCTCGCGCTGTCGGCCACCGTCGGCTGCGGCTTCACCGCCCAGCTCGGCGCGATGCGGATCTCCGAGGAGATCGACGCGCTCGAGGTCATGGGCGTGCCGAGCATGCCGTACCTGGTGACCACCCGCGTGCTCGCCGGCGTCGCCGCGGTGATCCCGCTGTACGCGGTCGGCCTGCTGTCGAGCTACCTCGCGTCCCGCCAGATCACCATCTGGCTCTACGGCCAGTCCGCGGGCACCTACGACCACTACTTCACGCTGTTCTTGCCACCCGGCGACGTCCTCTGGTCGTTCGGGAAGGTGATCGTCTTCAGCGTGCTCGTGATCCTGTCCCACTGTTACTACGGCTTCAACGCCGGCGGCGGCCCGGCCGGTGTCGGTGTCGCGGTCGGCCGCGCGGTGCGGACGTCGATCGTGCTGATCTCGGTGCTGGACTTCTTCCTGTCCCTCGCGATCTGGGGCGCGAACACGACGGTGAGGATCTCCGGATGACGCGCGAGCTCTGGCAGCGGCTCCGGTACCAGGTGCTGGGGCTCGCCTTCCTGCTCGTGGCCGCGTTGTTCATCACGGGCACGCTCGCCGTGTACAACAAGGCCTTCACTCCGGTGACGCTCGTGAAGCTGGAGACCGACCGCGTCGGCAGCCAGCTGCGCACCGGCGGCGACGTCAAGGTCCGCGGCATGATCGTCGGCGAAGTCCGGTCGGTGCTGGCGAAGGGCGACCACGCCGAGCTGGAACTGGCCCTCGACCCGGACAAGACGCACGTCATCCCCAAGAACGTCGCCGCGCGGCTGCTGCCGAAGACGCTGTTCGGCGAGCGGTACGTCGCCCTGCAGCTGCCCGAGGCTCCGCAAGGCCCGATCGAGGCCGGCGACGTCATCCCGCAGGACCGCAGCAGCGCGGCGATCGAGCTGCAGAAGGTCCTCGACGACGTGCTGCCGCTGCTGCAGGCGGTCCAGCCCGAGAAGCTGTCGAGCACGCTGACAGCGGTGTCGACCGCGCTCGAAGGCCGCGGCAAGCAGCTCGGCCGGACCCTCGTGCAGCTGAGCGACTACCTCGGCAAGCTGAACCCGTCGCTGCCGGACGTCAAGGCCGACATCACCGGGCTCGCCAACGTCGCGCAGACCTACGACAAGGCGGCGCCGGACCTGCTGCAGGCCCTGTCCGATCTGACGACGACGAGCCGGACGATCGTCGACCAGCGCGCGCAGCTGAGCGACCTCTACGCCACCGTCACCGCGGCTTCGGTGGACCTGACGAACTTCCTGCAGGTCAACAAGGACAACCTGATCCGGCTCACCACGGCGATCCAGCCCACGCTCGACGTCCTCGCGAAGTACGCGCCGGAGTACCCGTGCCTGATGCGGCAGCTCGCCGAGTCCGTGCCGCGCGCGGAGCTGGCGTTCGGCAAGGGCACCGCGCACCCCGAGGTCAGCCGGGTCACCATCGAGTTCGCCGCCAGCCGCGGCAAGTACCTCCCCGGCGTCGACGAGCCGAAGTACGAGGACAAGCGCGGCCCGCGCTGCTACCCGCAGGTCCCGAAGCCGGGCGTCTGGCCGCAGTACCCGCCGGACGGCGCGATCAAGGACGGCTCCAGCAAGCCCGCCCCGCCGAAGAACCCGCCCGAGGAGCTGCCCGCCGGCGGGGGCGCCCTCGGCGGTTCCGGCACGATCGTCGGGTCGAGCTACGAACGCGACCTGATCGACCTGCTCGCCTCGCCCGCGCTCGGCACCGCGCCGGGTGACGTGCCCGGCTGGGCGGGCCTGCTCGTCGGGCCGCTCTACCGCGGGGCGGAGGTGGAGCTGAAGTGAGGACCTTCGTGCCGTCCTTGGTCAAGCTCGCGGTGTTCGCCGTCGTCACCGTGCTGCTCACCGGGATCCTCGCGGCCACCATCGCGAACACTAACTTCGGCGAGACCTCGGGCTACCTGGCGAAGTTCACCGACGCGTCCGGGCTCAAGGAAGGCGACGACGTCCGCATCGCCGGGGTCAAGGTCGGCCAGGTCGACGCGATCGGCGTCGTCGAGGGCGACCGGAACTTCGCCGAGGTCCGGTTCGACGTCGAGCACGCCTACCGGCTGCCGGAGACGGTGACCGCGACGATCAAGTACCGCAACCTCGTCGGCCAGCGCTACCTCGCGCTCGGCACCGACGTCCCGGGGCAGCGCGCGCTGGAGGACGGCGGCACGATCCCGCCCGAGCGCACCAAACCCGCACTCAACCTGACCGTGCTGTTCAACGGCTTCAAGCCGCTGTTCAAGGCGTTGAGCCCGAAGGACGTCAACCAGCTCTCGGCCGAGATCATCAGCGTCTTCCAGGGCGAAGGCGGCACGATCACCAGCCTGCTGCAGCACACCGCGTCCCTGACGACGGCGATCGCGAGCAAGGACCAGGTGATCGGCCAGGTCATCGCGAACCTCAACACCGTGCTCGGCACGGTCAACGCCCACGGCCCGCAGCTCGGCGACCTCATCGAGCAGACGCAGAAGCTGGTCAGCGGGCTGGCCGAGCAGCGCAAGCCGATCGGCGACGCGGTCAGCGCGCTCGGCGACCTCGCCGTGTCCACGACCGGCCTGCTCGCCGACGCGCGCCCGGCGCTCAAGGACGACGTCGCCCGGCTCGGCGTGCTGTCGCAGAACCTCGGCGACTCCGGCGTGCTGCTCAACCACCTCCTCGAGGTGCTGCCGGGCAACCTGCAGAAGTTCACCCGGACGTTGAGCTACGGCAGCTGGTTCAACTACTACCTGTGCGGGATCACCGGCACCATCGGCATTTCCTCGCTCGACATCACCCTGCCGATCGTCCCCATTCCCGGTACGCAGCGCGCGGAGAGGTGTGGTCCGTGAAGCGGCTGAAGGATCGCAACCAGGCGGGGGTCGGCGCGGTCGCGCTCGTGCTGATCGTGCTCGTCACGGCCACGACGTACTTTTCCGACCAGCTCCCGTTCTTCGGCAACGGCACGACGTACTCGGCGTACTTCGGCGAGTCCGCCGGGCTGGCGCCGGACAACGAGGTCGAGGTCGCCGGCGTCAAGGTCGGCACGGTGTCGTCGGTGAAGCTGGCCGGCAAGCAGGTGCTCGTCCGCTTCCGCGTGAAGGACGTCCGGGTCGGCGACGCGACCACGGCGTCCATCGAGATCAAGACGCTGCTGGGGGAGAAGTACCTCGCGCTCGACCCGAAGGGCGGCGGCACGCAGGAGCCGGCCGCGACGATCCCGCAGGCCCGCACGCGCACGCCGTTCCAGCTGCAGGACGCGTTCGAGCAGCTGTCGACGACGGTCGGCGACATCGACACGAAGCAGCTCGCGGACAGCTTCAACGCCCTGTCCGACAGCCTCAAGGACAGCCCGCAGTACCTGAAGGACACGCTGACCGGGCTGTCGTCGCTGGCTCGCACCGTTTCGTCCCGCGACGCCGACCTGCACACGCTGCTGGCCAACACGAGCCAGGTGTCGAAGACGCTGTCCGACCGCAACGCCCAGCTGCAGCGCGTGATCAGCGACGGCAACCTGCTGCTCGGCGAGCTGCAGAACCGCAAGAAGGCGATCAACGCGCTGCTCACCGGCACCCAGCAGCTGTCGCAGCAGCTTTCCGGGCTCGTCGCGGACAACCGCGCGCAGCTGAAGCCGACGCTGGACAAGCTCGGGAAGGTGACCGACATCCTGCAGCGCAACCAGGGCAACCTCGACAAGAGCCTCCAGCTGATGGCGCCCTTCGCCCGCGTCGGCGCCAACGCCACCGGCAACGGCCGCTGGTTCGAGGGCTACCTGTGCGGCCTGCTGCCGCCGACGATCAACGCCGGCGTGATCACCATCAACCCCGAAGGCTGCACCCCGCCGATCGCGGCGCCGAACCAGGGGGTGGGCGGCCGATGACCATCCGCACCTACCGCGGCCGCAGCCTGGTGACGTGGCTGGCGTTCGCCTGCGTGCTCGCGCTGATCGTCACCGCGGGACTGTGGCTGGTGTTCCGCGCGTCCACCGGAACCGTGGTCTCCGCGTACTTCGGCAAGACGGTCGGGCTCTACGCGGGCTCGTCGGTGCGCGTGCTCGGCGTGCCGGTCGGGCAGGTCACCGACGTGACGCCGCAGGGCGACGCCGTGCGCGTGGACATGCGCGTCGACGACGTCTCCCTGCCGGCCGGCGTGGGCGCGGTGGTCGTCGCGCCGAGCCTGGTCAGCGACCGGTACGTCCAGCTGACCCCGGCCTACGACAGCGGCCCGGTCCTGGCTTCCGGCACGGTCCTCCCGCGCGACCGGACGGCGACGCCGGTCGAGCTGGACGACCTGTATTCGAGCCTGGACAAGCTGTCGACGGCGCTGGGCCCGAACGGCGCCAACAAGGACGGCGCGCTGTCCGGGGTCCTGGACACCGCCGCGAACACGTTGAAGGGCAACGGCGCTTCGCTGAATTCGACGGTCGGGCAGCTGGCCGAACTGGCGAAAACCCTGGACGGCTCGAAGGACGACCTGTTCTCGACCGTGCAGAACCTCAACTCCTTCACCGGCGCGCTGGCCCAGAGCGACCAGCAGCTCAACGAGTTCTACGGCCGCGTCGCCGACGTCAGCCGGTTCCTCGCGGCGGATTCCTCCGAAGTCGGCGCGGCTTTGCAGTCCCTCGGCGGGGCGCTCGGCGACGTCCAGACGTTCGTCAACGACAACAAGGGCGCGCTGGAGTCCAATGTGGACAAGCTGGCGTCGCTGTCGAAGGTCCTGGTCGACCAGCGGGCCGCGCTCGCCGAGGTGCTCGACATCGCCCCGACCGGCGCGACCAACTTCATCAACTCCTACGACGCCGCGTCCGGCACGATCGCCGTGCGCGACAACCTCAACGAGCTGACCAACCCGCCGATCCTCACCGTCTGCCGGCTGATCAGCTCGTTCACGCCGAAGCAGCTCCCGGACGCGCTCGGGAACATCTGCAAGCAGCTGGCGCCGGTGCTGGACGGGGCGCTCAAGCTGCCGACCATCCCGCAGGTGCTCAACTCCCTGCAGAACGGGACGCTACCGCCGTTGCCGCTCCCGCTGGTCGACGTCATGGAGCAGCTTTCGGGCGGTGCGAAGTGAAGCGGCTCGCGGGAGTGCTCGCCGGGGTGCTCGTGCTGGCGGCCTGCAGCGACGGCGGCTTCAACGGCCTCTACGGCACGCCGCTACCCGGCGGCGCCGACGTCGGCGACCACCCGTACCACGTGAGCGCGCTGTTCACCGACGTCCTGGACCTGGTGCCGCAGTCGAGCGTGAAGGTGAACGACGTCGCCGTCGGGCGGGTCGACAAGATCAGCCTGACCCCGGACACGCGCTCGGCGCTGGTCGCGATGACGGTCAACGGCGACATCGCGCTGCCCGCCAACGCCCGTGCCGAGCTGAAGCAGTCTTCGCTGCTGGGGGAGAAGTTCGTCGAGCTGAGCGTACCCACGGCCGAACCGGCGTCGGGGCGCCTGGGTGACGGCGCGCGGATCCCGCTCGGGCGCACCAACCGCAACCCCGAGGTCGAGGAGGTGCTCGGCGCGCTTTCCCTGCTGCTCAACGGCGGCGGCGTCGAGCAGATCCAGAAGATCAGCCACGAGCTGAACGACGCGCTGTCGGGCAACGAGCCGGAGATCCGCGCGCTGCTGTCGCGGGTGGACGAACTGGCCACGCAGCTCGACGGGCACCGCACGGAGATCCTCCGCGCGATCGACGGCCTCGGGAAGCTGTCGCACACCTTGGCCGGGCAGACGGAGAACCTGTCGAACGCGCTTGACAACCTGGCGCCGGGCCTGAAGATCGTCACCGACCAGCGCGACCAGCTCGTGGGGATGCTGAACGCGCTCAACGCGTTGTCCGGGGTCGCGGTCGACACCGTGACGAAGAGCCGCGACCAGCTCGTCGCGAACCTCAAGGCGTTGCAGCCGACGTTGACCAAGCTCGGCGAGGCGGGGTCGAACCTGCCGAACGCGTTGCAGATCCTGCTGACGTACCCGTTCCCGGACTACGCGGGCAACGTGATCAAGGGCGACTACGCGAACGTCGAGGCCAACGTCAACCTCGACCTCGACACGCTGATCCAGAACTTCACGAACTCGTCGCAGCCACCGATCGCGCTGCCGCCGGGCATCGGCGGTCAGGCGCCGGTCGCGCCACCGCTGCCGCTGCCCGACTCGGGTTCGGGCCCCCAAGCCGCCGGGCCCAACCTGCTGGGCGGCCTGCTCGGGCTGATCGGGGGTGGCCGGTGACCACCCGCAAGATCCGCGTCCAGCTGTTCGCGTTCGTCGTCATCGCGGTGGTTTCGGTCGTCTACGCGGGCGGCCGGTACGCCGGGCTGGACCGGCTGTTCGGCAACCGCGGCTACGTCGTCACGGCGCAGCTCACCGACTCCGGCGGCATCTTCGTCAACTCCGAGGTCGCCTACCGCGGCGTGACGGTCGGGCGCGTGACCGGCATGACGCTCACCGAGCACGGCGTCGACGTGGCGCTCGACATCGACGCCGGCGCCCCGGAAATCCCGGCCGACGCGCACGCCCAGGTGGCGAACCGCTCGGCGGTGGGGGAGCAGTTCGTGGACCTCCTCCCGCAGCACGACGGCGGCCCGTTCCTGAAGGACGGTTCGGTGATCACGCCGGACAAGACGTCGCTGCCGCCGTCGCCGGACACCGTGCTCTCGCACCTGGACGACCTCGTGGCGAGCGTGCACCCGGACTCGCTGCGCACGGTCGTCGACGAGACGTACAACGCGTTCGCCGGCGCCGGGCCGGAACTGCAGCAGCTGCTGGACAGCACGGGTTCGCTGACCGCCGTCGCCACCCAGTACGTCCCGCAGACGCAGGGGCTGTTCGCGAACTCGCGGGTCGTGCTGGACACGCAGGAGCGGCAGGCGGCGAACATCACCGACTTCGCTTCGGGGCTGCGCACGATTTCCGGTCAGCTCAAGAAGTCCGACCCGGACCTGCGGCGGGTGATCGCGGAGGCACCGAGGCTGAGCCGGCAGATCAGCGACGTGCTCGCGGCGTCCGGCACCGATCTGGGCGTGCTGTTCGCGAACCTGCTGACGACCGCGCAGATCACGACGTCCCGCAAGGACTCGATCGAGGAACTGCTGGTGGCGTACCCGATCATCGGGGCGTTCTCGCCGTCGACGTCCCCCGACGGCACCGGTCACCTGGGCGTGGTGTTCAACTTCTTCGATCCGGCTTCGTGCACGAAGGGGTACGAGGGAACGAAACAGCGTCCGGCGAACGATGAGTCCGAAGCCCCCGTGAACATGAACGCCTACTGCGCGGAGCCACCCGGGAGCCCGACCGGGGTCCGCGGCTCCCAAAACGCCCCCTACGCCGGCAAACCACCCGCGATTCCCGCGGCGCCTTCGCAGACCGCCGCTTCGGCTCCGCAGCCGCTGCCGGGCATGCTGAGCCTGCTGACGGGCCCGTCTTCAGGCGGCCTTGGCCGCTTACTGGGCGCGCCGTGAAACTCCGTCTCCTGATCGTCCTCGCGGTCTTTTCGTTATTGGCGGCGGGTTTTACGGGCTGGTCGTGGTGGCGAGCGGCGTCCGACGACGCATCGGCCCGCGGCCGCGAGCGCGACGCGGTACTGGCCGCGGCCGGCCCCCAGCTGGTCACCCTGAACACGATCGACTACCACTCGGCGGCGGCGGACGTCGACCGCTGGATTTCGTCGGCGACGGGCCAGTACGGGAAGGACCTCTCCGGGGATCGGCAGCTGCAAATCGACCGGGCTACCTCTGCGCGTACGGTTTCGACGGCTTCTCTGGTCCAGGCAGCGGTGACGGAGATCGACGTCGCCGCGGGTTCGGCCCGGCTCTTGGCGGTGCTGGACGTCCGGGTGTCGACCGCGGGCGCCGCGGTGACCCCACGTCTGAACCGGCTCACGGTGGACGTCTCGCGGTCAGCGTCCGGCTGGAAGATCGCCGGTGTTCAGGCGGCGGGCTCGTGATCCGGGTGCTGACGGCGATCGTCGTGGTCGCTTTGGGCTGTGCGGTGTGGTTCGGCGTGGAGGCGGCTTCTCTTTCTCCCGGCTCGAACCAGGCCCTGGTGGATTCGGCTGCGACGGCTTCGGTTTCGGCCGAGGTGAGTGATGCGGTGAAGTCGGTTTTTTCCTACGACTACGCGAATCTGGCCCGAACCGAGCGGGCGGCCGCCGAGGTCCTGACCGGCGACGCGGTGGGTCAGTACCAGGCGCAGTTCACTTCGGCACGGACCCGGGCGGCGGCCGAGAAGCTCGTCCGGACCACTACTGTTCGGGCTGTCGGGGTTCGGTCTCTGGTTGGCGATGACGCGTCGTTGTTGTTGTTCCTGGACCAGCAGACGGTGGGTTCGGGTGGGGTGCTTTCGTCTTCTGTCGCTCAGCTGGCGGTTACGGCTCGTCGGGTTGATGGTCGCTGGAAGATTTCTTCTCTTACTGCTCTCTAGGCTTTACTGATGCGGCTTCGCCGGGGCGTGGGAAATCGGCGCTCGTGGTGGTTGCCTTTCTGTGGTGGTCGGCAGCGCCGATTCCCCACGCAACGATCATCGCCACCTGATCGAGTGATGAACATGTGGTCGATGGTCGGGTAATCTTGTTGTGTGGACAGAGAAGCGGTGTGGCAGACGGATGCGGAGGCTTTGGCCGACCGTCTCCGTGGGCTGCTCACCGTGGTGCGGTCTGCCGAGGCGGAAATCGGGACTCTGCTGGTGGAGATCGAGTCGCGCGGTGTGATGGAACTTTTCGGCTACCGCTCGGTTGCCCGCTTACTCGAACACCTCGCCGACATTCCCCACGCAGCCGCCCAGCGCACGGTCGCCCGAGCCCAGGCTCTCACCTCTGCGCACACCCTCGACTCGCCGCCCGCTGTCGCCCCCGCCACCGGCGTCGCCGCTCTGACGGGCTCCCTGAGCACCCCGATGATCGACACCATCATCACCGCTCTCACCCCCATCCCCCTCGAACACCGCGACTCTGCCGAACAGGACCTGCTGGCCTTCGCCGCCGACGCAGGCCACAAACAAGTCGCCGCCCTGGGCACCCGGATCCTGGCCCACCTCGACCCCGACGGCGCCGAGCCGGTCGATGTCGAGCCCGCCACCCCGACCCGCGAACTCTCGTTACGCCGCAGGCGCACCGGAACCTGGGAACTCTCGGGCCGGTTCGACGACGAAACCGGCACCCGAGCCAGCGCCCTACTCGACGCCCTCGCGGAACGCCGTACTGCCGACGACGGCGGAGACTTCCGTTCCCCACAGGAACGCTACGGCGACGCCTTCTCCGACGCGATCGACCTGGCGCTGAACTCCCCAGAGCTGCCGGCTCAGGCCGGTGAACGCGCCCACGTCCTGGTCGCCGTCTCCCTGTCGGACCTGCAATCCGGCCTCGGTCACGCGACCCTGGGCGACACCGGCCTGATCTCCGCGGTCGAGGCCCGCATCCACGCCTGCGACTGCAAGCTGATCCCGTCCGTTTTGGGCGCCGCCTGTGAACCTCTGGACTTGGGGAGAGCCCGTCGCTTGATCTCACCCGGCCTCCGCCGAGCCCTGTTCCTCCGTGACCGAGGCTGCGCCTTCCCCGGCTGTCATCGCCCACCGCGGCACTGTCAAGGCCACCACATCCGCCACTGGGCCGACGGCGGCCCCACTGTTCTCGCGAACCTGGTGCTGCTCTGCGCGCACCATCACCGCTTGATGCACCGCTCGGGTTGGCAGGTCCGCCTCGCGACCGACGGCCACCCCGAATTCCTACCCCCGGTGTTCCTGGACAAGCACCGAAAACCCAGGCGCAACAACATCCACCAGCCACTCCCATTCGCAGCCTGACACAACCGAACACGGGAAAGGCCCGCAGCCACCGGCTACGGGCCTACACCCACGCCCCCACAACGGTCTCCCGCCACCCCAACACTCCCCAGCGACCACCAATCGCCCTCCACCCCCGACCCCACACCGCACCCCGCTGGATATCCGAGGACTATCGCCGCCCCGGCACGTCCCACCCCCGCATTTGCCCGCCCGAGCACCGTCCCCCTCGCAGCTCGCTCCAGCACTTGCCTGCCCGGGCACGCTCTCCGAGCGCAGTTGGCTCCAGCACTGCTGCTCAAGGAGAGTCTTCGAGCAGCTCGCCACAGCTCTTGCCTGTCCGGGCACGGTTACCGAGCGCAGCTGGCCCCAGCACTGCCCGTCCGAGCACGGTCTCCGAGCGCAGCTCGCTACAGCATTGCCGGATCGAGCACAGTCTCCGAGCGCAGCTCGCCCGCAGCCCGCCCGTCCGAGCAGGGTCTCCGAGCGCAGCTGGCCCCAGCATTGCCTGCCCGGGCACGGTCCCGGAGCGCATCTGGTCCTAGTTTTGCCCGTCCGAGCACTGTCCCCGAGCGCAGCTCGCCCGAGCATTGGCCGCCCGAGTGCTGTCTCCCAGTGCAGCTCGCCCCAGTACTGCCCGCTCGAGCGCAGTCTCCGAGCGCAGCTCGCCCGAGCGTTGCCCGTCCGGGCACTGTCCCCGAGCGCAGCCCGCCCCAGCACTGTCTCCGAGCGCTGCCGACTTCAGCGGTGTCTACTCAGACTTGCCCGCCCGCGTGCTTTCCGTTCCAGTGCTGGCCCACCTCAGTGGTCTCTGCCTGTGCTGCTCGCCTGAGTGGTTTCCGCCCCCGTTCTGCCCACCTCAGTGGTGTCTGCCCGTACTGCGCACCCGAGCGCTTTCCGCGAAAGCATGGCCGCCCAATGCTTTCCGCGTGAGCACTGCCCGTCCGTCCGAGCGCGGTCCCCAGTGCTTCCGCCCGAACGCTGTCTACCTCGGCCGTACCCCGCGGTGTCCGCGCAACGTTGCTACCCGAGCACTGCACCCCCGGAGCACTGCCCGCCCCTGCGCTTTCCGCGCGAGCGCTGGCCTCTCCGGCGGTGTCCACCCGAGCGCTGGTCCTCCCGCGGTGCTTCCGCCCCAGCGTTCCTCGCCCCAGCGCCGCTCACCCGACCGCGGTGCCTGCCCAAGCCGGTGCTGCCTCAGTGCTGCCTGCCCGCCTTCCGCCCGAGCATTGCCCGTCTCAGCGCTGCCGTCCGAGCATCGCCCGCCTGAGCGCTGCCCGGCCCAGCAGCGCCGCCCCACCCGACCGACCACCGACCGCCCCCGGTACCTACCCGCGAACTCCCGCCCGCCCCACCCCAACCCCGGCCGGCACCCCTACCCGTCCCAAACCGAATCCCCCTGCCGCAGCACCTCGACCCCGGACGCCGACGACACCGGCCACAACTCCACCACGTACCGGTAATGCTCCCCGAACTCATGCTCGTTCCAAGTAACCGACGGCGGCCCAGCCGGCACGAACGAAACCCGCACCCGGTACAACCCCGGCAACACAGAAAAGAACTTTTCCTGCCACGGATAGTCCGCGGGCCCGGAAATCACGAGTTTCCCGCTCGCAACCGGAAGATCCGCTTCCACCACGTGCTCCGCCTCCGCACCCACCGAAGGCGCCGAAGGGCACAGCGTCACCGAAGACTCCACCACGTCCGAGCGGGCCGTCACGATCGCGATTCCGCCGGGCTCCGCCGCGATCCGGTGGTCGAGGGCCTCGGGGGTCCAGCCGCTGCCCGTCAGGGTGGAACCGGAGTCGCGCAACGAGAACTGGCGCTGGTCGGCGTGGACTACTAGGTGCACACGATCCACCCTAGCCAGGACCCGCCCCGAAATGGTATCGACGCCGGGTTTAGCGTTGACGCCATGACCACTGCTTCCGTCGACGTCGACACGGCCCGCAGCGACTACGCGGCCCTGGTCGGCCGAGGCCTCTCCCTGGACATCACCCGTGGCAAGCCGTCGCCCGAGCAGCTCGACCTTTCGAACGCGCTGCTGAGCCTTCCCGGCGACAGCTCCTTCAAGGCCGAGGACGGCACCGACGTCCGCAACTACGGCGGCCTGAAGGGCCTGGCCGAGCTGCGCCGCGTCTTCGCCGGTGCGCTGCAGGTTCCCGCCGAGCAGCTGCTCGCCGCCGGGAACTCGAGCCTCGAGCTCATGCACGACGCCGTCGTCCAGGCGCTGCTGAGCAAGCTGCCCGGGGCCGAGCGCCGGTGGGCCGACGAGCCGCAGGTCAAGTTCCTCGCGCCCGTTCCGGGGTACGACCGGCACTTCGCGCTCACCGAGCGGTTCGGCATCGAGCTCGTGCCGGTCGCGATGACCGACGAAGGCCCGGACATGGACGCCGTCGAGACGCTGGTCGCCGAGGACCCCACCGTCAAGGGCATCTGGTGCGTGCCGAAGTACAGCAACCCCACCGGGGTCACGTTCAGTGACGACGTCGTCAAGCGGCTCGCCACCATGCGCACCGCGGCGCCGGACTTCCGGATCTTCTGGGACAACGCCTACGCCGTGCACCACCTCACCGACGACGAGCCGGAGCTGGCCGACCTGCTGGCGCTGGCCACCGAGGCCGGCAACGCCGACCGCGTGTTCGTCTTCGGCTCGACCTCCAAGATCACCCTCGCCGGGGCCGGCGTCGGCTTCTTCGGCGCCTCCGAGGCCAACCTCGCCTGGTGGACGGGCAACGTCGGCAAGCGCACCATCGGCCCGGACAAGGTCAACCAGCTGCGCCACGCCCACTTCCTCAAGGACGAGGCCGGCGTCCGCGCGCACATGCGCAAGCACGCCGAGATCATCGGGCCGAAGTTCGCGGCCGTCGACCGCATCCTCACCGAGGAGCTCGCGGACCTGGCGTCCTGGACCAAGCCGACCGGCGGGTACTTCATCACGCTGACCGTTCCCGCGGGCACCGCGAAGGAGGTCGTGCGGCTGGCCAAGGAGGCCGGGGTCGCCCTGACCCCCGCCGGCGCGACGCACCCGCACGGCAACGACCCGGCCGACGCCGTCATCCGGATCGCGCCGACCTTCCCGAAGCTCGCCGAGGTCGAAGAGGCCGTCCGCGCGCTGGCCGTCTGCGTCCGGCTCGCCGTCGCCGAGCGCGCCTGACCTGGGGCTGTGACCTGCAAGAACAGAATCGGCAAGAACTTTTTCCCGATTTGACCGAGCCGGGGGCCGTCCTCGTACGTATGACCGGTGGGTGAGGTGGACGAACTCGTCACGAGAGGACGTCCCCCGGTGTTCGGAAAACGCTACACACGGCAGCTGATCGAGCGCAGCGCGGAGAACGCGACCGACCGCCGCCGCTTCCTCAAGGCTGCGGGAGCGGCGGGACTCGGCGTCGCGGGCGCCGGTGCGCTCGGCACAGCGCTGTCGCTGGGCCTCGGCTCGGCCGGTGCCACGCAGCAGTACGGCGCGCAGGGCGGCGACGCCGCCAAGGAGGCGGCGAGCGACGCCGCCGTGCTGAACTTCGCGCTCAACCTGGAGTACCTGGAGGCGAACCTCTACTCGTTCGCCGTCTACGGCTACGGGCTGAACGAGAAGTACGTCAACGGCATCGGCAACCTCGGCAAGGTCTCCGGCGGGCACGCGGTCAAGTTCAAGAGCGAGCACACCAAGCAGATCGTGCAGGAGATCGCCGGCGACGAGGTCGCGCACGTGACCTTCCTGCGCAAGGCGCTCGACAAGGCCGCCGTCGCGCAGCCGGAGATCGACTTCCAGAACAGCTTCACCGCCGCCATGCAGGCCGCGGGGCTGATCAAGGAAGGCCAGACCTTCGACCCGTTCGCGAGCGAGAACAACTTCCTGCTCGCCGCCTACCTGTTCGAAGACGTCGGCGTGTCCGCCTACAAGGGCGCGGCGCCGCTGGTCAACAACAAGACGTTCCTCGACGCCGCGGCGGGCATCCTCGCGGTCGAGGCCTACCACGCGGGCATCGTGCGCGGCCAGCTGTTCGAACGCGGCCTCGGCGACGTCACGAACAAGATCTCCGACGCCCGCGACAGCCTCGACGGCAAGGCCGACGACGACGAAGGCGTGCTCAAGGACGGCAAGGCGAACCTCGTCCCGGCGGACGCCAACGGCATCGCGTTCGGGCGCTCGGCCGACCGCGTGCTCAACATCGCCTACCTCAACCCGGACAAGGTGTCCTCGGGCGGCTTCTTCCCGCGCGGCCTCAACGGCGACATCGCCACCAGTGGCGCGAAGGAGTGAACCCCGCGTGCCGCCGCCACGGTAACGTCGTGGCCGGCGGCACGCGGAGTCCACGAGGGGGAGCAGGGTGCGGGTACTGGTTGCGGGTGGCGGGATTTCCGGCACGGTCACGGCGATGGCGCTCAAGCTCGCCGGGCACGAGCCGGTCGTGTTCGAGGCCTACCCGGCAGGCGGGGACGACATCGGCGCGTTCCTCACGATCATGCACAACGGCATGGACGCCCTGCGCGCGATCGGCGCCGACGGGCCGGTGATCGACAGCTCGTTCGCCGCTCAGGGCGTCGAGCTGGTCCTCCCGACCGGCGAGACCGCCGGGCGCCGCGAGTTCGGCACCGAAGGCCCCGACGGGCCACGCACCCTGACCCGCGCGACGCTCTACCGCGTCTTGCAGGACGAAGCCGCGCGCCGCGCCGTCCCGCTCGAACGGGGCAAACGCCTGGTCGGCGCGAAGCCGGACGGGGGCGGTGTCGCGGCCGAATTCGCCGATGGCACCACCGAAACGGGTGACGTGCTGGTCGGCGCGGACGGGTTGCACTCGGTGGTCCGGAAGCTGATCGACCCGGACGCCGACGCGCCGCGCTACACCGGCCAGACCATCGTCTACGGCTACACGCGGGCGCCCGGGCTGCCATCGGCGGCCGGGATCTACCGGATGGTCCGCGGCCGCAAGGCGGCCTTCGGCTTCACCACCGACCCGGACGGCGCCACGTTCTGGTTCGCCCGCATCCCCGACGCCGAGCGCTCCCGCGAGGAGATCGCGGCGGTCACCCCGGCGGGGTGGCGGGAGTTCGCGCACGCGGCGTTCGCCGGGGAACCGTTGCCCTGCGCGGACATCATCGCCGCGACGGGCGACGAGGTGTTCGGCGGCCACTCCTACGACGTCCCGCGGACGCGGATCTGGTGGACGCCGGAAATGGTGCTCGTCGGCGACGCCGCCCACGCCGCGGCCCCGGCGGACGCCCAGGGGGCGTCGATGGCGATCGAAGACAGCGTCGTGCTCGCGCAGTGCCTCCGTGATCTGCCGGATCCGGAGTCGGCGTTCGCGGCGTACGAAGGACTCCGCCGTGAGCGGGTCGAGAAGCTGGTCGCGTCGAGCGCGGGCGAGGACGTCGGGGAAAAGCCGGGCTGGGTCTACGCGCACCACATCGACTGGGACGCGAAGGCCGGCGCCCGATGAGCCTCGGCCCGCCGCCCCGGCGCATCGACGTCACCGAGGACCAGGTGCGGCGGCTCGTCGCCGAGCAGTTCCCGCACTGGGCCGGGCTCGCGGTGCGGCCCGTGGCGAACGGCGGCTGGGACAACCGGACCTTCCACCTCGGCGACGCGATGTCGGTGCGGCTGCCGACCGCGGCCGAGTACGCGCTGGCGGTCGGGAAGGAACAGCGCTGGCTCCCGGTGCTCGCACCCCGGTTGCCGCTGCCCGTCCCGGTCCCGCTGGCGGAAGGCCGACCGGGCGCGGACTTCCCGTTCCCGTGGTCGGTGTACCCCTGGCTCGACGGCGAACCGGCGACCGCGGAGCGCATCGACGATCCCGTCGCGTTCGCGGCCGGCCTGGCCGGGTTCCTGGCGGCGCTGCAGGACGTCGACCCGGCGGGCGCGCCCGGGCCGGGGAAGCACAACTGGTTCCGGGGCGGCACCCTCCGCACCTACGACGAGCTGGTCCGGCACCTGCTCGACGACCGGACCGGCGAGATCTGGCAGGCCGCCCTCGACGCGCCGTGGGACGGGGTGGTGCGCTGGTTCCACGGCGACGTCGCCGCGGGGAACCTCCTGCTGGACAAGGGGAAGCTGGCCGCGGTCATCGACTTCGGCACGTGCGGCGCCGGCGATCCGGCGTGCGACGTCGCCATCGGGTGGACGCTGCTGACCGCCGAGGGCCGCCGGGTGTTCCGCGAGCGGCTGGCGATCGACGACGCGACGTGGGCCCGCGGCCGCGGCTGGGCGCTGTGGAAGACCCTCGGCACCCTCGCTCGAGGCGGCCCTGAAGCTACCGAGGCCCAGCGCGTCCTCGACGAAATCCGCATCGAGTACCAGGTCAGCCGCCGCACGAATCGCGGATGACCAGCTTCGTCGGCAGCCGGACCGGTTCGGGGGCCGCCGCGGTCTCGATCATCGCGAGCAGCGCGCCGGCCGCCGCCGTGCCGAAGCCCGGCTTGTCCTGGGCCACCGTCGTGAGGGCCGGGTCCACCAGCGACGCCACCTCGATGTCGTCGAACCCGACCACCGCCAGGTCGGCCGGCACCCGCAGCCCGGCCGTGCGGGCTGCCAGCAGAGCGCCGACCGCCATCTCGTCGCTGGCCGCGAAGACCGCCGTCGGCGGGTCCTTGCGGGCGAGCAGCCGCCGCATGCCGACGAAGCCGCTCTCGCGGTAGAAGTCCCCGGTCACCACGTAGTCCTCGCGCACCGGCAGCCCCGCTTCGGCCAGCCCGCGGCGGTAGCCCTCGGTGCGGGCGGCGGCGGGCGCGTTGCCGCGCGGGCCGGTGATCGTGGCGATCCGGCGGTGCCCGAGCGCGGCCAGGTGCCGGACGGCTTCGGCCGCGCCGGCGGCGTTGTCCGAGGTCACGTAGGTCGCGCGCGGGCCGGCGAGGGCGACGTCCAGCGCCACGCACGGCAGCCCGGACTGGGCGAACGTGCCGAACGCCTCGGCGTCGGTCCCGCTGTCGATGAGCACCAGCCCGGCCAGGTGGTGCCGCCGGGTCATGCCGACGTACGCGATCGGGTCGGCCAGCGACACCCCGGGGTGGCGGTTGCGGGCGTCGTCGCTGGTGGCGAGCAGCAGCAGGTGGTAGCCGTGCGAGCTGAGCGCGGATTTGAGGCCCAGCAACAGGTCCTGCAGGAACGGGTGCCGCCAGCCGGGCCGCCGGTGGTCGGTGTCCCAGACCAGCCCGACCATCGCCGAGCGCTGCCGCGACAGCGCCCGCGCCGACTCGTTCGGCGAGAAGTCGAGCTCCCGGGCGACGCGCTCGACGTGGCTGCGGGTCGCCTCGCTGACCGTCGCGGGGCGGTTGAACACCCGCGACACGGTCGCGACGGAAACCCCGCAGAGCTTCGCGATCTCGCGAGCGGTGACCATGGCGACCTCCTGTGCTGCTTTCCGGGGGTCCGGGTGGCGGAGCCCCCGGCCCGAGGCGAAGCCGCGGATGTCACGGCTGTAACCGGTTACATCTGTAGCACATGATCTCAGGCTGGGTAAACGCCGAGGCGTGTTATCTTTTCGTTACTTGACGAATGGTGCCTGGGAGCGCTCTCATGGGTCCCGCGTTTTCCGACCGGCCCGCAGAACAACGGAGATCTCATGCGCCCGAAAACGAGAAACCGCCGGATCCGCCTGATCGCGGTGGCGTGCGCCGCGCTGGCCGCGGTCACCGCCGTGAGCGCCTGCGGGAGCAGCGACGCCGGCGGTGGCGGGAAGGTCAAGCTGAGCCTCGGCCTGTTCGGCAACTTCGGCTACACCGACCTGATCAAGGAGTACCAGGCGGCCCACCCGGACATCGAGATCACCGAGCGGACCGCGGCCTACTCCGACCACCACAAGAACCTCGCCGCGCACCTGGCCACCGGGGGCGGCGCCGCGGACATCGAAGCGATCGACACCGGCTACGTCGCCCAGTTCAAGGCGAACCCGGACAAGTTCCTCGACCTCAACACCGTCGGCGGGGACAAGCTCAAGGACCGCTGGCTGGGCTGGAAGTGGTCGGCGTCGCTGGGCAAGGGCGGCCAGCAGATCGGCTACGGCACCGACGTCGGCGGCCTGGCCATCTGCTACCGGCGTGACCTGTTCGAGAAGGCCCAGCTGCCCGCCGACCGCGACGCCGTCTCCGCGCTCTGGCCGACCTGGCAGGCGTTCTTCGAGACCGGCAAGCGCTTCCAGGCCAAGGCGCCGAACGGCGTCAAGTTCATGGACGGCGGCCCGACCGTGCTCAACGCGATCTTCGGCCAGGCGCCCGTGGGCTACTACGACCGGAACGACCAGATCGTCGTCGACAGCAACCCGGCGCTGCGGACCGGCTGGGACCAGGTCGTCGACGCCGTCAAGGCCAACCTGAGCGCCGGCCTGCTCTACAGCACGCCGACCTGGAACACCGGCTTCACCCAGGGCCAGTTCGCCACGGTGACCTGCCCGGCCTGGATGATGACCAAGATCAAGGACCAGGCCCCGGACACCGCGGGCAAGTGGGACGTCGCGACCGTGCCCGGCGGGGGCGGCAACTGGGGCGGCTCGTACCTGACCGTGCCCAAGCAGGGCAAGCACACCAAGGAAGCCGCCGAGCTCGCCGCCTGGCTGACCGCGCCCGAGCAGCAGGCGAAGGTCTTCACCAGCCAGGGCCTGCTGCCCTCGACGCCGTCGCTCTACGACGACCCGAAGATCACCGGCTACACCAACCCGTTCTTCACCAACGCGCCTGTGGGCAAGCTGTTCACCGACGCGGCGAAGAAGCTGAACCCGCAGTACCAGGGCCCGAAGGCCGGCGACGTGCAGACGGAGTTCGGCAACGCGATGCAGCGCGTCGAGCAGGGCAAGCAGGACGGCGCGGCGGCGTGGCAGCAGCTGGTCGGTGACGTGAAGAAGATCAAGTAATGGCGCTGACCTGGGCCGACCGGCGGCACAAGTGGGACGTCAAGCTGTCGCCGTTCGGCTTCGTCAGCCCGTACTTCCTGATCTTCGGCGTCTTCGGGCTGTTCCCGCTGCTGTACACGGCTTTCGTGTCGTTGCAGCAGCGGAACCTGCTCGACGCCGAGGGCGCGACGTTCATCGGGTTCGGCAACTACGAGCAGCTGCTGTTCCACGACCCGTACTTCTGGAACGCGATGGGGAACACGGTCAGCCTGTGGCTGCTGACCACGATCCCGCAGATCCTGTTCGCGCTCGGCATCGCGCACCTGCTCAACCGCCGGCTGCGCGGGCGCACGATGTTCCGGATGGGGATGATCCTGCCGAACATCACCTCGGTGGCGGCGGTGACGATCATCTTCGCGCAGCTGTTCGGCCGGGACTTCGGCCTGGTCAACTGGGCGCTGAGCTGGTTCGGCGGCGGGCACGTCGACTGGCAGGCGGGCACGGCCAGCTCCCACACCGCCATCGCGGCGATGGTGGTGTGGCGCTGGACCGGCTACCACGCGCTGATCTTCCTGGCGTCGATGCAGGCGATCCCGTCGACCATGTATGAGGCCGCAACGCTCGACGGCGCCCGCGGGTGGCAGCAGTTCTGGCGGATCACCGTGCCGCTGCTGCGGCCGCAGATCATCTTCTCCACGGTGATTGCGACGACCGGGAACATGCGGCTGCTGGCCGAGCCGCTGCTGTTCAACCCCGGCACGGCCGCGGCCACCGGCGGCTCGGACCGGCAGTTCCAGACCGCCGCGCTCTACCTCTACGAGCAGGGCTTCACCAAGTACGACTTCGGCTACAGCTCGGCGATCGCGCTGATCCTGGCGGTCGCCACGATGCTCGTCGCGGGCGTGTCGTACCTGGTCACCCGGCGCATCCAAACGGACTGAGGAGCGGACATGACTACCGTGCTGACCCCGGCCGCGCCCGCGCCGCCGGTCACGCCCGGGCGGACCCGGCGGCTGGTCCGGCGGATCGCGAGCCCGTGGACCTACGCCGCGCTGATCGCGATCCTGGCCGGTTCGGCGTTCCCCGTGTACTGGTCGTTCGTCGTCTCCTCGCAGACGACGGAGGCGGTCGGGAGCGTGCCGCCGGTGCTCGTGCCGGGCGGGCACCTGTTCGAGAACATCGCCCGCGTCTTCGACGAGACGAACTTCGCGCTGGCGCTCGGGAACTCGCTGATCGTCGCGGGCACGATCACCGTGTCGGTGGTGCTGTTCTCGACGCTGGCCGGGTTCGCCTTCGCCAAGCTGCGCTTCCGCGGGCGGACGTTCCTGCTGCTGCTCGTGGTCGCCACCCAGGCGATCCCGACGGAGCTCGGCGTCGTCCCGCTGTACATGATGATGGCCGACTTCGGCTGGGCCGGGGAGCTGCAGGCGGTGATCGTGCCCGGCCTGGTCACCGCGTTCGGCGTGTTCTTCATGCGCCAGTACTTCGAACGCGCGCTGCCGCTGGAACTGCTGGAGGCCGGGCGGATGGACGGCTGCGGCTCGCTGCGGCTGTTCTGGCACGTGGCGCTGCCCGCCGCCCGCCCGGCCGCGGCGGTGCTCGGCCTGTTCACGTTCATGCAGGCGTGGAACGACTTCTTCTGGCCGCTGGTGGTGCTGGTGCCGGAGAACCCGACCGTCCAGACCGCGCTGTCCAGTTTGGCCAGTGGCTACACCACCGACTACACGCTCGTGCTCACCGCCGCGACCATCGGCACCGTCCCCGTCCTCCTCGTGTTCCTGCTGTTCGGCCGCCAGATCGTCGGCGGCATCATGCAGGGCGCGCTCAAGGGCTGACCCCACGGAGACCATCGTGACCACCAGTTTCCCGCCCGGCTTCCGCTGGGGCATCGCCACTTCGGCGTTCCAGATCGAGGGCGCCACCACCGCGGACGGCCGCGGACCGTCCATTTGGGACACCTTCGCCGCGGTCCCCGGCGCGGTGGCCGGCGGCGACACCGGGGAACCGGCGGCGGACCACTACCACCGCTGGCCGCAGGACCTCGCCCTGCTCGCCGGCCTGGGCGTGGACGCCTACCGGTTCTCGGTGTCGTGGCCGCGCGTGCAGCCGTCCGGCCGCGGCCGGGTCGAACGCCGGGGCCTCGACTTCTACCGCCGGCTCGCGGAAGGGCTGCGGGAGAAGGGGATCGAGCCGTTCCTGACGCTCTACCACTGGGACCTGCCGCAGGCGCTGGAGGACGAAGGCGGCTGGCGCTCGCGCGACACGGCGTTCCGCTTCGCCGACTACGCGGCGCTGGTCCACGCGGAGCTCGGCGACCTGGTCGAGCACTGGACGACGGTGAACGAGCCGTACCCGTGCGCGGTCGCGGGCTACGGCGAGGGCCGCCACGCCCCGGGCGCGAAGGAGGGTGACGGCGCCCTCGCCGCGGCCCACCACCTGCTGCTCGGCCACGGCCTGGCGGTGCGGGCGATGCGGGCGCAGGCACCCCCGCACCACCAGTTCGGCATCGTCCTCAACCAGTCCCCGGTGGTCCCGGTGACCGCGTCGGCGGCGGACGCGGCGGCGGCCGCCCGCCAGGACACCCTGCTGCGCCGCCAGTTCACCGACCCGCTCTTCGGCGGCCGCTACGCCCCGGGCCTGGCGGCGATGTTCAGCGGCGCGTCGGACTTCGCCTTCCGCCTCGACGGCGACCTGGGCACGATCGGCCAGCCCCTGGACTACCTGGGCGTCAACTACTACTACCGCCTGCACGTGGCGGACGCTCCCCACCGCGAGCCGGACCCGTCCCTCCGGACGGCGGCCGACATCGGCGTGGACACCACGGGGTTGCCGGACGTCCCCCGCACGGGCATGGGCTGGCCGGTGGAGCCGGAGGGCCTGACGGAAGCGCTGGTGGGCCTGCACAACCGCTACCCGGACCTGCCCCCGGTGTACGTCACGGAGAACGGGTGCGTGTACCCGGACCGCAGCGACTTCGCGGACTACGAGCGCATCACGTACCTGAGCGAGCACATCGAGGCGGCGCGCACGGCCGCGGCGGCGGGGGTGGACCTGCGGGGGTACTTCTGCTGGTCCCTGCTGGACAACTTCGAGTGGGCCCACGGGTACAAGCACCGGTTCGGCCTGGTCCACGTGGACTACGCGACCCAGCAGCGCACTCCCCGGGCGAGTTACCGCTGGTACCGCGACTTCCTGGCCGCCCAGCGCCCCTGAAAGCCGTGAAGGCCACCTTGAGGAGCTCGAGGTGGCCTTCACGAACGTCGGGCTACTTCTTGTACAGGCCTTCGATGTCGTTGGCGTAGTTCTTCGACACCACGTTCCGCTTCAGCTTCAAGCTCGGCGTGATCTCGCCGCCGGCCTCGGTGAAGTCGTTCGACAGCACCGTGAACTTCTTGATCGCCTCGGCCTTCGAGACCTGCTTGTTCGCCTCGTCCACCGCCGCCTGGATCTCGGCGAGCAGGTCCGGGTCCGAAGCCAGGTCCGCGACCGTGGCCGACGAAGGCTTGCCGTGCTGGGACTTCCACGCCGGGAAGTACTCCTCGTCCACCGTCACCAGCGCCGCGATGAACGGGCGCTGGTCGCCGACCACCATCGCCTGGCTGACCAGCGGGGCGGCCTTGATCGTGTCCTCGAGGCCGGACGGGGCGACGTTCTTGCCGCCCGCCGTGACGATGATCTCCTTCTTGCGGCCGGTGATCTTCAAGAACCCGTCGGAGTCCAGCTCGCCCAGGTCGCCGGTGTGGAACCAGCCGTCCGTGAGCGACTCCTCGGTCGCCTGCGGGTTGTTGTAGTACGCCCGGAACACGACGTCGCCCTTGAGCATGACCTCGCCGTCGTCGGCGATGCGGACCGACGTGCCGTTGACCGGCTTGCCGACCGTGCCGACGCGGAACGCCGACTGCGTGTTGACGTTCGCCGCCGCGGACGTCTCCGTCAGGCCGTAGCCCTCGAACACCGGGACGCCGATGCCGCGGAAGAAGTGGGCCAGGCGCGCGCCCAGGGGAGCGCCGCCGGACACCGCCGCCACGCACCGGCCGCCGAGGGCCGCGCGCAGCTTGCCGTAGACCAGCTTGTCGAACGCCAGGTGCTTGAGCTTGAGGCCGAGCCCGGCGCCGCCGCTGTCCTGCGCCTGGCTGTACTCGACCGCGACCGCCTCGGCGGCGTCGAAGATCTTGCCCTTGCCGTCGCCGTGGGCCTTCTGCTTCGCCGAGTTGTAGACCTTCTCGAACACCCGCGGCACCGCGACGACGAACGTCGGCCGGAAGGTGCCCAGGTCGGCGACCAGGTTCTTGACGTCCGGGGTGTGCCCGAGGGTGACGCGCGCGGTGAGCGCGGTCACGGCGATCGCGCGGGCCAGCACGTGCGCCAGCGGCAGGAACACCAGCAGCGAGTTGCCCTGCTCCATCAGCTGCGGGAACGCCTCGATGTCGGCCCGGATCTCGGCCAGCAGGTTGCGGTGGGTCAGCTCGACGCCCTTGGGGCGGCCGGTGGTGCCCGAGGTGTAGACGATCGTGGCGAGCTCGTCGGCGCCGACCTCGCGGCGGCGCTCGTGCAGCTCGTCGTCGGACAGCGACGCGCCCAGCGCGGCCAGCTCTTCGACGGCGGGGGAGTCGCCCTCGATCTGCCACGTGTGGTCCAGCTCGGTGAGCCGGTCGCGGATCTCCTCGACCGCCCCGCGGTGGCCGTTCGTCTCGACGAACACGCCCTTGGCGGCCGAGTCGGAGAGGATCCAGTACACCTGTTCGGGCGACGACGTGTCGTAGATCGGCACCGTGACCGCGCCCGCGGCCCAGATCGCGAAGTCGATCAGCGTCCACTCGTAGCGGGTCTTCGACATGATCGCGACGCGGTCGCCGCGCCCGATCCCGGCCTGGGCCATGCCCTTGGCGACGGCCAGCACCTCGGCCGCGAACTCCTTGGCGGTCACGTCCAGCCAGCTGCCCTCGACCTGGCGGCGGAAGCTCACCACGTCGGAGAACCGCTCGGCGTTCGCCCAGACGACATCGGACATGTTCTCGTCGTCGGCCACCGGCTTGCCGGCGGGAGCGCTGTATTCGCGCACGTGGACCTCCGTGTTCAACGCGTGCGGCAGGCGACACCGCTGTTACCCGCCAGTCAACTTAGCGTGGTGAGCACCTTAAGACCATGCTGATCGGCGTCGCACGGCGAGGGCGTGACATTCTTCGCACGTGAACGCACCGCCCGCCATCGACGTCGTCGACGAGACGTTCCTCGCGGTCCCGCCGTCCACCGTGGCCGCCGTCTTCGCCGATCCCCGCTCCTGGCCGCGCTACTGGCCCGACCTGGTCCTCGAGGTCTACACCGACCGGGGGGACAAGGGCCTGCGCTGGACCGTGCGGGGCGCCCTCGTCGGTACGATGGAGGTCTGGCTCGAGCCGGTGCTCGACGGCACCCTGCTGCACTACTTCCTGCGGGCGACCCCCGCCGACGCGGCGGGCGCGCCCGCTGCGCTGGCGCCGCGCGACCTGCGCCGGGAGTTCGACCGGCGGGCCCGCGCGGCCAAGGCGATCGCGCTCGGGCTCAAGGAGATCCTGGAGGACGGGCGCGAGCCCGGAGTGCCTCCGCGCGGCGAAGACTGAAGGGACCAGGGGTGCGGGTACACGTCGTCTCGGACGTGCACGGCAACGCGGACGCGCTGAAGCGGGCGGGGGACGGGGCCGACGCGCTGGTCGTGCTCGGCGACCTGCTGGACTTCGTCGACTACCGCGACCACGACAAGGGCATCATGGGCGCGCTGTTCGGCGCCGAGAAGGTCGGGGAGTTCGCGCGCCTGCGCCGCGAAGGCACCCGTGACGAAACCGTTGCCTTCTCCCGGACGCTCTGGGCGAGCCTCGACGATCCGGCCGGCGCGGTCGACGAGGCCATCCGCGAGCAGTACGCGACGCTGTTCGCGGCGATGACCTCGCCCACCTACGCCACCCCCGGCAACGTCGACACGCCGTCGCTGTGGCCCGAGTTCACCGGCGAGGGCATCCAGGTCCTCGACGGCGAGGTCACCGAGATCGGCGGCCTGCGGTTCGGGTTCGTCGGCGGCGCGCTGCTGCCCGACGGCGTCGTCCCGCGCCGCCGCAAGGGCGCCGCCTGGCGTCCCTACCTGCGGGATCGCGAGGACTACGACAAGAGCGTCGCCGCGCTCACCGACGTCGACGTCCTCTGCACGCACGGCCCGCCGGCCCTGCCGGAGCTGACCTACGACGTCGTCGCGCGCCGCAACGAGATCGGCTCCACGGCGCTGCTGGAGCTGATCCGGGAACAGCGGCCGCGCTGGTCGGTGTTCGGCCACGTGCACCAGCCGCTGTCCTCGCGCGTCCGGGTCGGCCTGACCGAGTGCCGCAACGTGGGTCACTTCAAGGAGACCGGGCAGCCGTACGTGCTGCGCTGGTGACCGACCGCGGCGGCTACGCTTCGACCCATGGCCGAGCAGTCCACACAGTCCATCGAGGTCGACGCCGAGCCCAGCCGGGTGATGGCCGTGATCGCCGACTTCCCCGCCTACCCGGAATGGGCCAAGGCCGTCCGGCAGACCGAGGTCCTCGGCACCGACGCCGGTGGCCGGGCCAAGCAGGTCAAGCTGACCCTGGACGCGGGCCCGATCAAGGACGTCTACACCCTCGAGTACGACTGGGACGGTGACGGCCTCGGCGTCAGCTGGCACCTGGTCAAGGGCCAGATGCAGAAGGCGCAGAACGGCCGCTACGCGCTCGAGGACCTGGGCGGCCGGACGCGGGTCACCTACACGCTGTCGGTCGAGCTGGCGCTGCCGATGATCGGGCTGCTGCGCCGCAAGGCCGAGAAGATGGTCATGGACACCGCGTTGAAGGAGCTCAAGAAGCGGGCCGAGGGGTAGCCGCGTGCGGATCCTGCTGTTCACCGGCAAGGGGGGTGTCGGGAAGACGACGCTGGCCGCCGCCACCGGCGCCGCCCTGGCCGCTCGCGGCAGGAAGACGCTGGTCGTGTCGACCGACCCGGCGCACTCGCTCGGCGACGCCTTCGGCCACACCCTGGGCGCGGAGCCGTCCGAAGTGGACGCTCTGCTCTCGGCCGTCCAGATCGACTCGCGGACCCTGGTGGACACCACCTGGCACCGGCTGCGGGCCGAGCTGCGGACGGCGCTCTCCGGCGCGGGCCTCGACACCCTGGACGCCGAAGAACTCACCGTGCTGCCCGGTGTCGACGAGCTGCTCGCCCTCACCGAAGTCCGCCGGCTGGCCGAAGACGGGCCGTGGGAGACCATCGTCGTCGACTGCGGGCCGACGGCCGAGACGCTGCGGCTGCTCGCCCTGCCCGAAGCCGTCTCCGGCTACCTGACGCGCGTGTTCGGCCGGCGCGTCACCGACTCCGTGCGCCGGCTCGGCGTCCACCTCGACGGCCTGCGCGCGCTGCTCACCGAGCCGTCGGTGACCACGGTCCGGCTGGTCCTGACCCCCGAGCGGGTGGTCGTCGCCGAAGCGCGGCGCACGCTCAGCTCGCTGGCCCTGCGCGGCATCGCCGTCGACGGCCTGATCGCCAACCGGCTGATGCCGGCGCCCGGGTTCTGGCGCGGGGGCGCCGCTTCCTGGCTGCGCACCCGCCGCGCCCAGCAGGACACCGTCCTCGCCGAACTCGCCGGCGCCGGGTTCGCGCGGGTGTCCCGCGTCGAGCACCGCGCCGTCGAACCGGTCGGGCTGCCCGCCCTGCTGGAGATCGCCGCGGAGCTGTACCGCGACGGCGACCCCTTGGCGGGCGACGGCACCCCGGTCACCCCGCTGCTGCGGATCCGCCGGACGCCGGACGGGTACACGCTGCGCGTCGCGATCCCGCTCACGCGGGACACCGAGGTCGACCTCGCCCGCGTCGACGACGACCTGGCGATCACCGTGGACGGCTTCCGCAGGCTCATCGCCCTGCCGGAGTCGCTGCGGCCGTGCCGGATCACCGGTGCGGAATCCGACGCCGACGGCCTGGTCGTGAGCCTGGCCGGGAACCGGGGACGCGGGTGAGCGAAGAGGAACCCACGGACGGGCCGCGCCTCGTGGAGGAGCTCCGCCTGCTCGTCGAGATGGTCGTCGAGAAGGCCGCGCCCTGGCTCCAGGACGTGGTCGCGGCCGGCCACGGCACCCCTGACGAGGGAGAACCGGACGGCTCGGCGTGCGGCTGGTGCCCGCTGTGTGCGATCGTCGCCGTGGTGCGAGGTGAGCGCCCCGAGCTGGTGGCGAAGGTGGCCGAGCAGCTCGCGCAGCTGGTCGCCCTGCTGCGCGCGGTGCTGGCGGACCGGTGGGAGCCGGACGAGGGCGTGCACATGCCCGGGTTCCGGCCCGCGCCGCGGCCACCGGCGGACGCCACGGTGTCGGTGCGGGTGCAGCACATCGCCGTCCGCAGGCGCGACGAGTGGGAGAACTGAGTGCGGACGATAGGGGTGGACGTCGGCGGGACGAGCGTCCGGGCCGGCGTGGTGGACGAGCGCGGCTCCTTGCTCGACACGGCCCGCGTCGGGACGCCGAGCGAGGAAGGCGCCCTCGAGGACGCCATCGCCGGCGTGGTCGAAGACCTGCGCAACCGCCACGAGGTGGCCGGTGTCGGCCTCGCCGTGGCCGGGTTCGTGGCCCGTGACCGCCGTTCGGTGATGTTCGCGCCGCACCTGGCGTGGCGCGGCGCGCCGGTCGCTGACCGGATCGAAAAGCGCGTCGGCCTGCCGGTGCTGCTGGAGCACGACGTCAACGCGGCGATGGTGGGCGAGCACCGCTTCGGCGCGGCCCGCGGCGCCCACGTGGCGGCGCTGGTGGCGCTCGGCACCGGCATCGGCGCGGGCCTGCTGCTGGACGGCAAGCTGTTCCGCGGCGCGTACGGCGTCGCGCCCGAACTGGGTCACCTGACGGTGGTCCGCGGCGGGCGGCCGTGCCCGTGCGGCAAGTACGGCTGCTGGGAGCGCTACTGCAGCGGAACGGCACTGGCGGCGACGGCGGTGGAGCTGCTGGCCCGCCACCCGGGCCGCTCGACGGTGCTGGCCCAGCAGGTCGCGGGCGACCCGGGCTCGGTGACCGGCCGCCGGGTGGCGGGCGCGGCCCGCGACGGCGACCCGATCGCCCAGCTGGCGATGGCCGAGCTGGCCAAGTGGCTCGGCGAGGGCCTGGCCCTGGTGGCGGACGTGTTCGACCCGGAGATCATCGTGATCGGCGGGGGAGTGTCGGAGTCGGCGCCCCTGTTCCTGGACGAGGCCCGCGAGCACTACGCGGGCGCGATCACGGGCGCCCGCCACCGGCCGTTGGCCCGGATCCGCACGGCCCACCTGGGCGACGACACGGCGATCGTCGGCGCGGCGGCGCTGGCCCTGGAAGCGGCCAAGACCCCGGTCTGACTCAGCACTCCGGAATCGTCGGTGGCTCCCGATAGCGTGGTGGTCGGGGGTGGGCCCACGAGCGTGGTCACCCGCCCGCCGGGATGCCGGGGCACCTCTCGGCCGTGAGGATCGTGATCGGCTCGGCGGCTTGCTGCCGGTGGCCCAGGTCCTGCTCAAGCCCCTGGTCCCGGGCCCGTACTGGCGGTCGTGCTGCTCGCCGGCACAACACTGGGCGGTCGTCGGCGGCCGCCGTCACTCCTCCGGGAAGCTCCCCGACGGCACCAGCCCCTCCACGAACGCCCGGAACGTCGGCGCCAACGCCAGCTCGGACTCCAGCTCCACGTCGAACCACCCGACCGATGGCTCCGAAGACCGGCGGTAGTCCAGCGCGACCCACGTGTGGCCGTCGCCGGACAGCACCACGAGCCGGCGAGGCAGGCCCCACTCCGCGCACAGGTACGGCGAGTCCAGGATGGACAGCCGCCCGCCCACGCCGAGGAGCCGGTCGAACGGCACGTGCGTCCCGCTGTACGACGTCGGCTCGCTCGTCGGGAACGCGTCGAACGCACCGGCCACCGTGCCGCCGTTGCGCAGGCCCAGCAGTTCGCCCAGTTCGATCGGCAGGCGGACGCCCAGCTCGCGGCCGGCGTGGGCGAAGGTGCGGGCGCTTAGCGGCTCGCCGGGACCGCGGTCCCAGAAGGTGGGCTTGAGCTGGTCGAACCGGGTCACGCCGCGAATTGTGACAGGCTGGACGAGTGAGTCACCAGTCCGCGAGCGTCTTCGTCAAGTGTTCCTGCGGGCACCTGCACTGGGGCCGCTACGGCGCCGCCGGGCTCCTGCTCGTCGATCCCGCCCGCGGCGTCCTGCTGCAGCGGCGGGCCTGGTGGGTGCACCACGGCCGCACCTGGGCGCTACCCGGCGGGGCGATCGAGGCGGGCGAAACCGCGCTCACCGCGGCCGCCCGCGAAGCTTTCGAAGAGGCCTCCGTGCCCGCCGAAGCCTTCCGGACCGTCTCCGCCTCCGTGGTCGACCACGGGGACTGGAGCTACACCACCGTGCTCGCCCTCGCCGAAGGCGCCGAGGCGCGGGTCGCCAACACCGAGAGCGCGGAGGTGCGCTGGGTGGACCCCGAAGACGTCCCCGGTTACCCCCTGCACCGCGACTTCGCGGCCGCCTGGCCGGACCTGGCCGCCCGCGTCGGGCGCGAACTCGTCCTCGTCGTCGACGGCGCCAACGTCGTCGGCTCGCGCCCGGACGGCTGGTGGCGCGACCGGCACGGCGCCGCCGAGCGCCTGCGCGACCAGCTCGCGAAGCTGGCCGAGGCCGGCGTCCCGGACCCGGACGACGCCACCCTGACGTGGTGGCCGCGGATCGTCCTGGTCGTCGAAGGCAAGGCCAAGCACGTCACGGGCGTGCCCGGCGTGGAGGTCGTCGCCGCGGACACCGACGGCGACTCGAAGATCGTCGAGGTCGTCGCGAAGCAGCCCGGCGCCCGGATCCTGGTCGCGACGGCGGACCGCGAGCTGCGCGGCCGGGTCGAAGCCCTCGGCGCGTCGACCCTCGGGCCCGGCACGCTGCGCGGTCAGCTCGACGGGCTCTGACCCTTAGAGATGCCGTCACGCATCTCGGCGACCAGCGACGCCATGACGGCCTTGAGACTGCCCTTGTGCGCCTGGGCGACCGCCCGCTGCCGCCGGTAGCTCGGCCCGTACTGCAGGATCGTCTCGACGTCGCGCAGCTCGGCGACGCAGCCGAGGCGCCGGGCCACCGGCTCCAGCCGGTCCAGCAGGTCGGCGATGTCGTCGGTCACGAGCCGTTCGCGCCCGGCCGCGTCGAGGATGACGATCGCATCGGTGCCGTAGCGGGCCGCGCGCCACTTGTTCTCCTGGACGTGCCACGGCGGCAGCGACGGCAGGATCTCGCCGTCGTCGAGGCGCTCGCTGAAGTCGTCGACCAGGCATTGGGTCAGTGCCGCGATCGCGCCGACCTCCTCCAGCGTCGGCAGCCCGTCGCAGACGCGCATCTCGATCGTGCCCAGGTGCGGGGCGGGCCGGATGTCCCAGCGGATCTCCGAAAAGTGGTCGATCACGCCGGTCGTGAACATGTCTTCGACGTAGTTCTCCAGCTCCGCCCACTTCCGGAACTGGAACGGCAGCCCGGCCGTCGGCAGCTGCTGGAACATCAGCGCGCGGTTCGACGCGTACCCGGTGTCCTCGGCGCCCCAGTACGGCGAGGACGCCGACAGCGCTTGCAGGTGCGGCGCGTAGTTGAGCAGCCCGTCCAGGATCGGCAGGACCTTCTCGCGGTGGTCGACCCCGACGTGCACGTGGACGCCGTAGATCAGCATCTGGCGGCCCCACCACTGGGTCCGGTCGATCAGCTTGGCGTAGCGCTCCTTGTCGGTGACCTTCTGCTGGTACCAGTTCGAAAACGGGTGCGTCCCGGCCGAGAACATCTCGACGCCGAGCGGGTCGGCGACGCCGTGCACGACGTCGAGCGACTCGCTGAGGTCGGCCTTCACCTCGGCGATCGTCTCGCAGACGCCGGTGATGATCTCGATGGTGTTGAGCAGCAGCTCCTGCTTGATCTTCGGGTGCTCGGCGGCGCCGTCCGGGCGGACGGCGTCGAGGATCCGCTCCGCCACCGAGGACAGCTCGCCGCTGCGGCGGTCGACCAGGCCGAGCTCCCATTCCGCGCCGACGGTCGATCGCCGCGAAGGGGTGAAATCGATGCGCATCGCCGTCCGCGTCAGACCTGGGCGCCGTTGCTGGGATCGGCGCCGGGCGGCGGTCCCTGCCGGACGCGGAGCAGCAGGAGCGCGAGCGCCGTCGCGAGCGCGAGGATGCCGAGCGGGGTCGCCACCGTCGGGCCGACACCGATCGCACCGGGCAGGATCAGCAGGAACAGCCCGGCCAGGAACAGCAGCAGGATGAGGAACGCGCCCATCTTCGGCCGCGGCAGCGGCGGCGGCTCCGGCGGGACGTAGTGCTCGTCGTCGCCCGCGGGGTCGTCGGAGAACATCGTGGTGTCCCACGTCGTGCCCCCGGACCGCCAGCCCGCCTCGGGCGGCGCCGGGTCCGCGGCCGGCGGCTCGGCGGGCCGCTCCGGCGCCTTCCGCTGCTCGGTCGCCGTGCCGGTCTGCGGGGTCTCCGCGGCGCCTGCCGTGTCGGCAGTGTCGTTTTCGGGGAGCCCGAACCCGTCGGCACGCAGGTCGGCGACGATTTCGGCGAACGTCGCGTCGACGTCCTCCGGCCCGTCCTTCCCCCGGCTCATGCGGTCTCCTCAGGCTGTGCGGCGTGCGCCTTCGCGAACTCGACGCTACGCGTGAAGATCACCTCGGCGTCGTTGTCCTGCGTCGCCACGTGGTAGCTGTTCTCCAGCACGACCTCGGTGACGTCGGTGCTCGAGACGCCGTCGAGCACCAGCTGCGAGTTCACCGGCTCGACGACGTGGTCGACCGACGAGTGCAGCAGCAGCACCGGCTGCGTGACCTTGCCCAGGTCCGCGCGCACGACGGCCCACAGCTTCGCCAGGCTCGCGGCGGCGCGCACCGGGGTGCGCGGGTAGGCCAGCTCCGTCTCGCCCGGCTTCTTGATGTCGTTCGCGATCGCCGGCACCGACGGCACGATCTTCCCCAGCACCGGCAGCAGCTTCGTGTCCCACTTCAGCCGCGTCACCGACGGGTTGACCAGGACGATCCCGGCGATCCGGTCACCGAACTCCTCGGCGAGGCGCAGGGTGAGCGTGCCGCCCATCGAAAGACCGCCGACGAAGACCGTCTTGCACGTCGAGAGCAGCTCGAGGAGCGCTTCGCGGACCGTGCCGTACCAGTCTTCCCACGTCGTGCGGTTGAGGTCCGGCCAGCGGGTGCCGTGGCCGGGCAGGAGCGGGCAGCGCACGGTGAACCCGGCGCCGGCCAGGTGATCACCCCAGGCCCGCATGCTCGCCGGGGTACCGGTGAACCCGTGGCAGAGCAGGAACCCGGTGTCGGCCGAACCGGTGTGGCCGAACGGTTCCGCGCCGGCGAGCACGCCCATGCGATCGCCTTCCGTGTGAGCGGTGGATCCGTCCATGCTCTCACGGGTCGCGGGCGTTGTGGGGCTCCGCCCGGGCCCGGAATTCGCTGTGAGATCGATCGCTGCCCGCCGGTAACCGGGTGGTCTCCGTTGTGCGGCGGCCACCCGGGTTCGTAGGCTGTCCCGCGCGGGTGAATGGGGCTGAGCTGCGATGGAGGACTGAGGCACCGGTGCTGTACTGGCTCATGAAGTGGGTATTCATCGGACCGCTGCTCAAGACGCTGTGGCCGACCAAGGTCGTCGGCGCGGAGAACATCCCCGAGACCGGCGGCGCGATCCTCGCCGGCAACCACCTGGCGGTCGCGGACTCGTTCTTCATGCCGCTGCGGGTCAAGCGCAAGGTGACCTTCCCGGCCAAGTCCGAGTACTTCACCGAGCCCGGCTTCAAGGGCCTGCTCAAGAAGTGGTTCTTCACCGGCGTCGGCCAGTTCCCGATCGACCGCTCCGGCGGCAACGCCGCCCAGGCCGCGCTCGACACGGCGACCCGCCTGGTCAAGGCCGGCCACCTGCTCGGCATCTACCCGGAGGGCACCCGCTCCCCGGACGGCCGCCTCTACAAGGGCAAGACCGGCGTCGCCCGCATCGCGCTGGAGTCCGGCGGCGTGGTCGTCCCGGTGGCGATGATCGGCACCGACAAGGTCAACCCCATCGGCTCCAAGATGTGGTGGCCCCGCCGCCTCGAGGTCCGCTTCGGCAAGCCCCTGGACTTTTCGCGCTACGAGGGCCTCGCGGGCGACCGCTTCATCGAGCGGTCGATCACCGACGAGATCATGTACGCGCTGATGGAGCTGTCCGGCCAGGAGTACGTCGACATCTACGCGGCGAAGGCCAAGGAACTGCTGGCCGCCGAGGCCGCCGGGGTCAAGCCGAAGGTGCCGGCGCAGCCCGCTCCCCGCGACGCGGCCCGGGTGCCGGACTCCAAGGTCGGCTGACCCACTACTGTTCACCAGTGCGTTTTTTCTACGACACCGAGTTCATCGAAGACGGCGTGACGATCGACCTGGTCTCCATCGGTGTCGTCGACGAGCGGGGCCGCGAGTTCTACGCGGTCTCGACGGAGTTCGACCCGGCGAAGGCGGGCCCGTGGGTCCGGGACAACGTCCTGGACAAGCTCCCGTCCCCGGCCGACCGCGCGTGGCGAAGCCGCGAGAAGATCCGCACCGACCTGCTGGAGTTCTTCGGCAAACCCCCGGGCGGCATCGAGCTGTGGGCCTGGTTCGCGGCGTACGACCACGTGGCGCTGGCCCAGCTGTGGGGCCCGATGCCGGCGTTGCCCCGCCAGCTGCCGAGGTTCACGAGGGACCTGCGCCAGCGCTGGGAGGACGCGGGAAAGCCCAAGCTCCCGGCGGCGCCGACGGACCAGCACGACGCGTTGGCGGACGCGAAGCACAACCTGGCCCGGTGGGAGATCATCGAGGAGTACTTCCCGCGCCGCTGACCCCGGTCCGGCCTGCCTGATCCGCCCCTGCTCGCCTTGGCCTGCCCCGGTCCCGGTCTGGGTCCCTCGCCTCGGCTCGGCCCGCCCCAGCCCGGCTTCGGCTCGCCCTGGCCGCCCCAGCCCGGCTTCGGCTCGCCCTGGCCGCCCCCGCCTGGCTTCGGCTCGCCCTGCCCGGTCCGGCTCACCCGGGGCTGCGCCCGCCTCGGGTTTCGGATTGGCCCGCCTGGTCCGGCCCAGCCGAGCCGGGTCTGGTCCCTTACCGCCTGGCAGGGGCACGGGCTCGCTTTGCTTTGGCCCCGCCTTCGCTCTGCTCGGCCGGTCCGTTACGGCTCGCTCGCCCTGCTTCGGTTCGGCTCGCTGGTCCGACCAGCCCGACCAGCCCGACCAGCCCGACCAGCCCGACCAGCCCGACCAGCCCGCCCGGTTGGTCCGGCCCGTTCGGCCGCCCGCCGGTCGGCACGCCCGCCCAGCCCGCCCGGTCGGTCGGTCCGGCCCGTTCGGCCGCCCGCCGGTCGGCACGCCCGCCCAGCCCGCCCGGTCGACCTGACCCGCCCGCCCGGTCCGCCAGCCTGGCCCGCCCGGTCGGCCGGCCGCCCGCCGGCCCGCTCGGGTCCCGGCTGCTGTGACCGCGCTCGCTTTCGGCCGCGCTCGGTCGGATCCCGCTCCGGCTCAGCCCGCCCGGTCCGCCCCAGGCTCGCCTGGTCCGGCTCAACTCGCTCGATCCGGCCCGCTCACCTCGGCCGCGCGGTCGCCTCACGAACGCCGCGAATGACTCATAGGAGACCTCACACGTCCCCAATGAGTCATTCGCGACCCCACCGGCACTCCCGGACATCCCCGAGTGGCGCGAACGGACCGTTCGCGCCACCGGCCTCCACGGGGCCCGGAATTGTCGGTGCTCCCCGGTAACGTCAAAACCGGGGGACCCCCAGGCCGGGGACCTCTCAGCGGCGCGCCCGCACGGCCTCGGCCAGCTCGTCCAGCAGCGGGGCCGTGTCGTCCCACGCCAGGCACGCGTCCGTGATCGACTGGCCGTAAGTCAGCTGCTCCGCGTGCCCCAGCGAAAGGTCCTGCCGGCCGCCCGCCAGGAAGCTCTCCATCATCAGCCCCGAGATCCCGCGCTCGCCGGACGAAATCCGCGCCGCCAGCTCGCTCACCACCGCGCCCTGGCGGACGTGGTCCTTGCCGCTGTTGCCGTGCGAAGCGTCGATGATCACGCGCTCCGGCAGGCCCGACTTCGCCAGCCGGGCCAGCGTCTCCGACACCGTCGCCGCGTCGTAGTTCGGGCCTGTGTTGTGGCCGCGGAGGATCACGTGGCAGTCCGGGTTGCCCGACGTCGTCAGCAGGGCCGCGAGGCCGTCGGTGTTGATGCCCGGGAACACGTGGCTCGCCGCCGCCGCGCGGGTCGCGTCGATCGCCACCTGGACGTCGCCCTCGGTCGAGTTCTTGATGCCCACCGGCATCGACAGGGCGCTGCACAGCTGGCGGTGCACCTGGCTGGCCGCCGTGCGCGCGCCGATCGAACCCCACGTCACGATGTCGGCGATGAACTGCGGCGTGATCGGGTCGAGGAACTCGCAGCCGACCGGCAGGCCGAGCGCGGACACGTCGAGCAGCAGCTTCCGCGCCAGCCGCAGGCCCTTGTTGACGGCGAACGTGCCGTCCAGGTCCGGGTCGTTGATCAGGCCCTTCCAGCCCAGCGTCGTGCGCGGCTTCTCGAAGTACACGCGCATCACGATGTGCAGCTCGCCGCGCAGTTCCTCGGCCTTCGCGGCCAGCCGGCGGGCGTAGTCGAGGGCCGCCGCGGGGTCGTGGACCGAGCACGGCCCGACGACGACGAGCAGCCGGTCGTCGCGGCCTTCGAGGATGTCGACCGTCTCGGCGCGCCCTTGGCGCACGACCTTGGCCACGGCGGCGTCGACCGGATGGTCTTCGCGCAGCAAGGCGGGCGAAATGAGCGGACTGATCGACGTGGTGCGCGCGGCGTCGAGGTCACCGATGGTGGCGGGGCCGGCCGAGAGCGTCATGGCGGGGGTGTTCCTTCCTGGTGGACACCGACCCGCGGGGGACTCGCCGAGCCGGTTGGAGATCCGGCTCGGGGTGGTGGTCAGCGCAGGTTCACGCCGCCGTGCCCACCCGGGGCCGGCTTCGTAAACCAGAAATAGCGCTGCACGGCGCCAAGGTAGCACAGGCGCGAGTCGGACCGATTCGGCAGGTGGTACGGCCTGCACCGATCAAGACGCGAGCCGCTACGCTGGCGGACGACGAACTGTGACTGTCATCTCCAGAGAACAGACGGAGGCTTCTCATGCGTGTCGGTGTGCTGACCGGCGGCGGCGACTGCCCGGGGCTCAACGCGGTCATCCGCGGTGTGGTGCGTAAGGGCATCGAGGTGCACGGCTGGGACTTCGTGGGCTTCCGCAACGGCTGGAACGGCCCGCTCACCGGGGACAGCCGTCCGCTCGGCCTCAACGACGTCGAGGACATCCTGACCCGCGGCGGCACCATCCTGCGGTCCTCGCGCACCAACCCGTACAAGGTCGAGGGCGGTGTCGACAAGATCAAGAAGGTCCTGGCCGACCAGGGCGTCGACGCGCTGATCGCGATCGGCGGCGAGGACACCCTCGGCGTCGCGAAGCGGCTGACCGACGACGGCGTCGGCGTCGTGGGCGTGCCCAAGACCATCGACAACGACCTGGGCGCCACCGACTACACCTTCGGCTTCGACACCGCGGTCTCCATCGCGACCGAAGCGATCGACCGGCTGCACACCACCGCCGAGTCGCACCACCGCGCCCTCGTCGTCGAGGTCATGGGCCGCCACGCCGGCTGGATCGCGCTGCACTCCGGCCTCGCCGGCGGCGCGAGCGTCATCCTGGTGCCGGAGCGGCACTTCAACGTCGACCAGGTCGTCTCCTACGTCGAGAGCCGCTTCGAGAAGGAGTACGCGCCGATCATCGTCGTCGCCGAGGGCGCGCTGCCCGAGGGCGGCGAGGAGCGGCTGCTGACCGGCGAGAAGGACGCCTTCGGGCACGTCCGCCTCGGCGGCATCGGCACCTGGCTGGCCGACGAGATCGCCCACCGCACCGGCAAGGAGTCCCGCGCGGTGGTCCTAGGCCACGTCCAGCGCGGCGGCACCCCGACGGCGTACGACCGCGTCCTCGCGACCCGCTTCGGCCTCCACGCGGTGGACGCGGTGGCCGACGGCGACTTCGGCGTGATGGTGGCGCTGAAGGGCACCGACATCGTCCGCGTGAAGCTGTCCGAGGCGACGGCCGAGCTGAAGACCGTCCCGGCCGAGCGCTACCAGGAAGCCGAAGTCTTCTTCGGCTGAGTTCCCCGCGAAGGGCCGCTCCGAGAGTCCGGGGCGGCCCTCCGCGCGTTCAGGGGCGCTGCCGCACGGCGTCGGCTCGGGTTCACGCTAGATCCGGGCCAGCCGGTCCAGCACGCCCACCGCGGCGGCGATGTCGTCGGTGAGGGGGCGGTCGTCGGTGCTGGGGTCCAGGACCTCCGACGCCAGCTCGAACGCGTCGCGCACCGGCAGGTCGACCAGGTCCGCGTCGCGCATCCGCAGGGCGCGGACCGCCGCCACCAGCTCGCAGCCGAGCACCTGCTGGTAGGCCGCGCACGCCGCCGTCGCCGCGCGGGCCGCCTGCGTCGAGAAGCTCGCGTGGTCCTCGATGCCGCGGGACACCACGGCCGTGCCGAGCGTCGCCGGGAGCGCCGCCTGCCGCAGCTCGGTCAGCGCGTCGTGGGCCACGTACTCGAGGATCATCACGCCCGAGCTGGCCGCCGGGCCCGCCGCGAGGAACGGCCGCAGGCCGGTGAACTCCGGCTCGACCAGGTCGCCCAGCCGCGCCACCGACAGCTCCGCCACCTGGTGCACGGTCGCGCGGGCCTGGTCCAGTGCCGTCGACACGTACGCGGTGTGGAAGTGCGCGTGGTGGTAGGCGTCGCCGTGCACCGTCGAGATCATCGGGTTCTCGGTGCTCGCGTTGATCTCGACGGCGAGGACGTCCCGCAGGTAGTGGATCGCGTCCAGCGCCGGGCCCTGCACCTGCGGGAACGCCCGCAGCCCGAAGGGGTCCTGGATGCGGCGTCCCGGCTTCGGCGTCTGGTGCATGCCGAGCAGCCGCCGCATCTCCGCGGCGCAGGCGACCTGCCCCGCGTGCGGCCGCGCTTCGTGCACCGGGGTGGCGTACGCCTCGGGGTTGCCGTCGAGCGCGACGTACGTCAGCGCCGCCACCGCGTGGCTCGCCCGGGTCAGCGTGTCCAGCCGCATCGCGGCGAGGGTCGCTTCGGCGAGCGTCGCGGCGTTGCTGCTCATGAACGCCAATGCGTCGCCGGCGTGCACCGGGACCGGCGGCACGTGCCCGGTGACCCAGGGCCGTTGGCCGGTGAGTGCCAGCGCCGTCTCCGCCAGGGGTGCGAGGTCGCCGGTGCCGATCGCGCCGAGCCGGTGCACCAGCGGCAGCGCGCCGGTGCGGACGGCTTCGGCGAGCGCGCCGATCAGTTCGGGGCTGATCCCGGACCGCCCGGAGAGCAGCTGGTTCAGCCGGATCAGCATCATCCCGCGGACGTGCCCGGGCGGCAGTACGTCGCCGCTGCCGCCCGCGTGGCTGCGCAGCAGGCGAAGGCCGTGCTCCGTCGAGCTCTCGACGGCGTCGTCCTTGTTGGCCCCGACACCGGTGGTCCGGCCGTAGACCACGCGGCGCGTGCTGAGGTCTTCTGCGAGCTTCCACGCGTGTTCGGCCGCGCGCTGTGCGGCGATCGAGACGTCGATGCCCAGCGGGCCCTCGGTGCGCGCCGCCGTGACGACGTCCGCGCACCGGAGGGTCCGGCCGTCCACCCGGATCAACGGCAGCCTCCTTCCGACTGCCCTCACTATGCGGCTAGGCCCCGCCCGTCGGCCAGGGTGGCCTCGGCCAGTCCCAGCGCGGGACCGGTTCGTGCGGGTCCGGCCGGGCGCCGGGGGCGGAGAAGACGACGGCCAGCCTGCTGCCCCACTCGACGTAGCCGGCGAAGGCCGCGCGGAACTCGGGGTCGGCCGGGAGCCGGGCCTCGTCGGCGGCGTCGAGCAGCAGCGACACCCACCGGCGGCGCTGCGGCTCGGTGATGGCGCGGCCGAGGTGGCGGCCGATCATGTGGGCGTGCCCGCCGTGGCTTCCGGTGTAGGCGGGCGGCCCGCCGAAGACTTCGCCGAGCCAGACGGCGACGTGTTCGGCGTGGTGCGGGTCCATGGTGCGGAAGACCGGTTCGAGCAGCGGGTCTTCGAGGACGTGGCCGTAGAAGATCGTCAGCAGGCGCACGAGGGCTTCGCGGCCGCCGGCCCAGTCGTAGAGGGAGGGGGTGGTGGTTTCGAAGCGTTCGGGCTCGCCTTCGGGCGTGAAGCCTTCGATGCCGCCGAACGGCGACGGGGCGCGCACCAGGTACCGGCCGGGCGCGCGCTCGACGTGGTGCCCGGCCGCGGCCTTCTCGAAGTCGGCCCGCGCGGCTTCTGGCACGGTGTAGCGGAGGTATTCGACGATCACCCGGCCAGGCAACCAGCGGCGGGGTGGCGGGGGCAAGCACGTACTTTCCGGTGCGTAGGGAGAGCGTCATGAAGCGGTACCACTGCGCGACGGAGCTGGCGGTCGACCTGATCGGCGGCAAGTGGAAGCCGGTGATCCTGGCGCACCTGAAGGAAGGCGCCCACCGCTACGGCGAACTGCGGCGCCGGGTGCCCGGGGTGAGCGAGAAGATGCTTACCCAGCAGCTGCGCGAGCTGGCGGCGGACGGGCTGGTGCGCCGCGTGGAGTTCGACGACCGGGTCCCGCGCGTCGAGTACCACCTGACGGCGGTGGGGGAGGAGCTGCGGCCCGCGCTGACGGCGTTGTACGAGTGGGGTGAGCGCCGCGCGGCCGAGCGCGGCATCACGTTCGAGCCGCCCGCCGGTCAGCGCGGGTCGGTCGAGTCCAGGCGCCGCTCCAGCGCGTCGAGGCGCTCGCCCCAGAACCGCCGGTAGGGCGCCAGCCACGCGTCGACTTCCGCCAGGGGCTCGGGCCGCAGCGCGTAGCACCGGCGCTGGGCCGCCACGCGCACCGTCACCAGGCCGGCTTCCCGCAGCACCCGCAGGTGCTTCGACACCGCGGGCTGGCTGAGCGCCAGTTCGTCGACCAGCTCGCCGACCGAGCGCTCGCCATCGCGCAGGAGGTCGAGGATCGTGCGGCGGCGGGGCTCGGCCAGCACCTCGAAGGTCTGCATCACCCCCGAAATGTGCTCCGCGGGCATATTCCTGTCAAGGCATGCACGTACCGACCACCGGGCTGCTTGGTCTGAACCATTGACCTAGTGGTCTAGTCCACTTACGGTGGTGTGGTCCCCACCACTCCGGCACCGTCGCCGTGAGTAATTCTCCGGAGGGAGAACGCATGTCCCGTTTCCGCAGGAAGAGCTTCTCGGCGCTGCTGACCGCGGCGGCCGCCGCGGGCCTGGTCGCGGGGGCCGCGACCGCCCCGGCCGCCACCGCCGCCACCGAGACCGCGCAAGCCTCCGTCGGCAAGGTGGTCGGCTACTTCACCGAATGGGGTGTCTACGACCGCAACTACCACGTCAAGAACATCGAGACGTCGGGTTCGGCGAGCAAGCTGACGCACATCAACTACGCGTTCGGCAACGTGACGAACGGCGGCTGCGCGATCGGCGACGCCTACGCCGACTACCAGAAGACCTACGACGCCGCGGGCAGCGTGGACGGCGTCGCCGACACCTGGGACCAGCCCCTCGCCGGCAGCTTCAACCAGCTCAAGAAGCTCAAGGCCAAGCACCCCGGGCTGAAGGTGCTCTGGTCGTTCGGCGGCTGGACGTGGTCCGGCGGCTTCGGGCAGGCGGCGCAGAACCCGGCGGCGTTCGCGAACTCCTGCTACAACCTCGTCAACGACCCGCGCTGGGCGGGGGTCTTCGACGGCATCGACATCGACTGGGAGTACCCCAACTCCTGCGGCCTGAGCTGCGACACCAGCGGCGCGGCGGCGTACAAGAACCTGATGGGCGCGCTGCGGGCCAAGTTCGGCTCGAAGCTCGTCACCTCGGCGATCACCGCCGACGGCACCAGCGGCGGCAAGATCGAAGCGGCCGACTACGGCGGCGCCGCCCAGTACGTCGACTGGTACAACGTGATGACCTACGACTACTTCGGCGCCTGGGCCGCGCAGGGCCCGACGGCCCCGCACTCGCCGTTGACCGGCTACAGCGGCATCCCGACCGCCGGCTTCTACTCCGACGCGGCGATCCAGAAGCTGAAGAGCAAGGGCGTCCCGTCGGGCAAGCTGCTGCTGGGCATCGGCTTCTACGGCCGCGGCTGGACCGGTGTCACGCAGAGCGCACCGGGCGGCACCGCGACCGGCCCGGCGCCCGGCAAGTACGAGCAGGGCATCGAGGACTACAAGGTGCTCAAGACGTCCTGCCCGTCGACCGGCACGGTCGCCGGCACCGCGTACGCCAAGTGCGGCAGCAACTGGTGGAGCTACGACACCCCCTCGACCATCGCCGGCAAGGTCTCCTACGCCAAGACGCAGGGCCTCGGCGGCGCGATGTTCTGGGAACTGTCGGGCGACACGACCAACGGCGAGCTGATCACGGCCGTCGCCAAGTAGGGCTCCCGGTGCGGCCGGTCGCGCGCGGTGCGCCGGCCGCACCGGGTTCCGACCCCGGGGACACCGGCGCGGAAACCGTCGGTGTCCCCGTTTATCGTTCCTCCCCGTGAAGTTCAGCGGATTCGGCGAGTACGCCGTCGACTTCTTCGACGGCCTCGTCGAGGACAACTCGAAGCCCTACTGGGACGACCACGTCGAGACGTACAAGTCCGACGTCCGCGCGCCGATGGAGGCGCTGCTGGCGGAGCTCGCGCCCGAGTTCTCGGACGGCTTCGGCGAGCCCAAGGTGTTCCGCCCGTACCGCGATGTCCGCTTCGCCAAGGACAAGACGCCGTACAAGACCCACTGCGGCGGCGTGATCGAGCAGGGCCGCGGCGGCGGCGCCTACTACGTCGAGGTCGGCCCCGAGGGCCTGCGCGTCGGCGGTGGCTGCTTCCACCTGGCCACCGACCAGATCGCCCGGTTCCGGAAGGCCGTCGACACCGAGCTGCACGGCGAAGCGCTCGGGAAGATCCTCAAGAAGCTCGAACGCACCGGCTGGGAGGTCCGCGGCGACCGGCTCAAGTCCAAGCCCCGCGGCTTCGACGCCGAGCACCCCCGCCTCGACCTGCTGCGCTACCGCTCGGTCTACGCCGTCCGAGGCTGGGAGCCCGACGACGTCCTGCACGAACGAGGGGCGCTCGATCGGGTGAAAAAGGCGTGGCGGCAGGTGCGCGAGTTCAACGAGTGGGCCCGTGACCGGGTCGGCCCCAGCGAGCAACCCCGCCGTTGACCAGCTGGACGGGGCGGGTTTCTGAACAGTTTCTCTGAACTTTTCGGGATCGGTACAGACGAACGCCCGAAGAGGGACTACGCTGTGCGAACGTGAGCCGACGCGCGAAGATCGTTTGTACCATGGGCCCCGCCACCGCTACGCCGGAGAAGATGCGGGCCCTCGTCGACGCTGGCATGGACGTGGCCAGGATGAACTTCAGCCACGGCAGCCACGGCGACCACAAGGAGGTCTACGACCTCATCCGCACCGCCGCCGCCGAGAGCGGCCGGGCGGTCGGTGTCCTCGCCGACCTGCAGGGCCCGAAGATCCGGCTCGGCACGTTCGCGGGCGGGCCGGTCGAGTGGCACAACGGCGACATCGTCCGGATCACCGTCGAAGACGTCGCCGGCACCCACGACCGGGTCTCGACCACCTACAAGGGCCTCGCCCGGGACGCCAAGCCCGGTGACCGCCTGCTCGTCGACGACGGCAAGGTCGGCCTGGTGGTCAAGGGCGTCGAGGGCCAGGACGTGGTCTGCGAGGTGACCGAAGGCGGTCCCGTCAGCAACAACAAGGGCGTCTCGCTGCCCGGCATGGACGTCTCCGTGCCGGCGCTGTCCGAGAAGGACATCGAAGACCTCGAGTTCGCCCTCGAGCTGGGCGTGGACTTCGTCGCCCTGTCCTTCGTCCGCTCGCCGGCCGACATCGACCTGGTCCACCAGGTGATGGACCGCGTCGGCAAGGGGCGCCTGCCGGTCGTCGCCAAGATCGAGAAGCCCGAAGCCGTCTACAACCTCGAAGCCATCGTGCTGGCCTTCGACGCGGTGATGGTCGCGCGCGGCGACCTCGGCGTCGAGCTGCCGCTGGAGCAGGTCCCGCTGGTGCAGAAGCGCGCCATCCAGATCTGCCGCGAGAACGCGAAGCCGGTCATCGTCGCGACGCAGATGCTCGAGTCGATGATCAACAACTCCCGGCCGACCCGCGCCGAGGCCTCCGACGTCGCGAACGCGGTGCTCGACGGCACCGACGCGGTGATGCTGTCCGGCGAGACCAGCGTCGGCCGGTACCCGATCGAGACCGTGCAGACCATGGCCCGGATCGTCGAGGCGGTCGAGACCGACTCGCCGATCGTGCCGCCGCTGACCCACGTCCCGCGCACCAAGCGCGGCGTGATCTCCTACGCCGCCCGCGACATCGGCGAGCGGCTCAACGCGAAGGCGCTGGTCGCCTTCACGCAGTCCGGCGACACCGTGCGCCGCCTGGCCCGGCTGCACACGCGGCTGCCGCTGCTGGCCTTCACACCGGAGGACTGCGTCCGCAGCCAGCTGTCGATGACGTGGGGCACCAACACCCACATCGTGCCGCGGGTGGACTCGACCGACCAGATGATCCAGCAGGTCGACCACGCCATGCTCGAGATGGGCAAGTACCAGAAGGGCGACCTGGTCGTCATCGTGGCCGGTTCGCCCCCGGGCACCGTGGGGTCGACGAACCTCATCCACGTGCACCGCCTCGGTGAAGACGACCACGCATAAGGGACGTCCTACCCCCGCAGCACATAGGCTCCAGCCATGACTGAAATGGCCAGGACGGCCGCCACCGAACTCGAACAGCCCGGTGGCGGCCAGCCCGTGCTCGATCGCCTGGTCGCCCTGCTCGACCTGGAAAAGATCGAAGAGAACATCTTCCGCGGCGTCTCGCCGGCCCACTCGCCGGTGCGCGTGTTCGGCGGGCAGGTGGCCGGCCAGGCGCTCGTCGCGGCCGGGCGCACGGTCCCCGAGGAACGCCGGGTGCACTCGCTGCACGCGTACTTCATCCGCGGTGGCGACCCGAGCGTGCCGATCGTCTACGAGGTCGACCGGATCCGGGACGGCCGCTCGTTCACCACCCGCCGGGTCGTCGCGGTCCAGCACGGCAAGGCGATCTTTTCGCTCTCGGCGTCGTTCCAGAAGGACGAGCCGGGCATCGAGCACGCCGAGACGATGCCCGAGGGCATCCCCGCGCCGGAGACGCTGCCGACGCTCATGGAACGCGCCGAGGGCTACGCGATCGGCGCGCACAGCCGGCCGCGACCGATCGACGTCCGCTACGTCAACGAGCCGCCGTGGGTCACCCGCGAGACCGGCGAGCGGCCCGCGCGCAACCAGGTGTGGATGCGCGCCGACGGGAAACTGCCCGAGGACCAGCTGCTGCACGTCTGCGTGCTGACCTACGCCTCGGACATGACGCTGCTCGACTCGGTGCTCGCGCGCCACGGCGTGTACTGGGACACCGACAAGGTGCTCGGCGCGAGCCTCGACCACGCACTGTGGTTCCACCGGCCGTTCCGCGCCGACGAATGGTTCCTCTACGACAGCGCTTCGCCGACGGCGTCCGGTGCCCGCGGCCTGGCCACGGGCCGGTTCTTCGCCGAGGACGGCACGCTCCTCGCGACGGTCGTCCAAGAAGGACTTCTGCGCGTCCTCTGAACGCGGCCCGGAAATCACCCCTACGGGCGACAAATTGGCGGAATTTCCCCCGCCGCAAAAGGCAGCCGACCGGGGGGAGAGGGCCGGGGCCGATCGGGGGACAGCCCCGGACCTCTTCTCCCGATGATCACGCGGCGAGCCGCGGATCCATCGTCTACGCTGCTCAACAGGGCCGGGCGGGAACTGGGGCGGGAGCCGCCGGGCCCCGCTCGCGTCCTGGGCAGTGCAGGCCGTGAGCATACAAGAGCATTCTGCAAATTGCAGATTTCCGCCCGGACGGCCGGGCGGGAATAGTGCCGGTGTTATTGCACGACCGCCGTGGTTGGATACTGGCAGCGACCGAACGGCTACGACGCCGTCGACATCCGGAGGTGCGCGATGGCAAGGGGACAGAGCCCCACGGTTCGCCGCCGGAGGCTCGCGGGCGAGCTTCGCCGGCTGCGGGAAGCCGCGGACCTGACCATCGACGAGGTCGGCGAAAAGCTCGAATGCTCCGCCTCCAAGATCAGTCGCATCGAGACCGGCCACGTGGGCGTCACCCCGCGTGACGCGCGGGACATGCTGGCCCTCTACGGCATCACCGGCGACGAGCAGGAAGCGCTCGTCCAGCTGGCCAGGGAGGCCCGCAAGCGCGGCTGGTGGCACGCCTACAACGAGGTCTTCACCGGCACCTTCGTCGGGCTCGAAGCCGATGCGAGTTCGTTGCGCGCGTTCCAGGCCCTGCTGGTGCCCGGGCTGCTGCAGACCGAGCGCTACGCCCGCGCCGTGATCCGCGCGCTGCGGCCGGACGCCGAGGACGCCGAGATCCGCCGCCGCGTCGCCGCCCGGATGGCGCGCCAGGAACTGCTTTCGGAAACCCCGCCGCCGGAGTACTGGGCGGTGATGGACGAGGCCGTGCTGCGCCGGGTGGTCGACGGCCCCGAGGTGATGGCCGAGCAGCTCTACCGCATGGTCGCGCTCGCCGAGAAACCGAACGTGACCGTCCAGGTCGTGCCGTTCGGCGCCGGCGCGCACCCCGGTATGGAGGGCCCCTTCCTCATCATGGGCTTCCCCGAACAGGCCGACCCGGACGTCGTCTACGTCGACGACAGCACGTCCAGCGGCCTCTACCTGGAGGAACCCACAGACGTCCGGCGCTACGGGCTGATGTTCGACCATCTGCGCGCGGCCGCACTGAAGCCGGACGACTCGGTGGATCTGATCGCCGAGGCCGCCGGACGGTTCGCCGAACAGGCTGCCGTTCCGGCTCCGGTGCACCATCTGGAACCGAGGACACAGTAAGGAGTGGGGACCATGGAAGCAGATCTGTCCGGGGCGCGGTGGCGCAAGAGCAGCCACAGCGGGGGCGGCAACGACTGCGTCGAGGTCGCATTCGTCGACGGCGGCGCCGCGGTGCGCGACTCGAAGGACCCCGAAGGTGGTGCTTTCCGCCTGCCCGCGTCGGGCTGGCGGGGGCTGCTGGCCGCGGTGCGGACCGGCGGCCACACGCACGACTGAGGCAGTCCACAAAGACCCCTTACCCCCGCCGAGCTGGGCTCGACCGGGAGTAAGGGGTCTTTTGCCGACCAGAGCTGCGTGATCACCCGATGCCTGGGCCGCCCCCTCAGGACGAACCTGAGTCCTACCAACCGGTGAACTCGGGAACCAAGGGGAACACGATGCACAGCGATCTCATGCTCGACGCGGTCCGGGCCGAAGCGGCCTACCGGGCCGAGGAACTGCGGAAGGCCGGGCGCAGCGCCTGGGCGATCCGCGCCCGTCGCGCCGCCCGCCACTTCCGGGCCGGGCGCACCGACGTCGACGTACCGGCGCAGGAGCGCCGCGAAGCCACGCGGGAGACCGCGGGCGTCGGCGAGACCGCCCGGTAAGGGGGCGGCGAGATGGTGTCGATGGCGATAAGCGGTCGGAAACTGTCGGTGACATCCGGGGCTTCGCCCCAGGTTGGGGGCTTCGCCACCCAAACCCCCGCGAGATTGTCGGTGGGGTAGGCAACAATGCTCCTCGTGCCCCGACTCGGCTCCGGAATCCCGCTCGTCGCCCGTACCCACGAGATGCGGCGGCTCCGCGCCGCCTTCGCCAGGGCTGAACGTGGCGAAGCCGGCGCGGTGCTGCTCTCGGGGGACGCCGGGGTCGGCAAGACCCGGCTGCTGACCGCGCTCGGCGAGCACGTCGACGGCTGCGGTGCGCTGGTGCTCACCGGCCGCTGCATCGACGTCCGCGAAGGCGGTCTTCCTTATCTTCCGTTCGCCGAGGCGCTCGCCCCCCTCGGCGTGGCGACGGACGCGGTGGTCGCGGCCGCGGTGCGGGCCCGGCCCGCGCTCGGGCGGCTGCTGCCGCAGGGGCAGGGTTTCGAGGAGCCGCGGGCGGCGGAGCACCCGCCGATGACTTCCAACGACCGGGAGACCATGGTGCGTCCCCGGCCGGAACAGGACCTCGGTCAGCTGCAGTTGTTCGACGCGGTACTGGGGGTGCTGACCGAGGTCGCGGAGTCGCGCCCGGTGGTGATCCTGCTGGAGGATCTCCACTGGGCCGATGCCTCGACCCGCAACCTGCTGTCCTTCCTGCTGAGCCGGCTGCGCGCGCAGCGGCTGCTGGTCGTGGGCAGCTACCGCGAAGAAGACGTCCACCGGCGCCACCCGCTGCGCGGCCTCCTCTCCGAACTGGTCCGGCTCGCCACCGTCGAGCGCGTCGACCTGCACCCCTTCGGCGCCGCCGACGCCCGCAAGTTCGTCGAGGCGCTGGCCGACGAGCCGCTGGCGGCCGGCGTCGTGGCCGACATCGTCAGCCGCTCCGAGGGCAACCCGTTCTTCGCCGAGGAACTGCTCGCCACCAAGACCGAGTGCAACGACCTGCCCGCCGGGCTGGCCGAGGTGCTGCTGTCCCGGCTCGAGCGGCTCTCGCCGGACACCCGCCGGGTGGTCCGCGTGATCTCGGTGGCCAACGAGCCGGTGATGCACGGCGCGCTCGCCGAGGTCTCCGCGCTGGGGGAGCTGGAGCTCGACGAGGCGCTGCGCGAAGCCGTCCAGCACCACGTGCTCGTGGTGCTCTCGGATGGCTCCTACACGTTCCGGCACGCGTTGCTGCAGGAAGCGGTGTACGGCGATCTGCTGCCGGGGGAGCGGTCGCGCACGCACGCCGCGTACGCCGCGCGGATCCAGGCCCGGCCGCAGGGCCGCGGCCACGACGCGAAGCTGGCCTACCACTCGTTGCAGAGCAGCGACCTGGTCACCGCGCTGCCGGCGTTGCTGCGCGCGATGGACGAGGCCGAGAAGCTGGGCGCGCCCGGGTCGGCGCTGCAGCACGTCGAACAGGCACTGTCCATCTGGGACGCCGTCGCGGCCGCGGACCGGCCCGAGGGCTACGACGAGCTGCGGCTGCTGCACGAGGCCTCGTACTTCGCGGGCACCTCCGGCGAGCCCGACCGGGCGGCGGCTTTCGCGCGTTCGGCGACCCGGGCCCTGACCCCGGACACACCGGTGGACCGCGCGGCGAAGACGTGGCGGCGGCTGGCCGAGTCCCTGCTGGCCCTGGAGGGCACGCTCGACGAGGCGACGGCGGCCATCGACCGGGCGTGGGACCTGGTCAAGGACGGCGGGCCGAGCGGCACGAGGGCGTGGGTGCTGGCCAGCCGGGCCGGGTTCCTGCGGATCCTCGACAAGCCCGAGGAGGCGCTGGACAGCGCGCTGTCCGCGGTCGCCGACGCGCAGGCGGCCGGCGCGGCGGGCGCGGAGGCGTCGGCGCTGGTCACCCTGGGCACGCTGGCCGACTCCGCGGGCGACGCCGCCGAGGCGCGCGAGCGGTTGCGGCAGGCCGAACGCAAGGCGCGGGACGCCGGGGCGCTCAACACCGAGATCCGCGCGACCTACTTCCTGGCGCTGAGCCACGACGACCAGGGCGAGTTCGCCGAAGCGCTGGCGCACGCCGCCCGCGGTGTCGCCCGCGCCGAAGAAGCCGGGCTGAGCTGGAGCGTCTACGGGCTGGAGCTGCGGGCGCGGCAGCTGATGCTGCGCTACCTGATGGGCGACTGGCCGGACGAGAGCGCCGGGCGGGCCGGGCGCGGGGTGTCCAGCGCGGTCGCCGCGCGGATCCTGGCCATCTGGTCGCTGTTCCTCGTCGGCCGCGGCCGGTTCGACGAAGCGGCGAAGCTCGTCGCCGGGTTGCGGCAGCACTGGACGGCGGACATGCAGATCCCGCTGGCGGTGGGCGGTTCCGGCGTCGAGCTGGCGTACTGGCGGGGCGAGCACGCCGAGGCGGTGCGCCGGACCGAAGACCTCATCGGCTGGCTGGAGCGGATCGAACCCGGGCTGCTGGCCGGCATCCGGGTGGCCGCGCTCGGCGTCTCGGCCGCGGCCGCGCTGGCCGCCGACGCCCGGGTCCGCGGCGACTCGGCGGCGGTGGACGCGGCGGTGGCGGCGGGCGAGCGGATGCTGGCGCACGGGCGGATGTGCTCGGTCGTCGGGCAGCCGCGCTCGGGCGAGCTCGGGCCGGAGGGCCGGGCCTGGCTGGCCCGCCTGGAAGCGGCGGCGTCCTGCCTGACCGGCCGGGGCGACGCGGCGAAGTGGACGGTCGCGGCCGAGGCGTTCGGCTACGGCGCCGTCTACGAGCAGGCGGTCTGCCGCTGGCACGAAGCCGAGGCCTTGCTGGCCGGTGACGCCGACGCCGGTGCCGCGCTCGAAGCGGCCCACGCGGTGGCGAACCGGCTGGGCGCGATCCCGTTGCGTGACGCCGTCCGGGACCTGGCGCACCGCGCCCGCGTCGAGCTGGCCGGCGTCGAACCCGCGGCCCCGGCGCGGTCGGTCACCGACCCGCTGACCGACCGCGAGCGCGACGTCCTGGAGCGCGTGGCGCTGGGCCGGACCAACCGGCAGGTGGGGGAGGAGCTCTACATCAGCGAGAAGACGGTGAGCGTGCACCTGTCCCGGGTGATGGCGAAGCTGGGCGCGAGCCGGCGCGCGGAGGCCGTGGCGATCGCCTACGACCGGGGCCTGCTGACCGCCCCGGCCGCCGAACACGCGTAGGGCCGCTCGTGAGTGTTCAGGGCGGTTAGAACCGCCCTGAACACTCACGAGAACCTGCGGCAGGGGTCAGCGGGGGAGGCGGCGCAGTGCCTTGAGGCCGAACGTCATCCCGCGCGACCACAGCGAACCGGGCACCGCGCGCGGCGGCCGCAGCGCGAGCCCGCGCTGCAGTGCGATCGACTGGGACTCGGTGTACTTCAGCAGGCCCTCGGCGCCGTTGCGGCGGCCGACGCCGGAGTCCTTCATGCCGCCCATCGGCACGCCGACGCTGCCGAACGTCGCCGCGTAGCCCTCGTTGACGTTGACCGTGCCGGCCTTGAGGCGCGCGCCGACCTCCCAGCCCGCGCGGCCGTTGCGGGACCAGACGCTGGCGTTGAGCCCGAACGGCGTGTCGTTGGCCCGGTCGATGGCCTCGGTGACGTCGGTGTAGCCGTAGATCGAGACGACCGGCCCGAAGGTCTCGTCCGCGAACGGCAGCATGCCCGCGGTGACGCCGGACAGCACCGTCGGCTCGTAGAACAGCGGGCCGAGGTCGGGCCGGGGACGCCCGCCGGTGAGCACCGAAGCACCCTTCTCGCGGGCGTCTTCGACGTGCGCCGACACCGTCGCGAGCTGGTCTTCCGACGTCAGCGACCCCATCTGGGCCTGGTAGTCGAGCGCGCCGCCGAGCCGCAGCGCCGCGGTCTTCGCCACGAACGCGCGGGTGAACTCCTCGCGGATGTCCTCGTGGACGTAGATCCGCTCGACCGACACGCACAGCTGGCCCGCCGAGGAGAAGCACGCGGTCACCGCGCCGGTCGCGGCCTTGGTGACGTCGGCGTCGGGCAGCACGATCATCGGGTTCTTGCCGCCGAGCTCCAGCGAGTACGACGTCAGCCGCTTCGCGACCTGCCCGGCCAGTTCCTTGCCGGTCGGCGTGGAACCGGTGAAGCACAGGTAGTCCGACTCCTCGACCAGCGCGGTGCCGATCTTCGAGCCGCGGCCGAGCACGATCTGCCAGGTCCCGGCGGGCAGCCCGGCCTCTTCGGCGAGCTCGTGCAGCCACAGCGCCGAGAGCGCGGTCTGGTTGTCCGGCTTCTGCACGACGGCGTTGCCCGCGGCCAGCGCCGGCAGGACGTCCATCGCGGTCAGCGCCAGGGGGTAGTTCCACGGCGAGATGATCCCGACGACGCCCTTGGGGTGCCGGATCTCGCCGGCGCGGGTCAGGCCGGGGATGACGCCGGCGACGCGCCGCGGGGCGAGGAACTTCGCCGCGTGCTTGCCGTAGTAGGCCGCCACCAGCGCGGTCGCGCTGACCTCGTCGAACGCGTCGAGCCGGGCCTTGCCCGCTTCGACCTGGACCAGGTCGAGCACCTCGTCCTGGCGGTCGAGCACGAGGTCGTGCAGGCGGGTGAGCACGCGGGCGCGCTCGGCGGGGGAGCGGTCCGCCCAGGCCCGCTGGGCCGTGCGCGCGCCGGCGAACACCGAGCGGACGTCGGCGTCGGTGGCCTGGGGCAGCGTCGCGATCGGCCGCCCGGTGAAGGGCGCGCGCATCCGGATCGGCGCCGAGTCCGCGCCACCGGCCACGCGGGCGACGAGCTGGGCCGCCCGCGCCGAGCCGGGCGCCCCGGCGACGCCGCCGACGGTCGGCGGCAAAGGCGTGTCTTCGACGGCGTTCGCGGGGGTCGTGCTGGTCATGACGTCTCCGTTCCACGGCGTCCGGAGTCCGCGCGACGCCGCGCAGGGGTTACCGACGAGTACACCATACCGTCGGTACGTCAGATGTCCAGTCTGATGTGAATATCTTTCATGTATTGGGCGGGTTCAACGGCGGCAGCTGGTACGTCGGCTCGGTCGGCTCCTGCTTCGGCGGCGGGTGCGCCTGGGTCGCGCCGCCGTGGGCGTCGTCGAGCCGCGACGACAGGTCGCCGGACACCGGCTCGTCCTCGGCCCGGTCGGAAGCCGGCTGCGCGGGTGCACCGCCGTACGGCTGGGCGCCGAAGGGCTGCGGTGTGCCGTGTGCCGGGGTGGGCGGCTGCTGCGCCGGGAACGGCTGGGACTGCGGTGCGCCGTACGGCCCGGCCTGAGGCTGTGCGGGGAAGGGCTGGGACTGGGGCGCGCCGTACCCCTGGCCGCCGTAAGCCTGCCTCGGGAACTGGGGCGCACCGTACTGCTGCTGCGGCGGCACCGGGTACGGCCGCGACTGCTGCTGGTAGGGCCCCGGCGGCCCACCGGGACCGGCCGTGGCGGGGGCGCGCCGGCCGGCCAGCACCGCGAACACCAGTGCCACCACCGCGACCGCGCCACCGCCGAGCAGCACCCAGAACCCCGTCCCGGTCGCGTAGTGCGACTGGATGGTGCCCTCGCCGGACTCGTAGCTCAACGTCGCCGAGACGTCCATGCCGAGCATCCACACCGCACCGGCCACCCCGGCGCCGCCGGCCACCAGCGCCGTCCGCCCGAGGTCGCGGACGCCCGGGCCCGCCGAGCGCCGCCGGCCCGCGAAGGCCAGTCCGGCCCCGGCCAGCAGCACGACCGCGCCGGCGGTGAGGGGGATCCCGTAGCGCGCGACGTGGGTGTTCTCGTAGAACTTCTTCGCTTCCTCGCCGGGCTCGACCGAGAACGACCGCGACCAGGCGCTGATCGTCTGGCTGGTCTCGGCCTTGCCGTCGACGACCTGCTCGAACGACGTCTGCGGCAGGAACGACCCGGCCACCACGAGCGCCGCGGCCACGGCGCCGAACATCCCGGCGAGCAAGCGGAAGAAGCCGCCGGGATCGGCGGGGGGCCGCGCGGGCGGCGGGCCGTAGGGATAAGGGTGCGGAGCGGCGGTCATGGTGACTCCCCTCTGTCCGGGGGATTGGACCACGATTCGACGGCCGCGGATAAGGGGTTCGTCAGCTCGGAGCAGTGGCGGCGTCCTGGTAGAGCAGGACGGCGATGCGCTTCCACTCCTCGAGCAGCTGCCGCCGCCGGTCCGGGTCGCCGCCGAGCTCGGCGTCCAGCGCCAGCCCGCGGGTGAGGTTCACGGTGAGCCAGAACAGCATTTCGGCGCGCTCGGGCGGGAGTTCGCCGGCGACCTGCGTGACGTGCTCCAGCGTGGCGCGCCCGAGCGCGCGGTCGACCGGGCGGATGGCCGCGCGCAGCTCGGGGTCGGTGCGGGCGGCGACCCACAGCTCGGTGACGGCGGTCGAGAGCGTGCCCGAGTAGCCGGTCCACAGCAGGTCGATCGCCGCGGCGACACCGGTCCCGCCGCTGGGCAGCTCGTCCAGCGAGGCCGCGAGCCGGCGGCGCAGCTTCGTCGTGAGGTGCTCGACCGCGGCCGCCATCAGCTCGGCCTTCGCGGTGAAGTGGTGCTGCACCGCGCCCTTCGACACCCCCGCGCGGGCGCAGATCTCCTGCACCGACGTGCGGGCGTAGCCGACGTCGACCAGGCAGTCGATGGTGGCGTCGAGCAGCGCCGTGCGGGTCTGCTCACGTCGCTGCGCCTGGGTCCGGTGCGCCGTCGAGGTCACTTCGGCCTCCCTGCTTTACCTACAGGCCGGTACGGATGTACATTCCGCAGAGAACTTACATGCTGATCGTCATGTTTTCCAGCAGGAGGGTGTCCCGTGCCGCTGCAACTGCCGAAGAGCTCCTGGAGCACGACCGAGCTCGAAGACCTCCGCGAACTGTCGCGGTCGTTCATGCAGAAGGAGCTCGTGCCGCACCAGGAGCGCTGGGCGGCCGAGAAGAAGGTCGACCGCGAGCTGTGGAACAAGGCCGGCGAGGTCGGGCTGCTCTGCCTGTCGATCCCCGAGGAGTACGGCGGGGGCGGCGGCACCTTCGCGCACGAGGCCGTCCTCTACGAGGAGCAGGCCCGCTCGGGTGACAGCGCGTGGGGCGTGACCGTCCACAACGGAATCGTCGCGCACTACCTGAGCGCGTACGCCTCCGAAGAGAAGAAGCGCGAGTGGCTGCCGAAGATGGCCAGCGGCGAGATGGTCGGCGCGATCGCGATGACCGAACCGGGCACCGGCTCCGACCTGCAGGGCATCAAGACCCGCGCGGTCCGCGACGGCGACCACTACGTCATCAACGGCGCCAAGACGTTCATCACCAACGGTTTCCACGCCGACCTCGTCGTCGTCGCGGTGAAGACCGACCCGGAGGCGGGCGCCCAGGGCGTCTCGCTGGTCGTGGTCGAGACCGACACGCCGGGCTTCCGCCGCGGCCGCGTCCTCGACAAGGTCGGGCTGAAGGGCCAGGACACCGCCGAGCTGTTCTTCGACGACGTCCGCGTGCCCGCCGCCAACCTGCTCGGCGACGCCGAAGGCCAGGGTTTCTTCCAGCTGATGCTGCAGCTGCCCCAGGAACGGCTGATCATCGCCGTCACCGCGGTGGCCGGGCTGGAGGCCGCGGTCGACCTCACGCTCGAGTACACCAAGGAGCGCACGGCGTTCGGCCGGCCGATCTTCAACTTCCAGAACACGAAGTTCACCCTCGCCGAGGCGGCCACGGAAGCCGCCGTCTCGCGCGCGTTCCTGGACCAGTGCATCGAACGGCACCTCAAAGGCGAGCTCGACGTCCAGGGCGCGGCGATGGCGAAGCTGTGGACGACCGAGCGGGTCAACAAGGTCATCGACGACTGCGTGCAGCTCTTCGGCGGCTACGGCTACATGACCGAATACCCGATCGCGCGTGCCTGGGCCGACGTCCGCATCTCGCGGATCTTCGGCGGCACCAGCGAGATCATGAAGGAAATCATCTCCCGCACGCTCTGAAGGGACCTCAGTCATGAAAGCAGGTCCGCTCAGCGGCCTGAAGGTGGTGGAGCTCGCGGGTCTCGCGCCCGGGCCCTTCGCCACGATGATCCTGTCCGACCTCGGCGCCGACGTCGTCCGCGTCGACCGCGCGAAGCCGGGGGAGGACGTGCTCGGCATCCCGACCGACCCGCTCGCCCGCGGCCGCCGGTCGGTCGGCATCAACACCAAGACGCCCGAAGGCGTCGAGCTGGTGCTGAAGCTGTGCGACACCGCCGACGTCCTCATCGAGCCCTTCCGCCCCGGCGTCGCCGAGCGGATCGGGCTCGGCCCGGAGGCGGTGCACGCGCGCAACCCGCGGCTCGTCTACGGCCGGATGACCGGCTGGGGCCAGGACGGGCCGCTGGCCACGGCGGCCGGGCACGACATCAACTACATCGGCATCGCCGGCGCGCTCGAACCGATCGGGCGCGCGGGCGAGCGGCCGGTGCCCCCGCTCAACCTCGTCGGCGACTTCGGCGGCGGTGGCCTGCTGCTGGCGATGGGCATCCTCGCGGCGCTGTACGAGCGGACCACGTCCGGGCGCGGGCAGGTCGTCGACGCGTCGATGGTCGACGGCGCCGCGCTGCTCACCACGAGCCTGCACGGCATGGCCGCGGCCGGCCTGTGGGGCGGCGGCCGCGGCGACAACATGCTCGACGGCGGCGCCCCGTTCTACGACACCTACGAGACCGCGGACGGCAAGTACGTCGCCGTCGGCGCGATCGAGATGCGGTTCTGGGGCGACCTGGTCAAGGTCCTGGAGCTGGACCCGGAGTCGCTGCCGCTGCACGTGGACAAGACGCAGTGGCCCAAGCTGCGCGAGATCCTCGCGACGGCGATCGGCAAGTACACGCGCGACGACCTCGTCGCGCGCGCCGAGGGCACCGACGCGTGCCTGACGCCGGTCCTGGCGCCGGGAGAAGCCGCGTCGCACCCGCACAACGCGGCGCGCGGCACGTTCGTCGACATCGGCGGCATGGTCCAGCCGGCCCCGGCACCGCGGTTCGACCGGACCCCGCCGGAAACGCCGGAAGCCCCGCGCGCCAAGGGATCCGACACCGAAGCCGTGCTGGCCGAACTGGGCGTCACAGACCTCGACGCCCTGCGCGCGGCGGGCGCGATCGCCTAGTTCCGCGTGAGGTCGGAGCGCACGACCGAGTAGATGACGTGGTCGCGCCACTCGCCGTTCCGGAAGTCGTAGCCGCGAAGGACGCCTTCGCGGGTGAAGCCGGCTTTCTCGAGCGAGCGCTGTTCGGCGCGGTTGCCGACCTCGGTCGTCGCTTCGACGCGGTTCAGCTGCGTGTGCGCGAAGAGGTATTCGGCGAGCAGCCGCTGCGCCTCGGTGCCGTAGCCGTGGCCCCGCGCTTCCGGGGCCAGCACGAGGCCGACGTTCCAGCAGTAGGCCGCCGGCCCGGTCCGGGTCCGGTGCCACGAGACGACGCCGAGCACGCGCCCCCCGAGAGCGGGCACGAGCATCCCGCTGTCGGCGGTGAGCATCCCGCTCTCGTGCCACCGGCGGCGCAGGTAACCGGGATCGTGCCACCCGAACCACTGGTGCTCACCCGCGGCGACGGGATCGTTGGTCAGCCGATCGAGCAACTCGAGATCGGCCTCGGCCACCGGCCGGAGCACGACTCCGGAGACATCGCCGTCCATCCGCCGACCTTATCGGCCGCTCGACCGGAACCGCGCCCCCGACGCGTGATCCAGCCCCTCAGGTGACGCGCCGTCGCACACGGTGAGTTTCCGTCCGCTCTGCTGCGCTGGAAGGAACTTTCCTCGCAGCGGTGGAAGTCGCGGTGTGGGTCGGCGTTGCGCTCGGTGCGCGATGCGTGCGGGCCCGGCCACCCCCTGCGCAGGCAGCCGGTGCCCGGGCCGTTTTCGGTGCGGGCCGCCTGCCCAGCGCGGGTCAGGGGTGCCGTCGCCGGTGCCGCGGACTGTCTTCGGCGCGGGAGCCCGATGGGCGGCGGTCCGGCCACCGCCTCCGCCAGGAGCGGGTTGGCCGAGGCCCCTCGCGGGTGTTGGCCGTTCGGTGCAGGCCGCTGCTGTGGCAGTCCGGCCACTGCCCCACCCGGCGCGGGTTGGCCGAAGCCCGCGCGGATGCCGCGTTCGGTGTGGGGCGCCGATGCGCAGCGGTCCGGCTACCACCTCATCAAGCGCGGGTCAGCCAACGCTCCTGCGCAGGTGCTGGGGACCGGCGTTCGGCGCGGGAGTCGATATGCGGCGGTCCGGCCACCGCCCTCGCATGGCGCGGGGCACCCAAAAGCGCCGGCGCCGTGTTCGGTGCGGGAGCCGCTGCACCCGCGGGCGTGCCACGGCCCTCGCAGGGAGCGGGTTGGCGGAGGCCCCTGCGTCGGTGCCGCGGACCGGTGCTCGGTGCAGGGCGGCTGCGCTGCGGTCCGGACACCGCCCCCTCGGCGCGGAGCCGCCGAAGCCCTGCGCCGCTGTCGCGGACCGCGGCCGGTGCGGGAGCCGATGCGGGTCAGCCGAAGCTGCCGTGCCGTCCTTCGCCGCTCGCGAACCGCGCCGCGCCCTCCACCGCCTCCGCCGCCAGTACGCCCGTGCCCATCGCCGCCGCGAACTCCGCCGTCAGCGCGTCCTCTTCGGAGCGTCCCCACTGCGCCAGCGCCGAAAGCCGGTCGCCGCGCAGGCACGCCTGCGGGAACGCCGCCAGCTGGCGGGCCAGCTCCTGCGTCGCCGTGACCGCCTCGCCCGCCGGCACCAAGCGGTTGGCCAAGCCGATCGAGAACGCCTCCTCCGCCTCCACCGCCCGTCCGGTCAGGATCAGGTCCATCGCCCGCGACTGGCCGATCAGCCGCGGCAGGCGCACCGTGCCGCCGTCGATCAGCGGGACGCCCCAGCGGCGGCAGTAGACGCCGAACACCGCCGTCGCGTCCGCGACCCGCAGGTCGCACCACAGCGCCAGTTCCAGCCCGCCCGCGACGGCCGGCCCGTGCACCGCCGCGAGCACCGGCTTGCCGAGCGCCAGCCGGGTCGGGCCCATCGGGCCGTCCCCGTCCGGGTGGGTGCGGTTCACCCGGTCGGTGCCGATCGCCTTGAGGTCGGCGCCCGCGCAGAACGCGCCGCCGGCGCCGGTCAGCACCGCGACGGCGGCGGCCGGGTCGGCGTCGAACGCGCGGAAGGCGTCGGCCAGCTCGGCCGCGGTGGGCCCGTCGACGGCGTTGCGCGCGGCGGGCCGGTCGATCGTGATCGTGGTGACGGGTCCGTCGTGCTCGACCAGCACGTTCCGGGGCATCGGCGCTCCTCGAGGGTTGACCGGCGTGTCTTCCGGGCACGCCTTCCCTAGAGTATTGGGGTGGCCACTCCCGGGACGGGGATCGGCGAGCCGGGAGGAAGCGCATGTCGGGCGGCATGAAGAAGGTCCTGATCGTCGGGGTGGTGGCGATCGTGCTGTTCTTCCTGATCACCCAGCCCACCCAGTCCGCCGATTTCGTGCACCGCGTGCTCGGCTGGCTCAAGGACGGCGCCGAAGCGATCGTGACGTTCTTCCGGACGCTCTTCTCCTGACTTCGACACCCGCGCACCGGCACCGCCACGGGCGGCGCCGGTGGCTACCGTGCGTGTTAACGGACGGTAAATCACGCAACGTCACCAATCCCGGATTTCGGACCCCAGCACTCGACCATCCGGGTGGATTGCGGCTGAAAACGCGCAGGTCGGCGAATTCGTGGCAGCCGGGGTCTGGCGAAGGGGACCACCCCGGCCCTACGGTGCTCACATTGCGTGATCGGGTGGTTCGCCCTCCCCCCGGAGACCCCCGGTACGCAGGCAGTTTCCACTCAGCAAGGTGCAGGTTGGTGCGTGCGGCACCACCGCGTGGGACAGGCGTCAGGCCCTGTCCGTCGGGGACCTACAAGGAGGCAGGGATGACCGGAGATCCCGGAGTGGACGCGCTGATCCGGCAATGGGCCGCCGAGCGCGAGCAGACCCCCGAAGAGCAGGAGGTCGACCGCATCGCGAACGCGTGGCTGGCCGACGCGCCGCCGCAGGCTCCGGGCATCCCCGGCCAGCGCGCCCGGACCGGGCAGTCCCGGTTCGTCCCCGTCGAGTCGGCCGACCCCGGCTACCTCGCCGCGATGCGCAGCCGGCTGCCGGACGTGCCGGAAGAGCTCCTCACCGCCGCCGCGGGCTGGTGGCAGATGGTCGGCGGCGTCGCCGAGGCCGAAGAGTGGTGGGACGCCGGCATCAGCCCGCTCGACCAGCGGGCCCTCGACTACCGGGCGGCCGGTCTCGCGCCGTCCGACCTGAGCCGCCGGCTCGGTCCGATGACCGTCCTGCAGCACCTCCGCCGCGGCAGCGCCCCGGCCTGGTGCGTCGCGCGCCTCGCGCGGCAGCAGAAGTCCGCCTGACGGGACGCTTTTCACTCGGCCGGGTGATCCGGTGTGGTGAGACGATCGGGACGACCCGCGTAACGCTAACCTGCGCGGGCTCGTTGACACTTCGTCGACACCACGCTGGAGGACCGGAGTTACGTGCGCACCAGTACCGGAAACACCGAGGACGACCCGATCGACGCGAGCGTCGAGGAAGCCGCCCCCGCCGCACCGGCACCGCGCTCGTCCGGTGTGGCCGTGCTCACCCGGCTGATCGTGGTCCTCGCCGTGCTGGCCGTGGCCGGCGGCGGGATCTGGCTCGTCACGCGCGCCTCGACGCCCGAGGCGAGCCCCCTCACCACCGAAATCCCCGCGTTGCAGGTCAAGGCGGCCGACGTCCGCCCGGGGTCGGTCGCCCCGGCCGGTGGCGCCGTCGCGGGCGGGGCCGAGCAGCAGACTTCTCCCCAGCAGGCCCGCAGCACCGGCCCGGCCACGCTGTCGCAGTGGGCGAGCCAGGTCGCGGCCGTGACCGGCGTCCCGGCGCGGGCGCTGTCCGCGTACGGCAACGCCGAGCTGGCGATGCGCGCGGACCAGCCGAAGTGCAAGATCTCGTGGGCGACGCTGGCCGGCATCGGCCGCATCGAGTCGAACCACGGCCAGTACGCGGGCGCGGTCCTCGGCGCGGACGGCCGCCCGTCCAAGCCGATCATCGGCGTCCCGCTCGACGGCTCTTCGGGCGTCCAGGCGATCGGCGACACCGACGGCGGCCGCTACGACGGCGACGCCGGGGTGGACCGCGCGGTCGGCCCGATGCAGTTCATCCCGAGCACCTGGCGCAAGTGGGCCTCCGACGGCAACGGCGACGGCCTCGGCGACCCCCAGCAGATCGACGACGCGGCCCTGGCGGCGGCTCGCTACCTGTGCGCGGGCGGCCGCGACATGGCTAGCCCGAGCGGCTGGTGGGCCGGGATCCTGTCGTACAACAACTCGACGGAGTACGCGCAGAAGGTGTTCGGCCTGGCCGACGGCTACGCGAAGGGCGCCCAGTCGGTTCGCAAGCAGGGCTGACCATCGTGGCTGCTGGCCCGGTGGGTGATGGGTGCCCAGTCGGTCCGCAAGTGGGCTGACCACCGTGGCTGCTGGCTCGGTGGGTGATGGGTGCCCAGTCGGTTCGCAAGTGGGGCTGGCCATCGTGGCTGCTGG